>CAYPHJ010000041.1:0-38784 GCA_964410485.1 uncultured Syntrophobacteraceae bacterium
AGCTTCCGGGATTGGGTCACAGGGAGCCCGCCATCGGTAAGCGCACCATTATCGAGGGCTAATCAAAGAGACTCGGATTTTGAATTTTTCGTCGCTCGATCCGCGGGCTTCGCACGGGTGCGTCTGCGTGTGCCGCAACGTAAATGCAAACCAGCACCGCAACTACCCAGGCCGATCTCAACCCTCTTTCGCTGGCATCCTATCTTTAGGTACCGTGCCATCCCCGACGCCGCTGCGCATAATACAATCCCCATAGTCGAGGCTGCACGGCAGCTACGCGGTTTAGTCCAATCCTTTTTATCCCCCATCGCACCTAACGGCATCTCTCCATGAACTTGATTACTTCCAGGCTTTAGGGGATAAAACGCTATGCGTTAGGTCGCCACACCATCAGTCGCAACAATTCCAGAAACGGGGAATCCGACATGAACCCATCAGCCGAACTCAAAAATGTCGTGTTTCGTTTGTACGAGACTATGACAAAGGCAGATATGAGTGCCTTTGAACATCTGTTCTTCCGTCAGAGTGGAACCAAACTCAAGGGAACGCTGAAAGAAATGGAAAAAAAAATCATGAAACATTTTGTGACTAGATCAAGAGAACTTGGGCTCGGATCAAGCCGGGGTGCAGTTCGCTGGCCGCTGAATCGCCGCCAGATAAAGGAAAGCAATCTGGCAAGAACCGTCTTGGTTTTCATTGCACTCACGGCCATCAGTTGTGCGCAGGATAAGCAAGCTGACGCGCCGGCCGCGCGTTCTCTCGGCGCCTATGCCAGCGTTGGAAATGGCACGGTCTCCAGCTATGCCGAGTTTGACAACAGCGGGGCACCCACGGCGGTCGGCATCGTCTTCCAGGCAAGCGCTTTGGACGGCCTTCCCACTGCGCATTCCGACGGGCATCACTGCTTTGATCGGAACAAGGATGGGAAAGTCGACCCGCAGACGGAGTGCTTCGCTTCCCATGAGTGGATCATCCCGCTGCCCAGCGAGGTGGCTCGGCGTTCGGAGATTCCGTTTAAATGGGTGGGTCTCAACTGGAACCCTGCTGGACATATCCCTCCAGGAGTGTATGATCTCCCGCACTTTGACGTTCACTTTTACATTGAACCGATCGAGAAAGTCTTAGCCGTGCAGCCCGGGCCCTGCGGACCGGAATTTGTCCGTTGCGATCAATTCGAGCTGGCTATCAAGCCAGTCCCTCCAAATTACATGCATCCCGACTTCAAAAACGTCGGTGCAGTGGCACCGGCGATGGGTAATCATCTAATTGACCAGACGAGTCCCGAATTCCATGGCAACAAATTTACGCGAACATGGATCTATGGCGTCTATGACGGTCGCGTCACCTTCTATGAAGAGATGGTCACGCGAGACTACTTGCTGAGCCAGCCCACCACGTGCTTCGCGCTAAAATCGCCATCAGCCGTCGCCATCAGGGGCTACTATCCGACTCAGTCGTGTATCCGCTATCTCGCTCAGGTCAACGAGTACACCGTTTCAATGGAAGGATTTACGCTGCATGAGGCCAGTGCTCCTGAGCCCATCCCGGTTGAGCTTAATACGACGCAGCCCACATCCTCCCAGTGATCTCGTCTGTCCTGCCGGACCCTTTTAGTCTACAGAAGATGAAGGTGCGTGCGTTCAATTCCGCGGGATTCCTCCCTCCATTTTTGAGTAAGCAGTTGAGCAACAGTGAGTTTCCCTATTACAAACGCAATGTAAACACTATTCGGTTGCATGAACGTTGTGGGCTCTGTGACCCTGTCGAACAGTATGGACATGGAGATTTTTAGCCTGAGGCTGAGGATCGAAAGCGAAAAACTATCAGATTGAATCGTTCAAAAAGTTAGAAGCCCGATTCCTGCCCCGGACCGGTGGTGAGGACTGTTTTTTGCCCGGTTGGTGCGTTGGCGCGCTGGCGCGGTTAAAACTGGGTTGAACTAATCCCCGTGAACATCTAAAAGACGTAAGAATGCATCTTGAACCATTTGAAAGTATTGAACGACTTGAACGGTTTGAACGTTTGGAACGGCTTGTCTCTTAGATTCTCTTAGATAAGGAGGCATGATGCCGACGTACAAGCAAGAAATTAGGAATATGAAACTGATTTCACATCACGACTTAAATGGATTCGGGAACGCCGGCGAAGGAGTTGCTCTTCAGCAACTTTCCGATGGGCGGCGCATCTTCTGGATTGCGCACGAAAGCGCTCCCAAAGATGTCACCGCTTTGGACGTGACGGACCTGGCCAATCCGAAAATCATACTGCAGACCGACTTGCCGTATTCATACCTGCGCTCGAACTCGCTGGCGGTGCTCGACGAGTTATTGTTGGTGGCCTATCAGTCGAACAAGCCGGGACTGCCTGGCGTTGGCATGGGAGTCTATGACATTAAAAATCCATCAGAGCCGAAGCGCATCGGATTTTTCGACACATCTGGCCCTTACTCCCGGGGCGTCCATTGTCTCTGGTTTGTCGACGGCGAGTACGCGCATCTCTCGACCGGCGCGGCTGACTTCCAACCGCGCAACCAGCTGGACGATCAGTTCTACATGATTGTCGACATGAAAAACCCCACTCGTCCCACGGAGTCGGGGCGTTGGTGGCTTCCCGGCATCCGCGAAGGGGACGAAGCGCCCATGCCCGAGCGCCATCCGCGGTTCGACAGTGGTCACCGCGTGCACAATACCAATGTCTATCCGCAGCGCCCCGACCGGGCCTATGCGGGCTGGCTCGATTCGGGGTTCCTTATCCTCGATATTTCGGATAAGTCGCATCCCCGGATGATTAGCCAGATCGACCACCATCCGCCCTTTGCGGGGTTCACCCACACGGTTTTGCCTCTCTTCAGCCGTAACCTCTTGGTGGTCACCGACGAGGCCAACCCCGGCTTCGAACATTGCGAGGACTATCCCAAGCTGGCCTGGCTGGTGGACGCGCGGGTAGAATCCAACCCTGTGATGATCGGCAGCCTGCCGCTGCCCGACAAGGAAGACTTCGGCAATCGTCCCGGTCGATTCGGCGCGCACAATGTGCACGAGAATCAGCCGCTGCCGCTTTCTTTCCAGTCGGACCACCTGGTGTTCGGGGCCTTCTTCAACGCCGGAGTGCGCGTCTACGATACGAGCAATCCCTACCAACCCAAGGAAGTGGCTCACTTTGTGCCGCAGGTGCCTTCCACAGCACGCGCCAATTCAGTCAATGACGTATACGTGGACGAGAACAGGATTGTTTATGCCGTCGACCGATTGAAGGGAGGGCTGTACATCCTGGAGTTGACCATCTAACTCATCGCGAGAGTTGCTTCGCTGTTTGATTGACGCTGTGCTGACGGAAGTATGACATCTTGCCCCCACACTACATTGGAATTGCTGCCTCAGCCGCAAAATCGCTTGCGCTGCCGGCGCTGCCATTTGACCCTGGAGAAAACAGAGTTAATCGACGGCTATTGCCCTGAGTGTTTCGATCGGGACGGCGTCCGGCGTTACGAGTTCGAGGAACTGGCGGCGGTTCAAAACCCCGCGTCTCGCTACCGCTGCGAAGAATGCGGCGTCATTATCACCAGCGTATAGTGGCCTTGCGCAAGGCATGCGCCTGTCCGGCACGGTACGTCTTCCTTCGAGCCGGACCTCGGTAAACGGACACCCAACATGCATCAATTTGGCATGACGAGAAAGAAGGCGACGTAAACGAGCGTCCAGGAGGTGAGCAAAATGGTCAGCGGCTGAGCGCGCACTCCAAGATGCTTCAACCCCCGTAGCGCGTAGTGGCAGATTGTCGTGACTGCCACGAAGCGGATCAGGCGCGCGGGGATGCTGACCAAGAGGAACCAGAAAAACGGAAAACCGGCCGGAGCCGCTTGCGCCGCGTAAAGCTTGTAGGGAGTACCGCTCAACGGGCCGAATATAATCGCCCATTCGCCGAAATGGTTTAAGTCCTCCCGCACTCGCGTTATCATCTCGGCACTGACCGCGGGAGTTTTTTCTAAAACGAACATGGCGCCTGTGGGATCTAACGACCCCCAGAAATACAGGATCGATCCCCCAGCCATTGCGCCAGCCACACAGTAAAGGCAAGCGATCAGTCCCCGATGCAACTTGTCGCGCCCGGCGATGCTGGCCCACAGATCCGGGACAATAAAAAACAATGTCGCTTCGGCAAAGCCCCACAGTAAGGCCATGAGATTTACTCCCATGTCGGGAAATGACCTTCTGCGGAAAGCGCGGCCATCCGCTCATCCAGCTGACGCATGTAGCTTCTGCGGTCGCCAGTCCAGGCGATAGTCTCGCCCACAAAGACATCGCAGAAAAAGGGCACCAGTATGGCTTCACCTTTCGGCAATGCCTTGCCTAGACCGTGGAGATAAACAGGGATGACGGGCACATCGGGAAAGCGTTCGGCGATTCTGGCGACACCGCCCTTGAACTGCGACAGGCGTTCCGGCTCGCCGCGGCTGCCCTCGGGAAACAGTATTAAAATCTTGCCCGCCGCAAGCGCTTCGAAACAGGGTAAAAGCGGATTTTCCTCGTTCCTGGACGGTATGCGCCGGAGCGGCAGAATTCCCACGATATTGAGAGCGAACCAGGCAAGTATCCGTGAACGGAAAAAATAGTCCACGGCGGCGACGGGCGTTACCAGCGGCAAGAGCTTCGACGGCAGTAAGGAAATCAAAACCATCGTATCCAGATGGCTGTTGTGATTGGCAATAATTATTGCAGAGCCCTTTTGCGGCAGTCTTTCGCGGTGGCGCACGTTAAGGCCCAGAACGATCATGACGATCGCCTTGACGATGACCGTATAAAACAGAAAGCGCAGCAACTTAATCATCTCAGTAATAGAAGTAATGGACGAAATGAAAAAAGAGCGGCGCGGTGTACGTAAGGCTATCGATGCGGTCCATGATGCCGCCATGCCCCGGGAGCAAGTTGCTGCTGTCCTTTATCCCGATATCCCGCTTTAGCGCCGAGATTGTCACGTCGCCAACGAATCCCGCTACGCTAATGAGAAGACCGGCAAACAACGCGGCTCGTAAACTCAACGGCGTCAATAAATCCGCCAAGAGAATGGCCAGTATCGTGCTCGTAGCTACGCCGCCCAAAAAGCCTTCCCAGGTCTTGTTTGGGCTCACCTTGGGAACGATTTTATGCCTGCCCAGCGTCTTCCCCCACAGGTACTGAGCGACGTCGTTAAACTGAGTCAGAAATACGAGATAAAGCACCAGCCCGGCGCCGCCCGCTACCGGGTTGTTCGTGTCGGGCAGAACTAAAAGATATGCCACGTGGCTGAGACTGAACACCATGATCATGATGCCCCAGTGCAGCGTTCCCGCAGCGCGGAGAAACTCTTTGGTCTCGCCGATCATCACCATGCGTAGCGGCAAAAAGAGAAAGACATACACGGGAATAAAGATGATGAACATGCCGTACCATGCTGTGGCGATCCAATAGTATTGAACCGGAATGGACAGATAAGCCCAGAACAGCACCCGCCGGTCAGCGCGGCGGGTAGGGATAATGGATAAAAATTCCTTGAGCGCAAGAAAGCTGATGAAGGCGAAGAAGATTAGTGAGATCGTCCGACTCAACGCAAGAGCGCCAGTAAAAAGCGTGACGATGACCCACCAGGAGCGAACACGCTGAACCATTTCACCGTAATTCGCCTCATCCGTATGTCGTCTAATCACGGGCAAGATCACCGATGCCGCGAGCAGAATTCCGTACAGGCCCGCAAGAGACCACAAGACGTTTGGGCTGACTTCGAAAGTCATCGCGCAGCGTCCCCCAAGCTGCGGCGCGCTCGGTTCGCGATTGTGACGACCAATAGCGCCGCCGTGATGATAAGGAAGAAATTCACCCACGAATCTGGCCGAGCGCCCAGTCCCAGAGCCAAGCCAGTAAATCCAAAGACGAATGCCCGATCGCTCTTTCCCATCGGGCCGTCATAGCGCCGCTCTGCGCCGATCTGTATGCCAACTACGCCGGCCAGCTCACTGACAATCGCAAGAATGACTACGATCACGACACACTCGGCACTCACCCCCGGAATCAAGCAAAACGGCAGATAAAGTGCGATGTCCGACAAGACGTCGCCCAACTCGTTGAGAATCACGCCCAACGCGCTCTTCATGTGATGTTCGCGAGCCAACATGCCATCGATGGCGTTCAATGCCATTCGTAAAAACAGCACAACCGGGACGAAAAGGAGCGGCCAACGCTCTTCTGGATGGAGCGCTATGGCAAAGCCGGCGACAAATGAGAGCAGCAAGGCAGCGAGCGTGATCTGATTAGCGGTCACGCAGGTTCTCGCGAGAGACGCCACAACAGGTCTCAACAGAGTTTGGAATTTGGGCTTAAGGTCATAGACGGAGGCCATTTGCCTTCTGCCCAACCGCAACGTTTATGCCATGAAAAATACCTCGGTTATCCGCGCACCAATGGATCTAAGATTTGGATAACCGCCCAAACCTTTAGGCGGTTAAGCCAAGCCAGCTAGGCACAGCAAGTGCCAGGGACACCCGAGCCTGAAGATGTGTTTTTTTGCCCTCATTTCACCACCGTGCGGCAGCTCAGGTACAAGCATTGCCTTTGCTCCAGTACTCTGTCGCACGTAGCTCGACGTCTACCCATCGGCCGTGCTATAGGCAGACATCGTATTCACAAACCGTTTTGCGCTCCGAGAACCTTTGTCTCCCGCGCCCAACTACGGAGTTTCCTCTGCAGTCACGATCCGTGAAACAAGAACAAGAGCAACCACCGGCCGATTCCTTAGCTGACACAGCCGCAGATATATCCCTGTGGCGTCCGCTGCAGGCGTTGTTGGGACTGCGGGCACTGGAGGCGCTCAAACACCGCGAGTTTCGCTTGCTCTGGTATGGGCAGGTGTTCACGTCGATGGCGACCTGGATGGATTCCATCGCGCGCGGCTGGCTGATCTATGAGCTGACCGACTCGGCTTTTCAGCTCGGGCTGGTGCGGGGCGTGCAAGCGATCCCCACTCTCCTGCTTTCCCCGATCGCCGGCAGCGCCGCCGATCTCTACTCGCGCAAGACCCAGATCCTGATCGCGCAGCTCGTCGATGGTTTGCTCTACGCCTGGATCGCGGCGATGATTTTCACCGGCAAGATCCTGCCCTGGCATGTCTACATCACCTCCCTCGGGCTCGCCACGATGCAGGCGTTTCAGCTGCCGTCCAGATCCGCTATGGTTTCCGACTCCGTGCCGCCGGGTCGTTTGACCAACGCCATGGGACTCAACGCGGTGGTGTTCAACTCGGCGCGCAGCGCCGGGCCGGCACTGGCGGGCATTGTTATCACTCTGTACGGCACCGCCGGCTCGTATTCGGTCCAGGCGATTTTTTTTCTCCTGGCCACAATCTGGACGATGATGCTCCGCCCGCCGCGGCGCGTTGCCGCAACAACTGACGCTCTCGCCGGGCACGGCAAGGCCTTCGGGCGGAGCATTCTCGAAGGCTGGAAATTTAGTTGGAAAAATTACGAAGTGCGGGTTGGTCTTTTGGTGGCGTCTATTGCGATGTTTTTGATGATCCCGTTCACCACGCTGTTGCCCGTGTTTGCGCGCGACATCCTCCAGGTCGGCGCGCACGGCCAGGGAATCCTTCTCACTTGCATGGGAGTCGGCGCGCTCTTTAGCTCTGTGCTGGTGGCCTTCTTGGGCGACCGTATCTCGCGCGGGCCGGTGATGATCGGAGGCGTCGGTCTGTACGGCATTTTGCTGGTTGTTTTTTCGTTTTCCTCTTCGTTTGTGCTCTCAATGGCGACGATGTTCATGATTGGTCTTTGTCACGTGACCTCCCACGCGCTGATTCAAATCATTGTTCAATCCTATTCCCCCTCGGAGTTCCGTGGCCGGACTATGGCGATCTTTCACATGACTCAGGTGATTTTGGTGCTGGGCGCCATGTTCATCGGCGGATTGGCGTCGCTCGTCGGCGCGCGCTGGGCGGCGGCCTCGATGAGTCTCGTAGGCACGATCGCGATGTTTGCGATCTTTGTGCTGATGCCGCGCGCGCGGAAGATACGATGAGGCGAATGATCGGGAGGAATGAACGTTGTCACCAAACCACCTCGTCGGATACTTTCCACCCAAAAGAGCGATGCAGGGCGCACCCCCACTCTTGTCCAAAATCTCCCCTGGCCCCTCTTTGCTAAAGAGGGGAAATGGTCCGCGAAGGCAATTTCCCCCTTTGAAAAAGGGAAATTTAAGGGGGATTTTCTTAGCGGCGAAGAGCGTGCGCGCATCCGATCAGGCTGGGCCGCGCTTGCCGACGGCTACCCGGTGCGCATGACCGACGCCGGTGGGAGCACCCAGGAAGTTCTGAAGGCCGAGGAACGCACAGTGTCGGCCACCGAGTTCGCCCCGCCAGCGGGCTTCACCAAGAAGCCATTCAGCGATCTGGCCCCGCGGTAGCAGCCAAAGTCTGTCGCACCTTTAACCATGTCCGTTTGTGCCCCAGGTTCTGCCGTCGATCCATATTTTTGCCAGTTCGAACGCGTAAGCATCCGCCTGCTTCTGACTGTTGAAGGTCGCTTGTCGCCTGCCGAAGATCGGAATTCTCTTTTCTTTTTTGGCCTCGAAAGCGACGATCGTGGCCCTGGCTATCCATTCGCCCGAGCGGGTTGATTCCGACTCCAGCTCCACGCGGTGGCCGCGATACGTCTTGGCCTTCATTAATGAGAATGAGACGCGCCAGTTAAAGAAATCAGGCGCGGCTGGAAAGATTGTGAGCGCTTTTGTTCAGCGACTCCGCCAGCTCGCGGAAGCATGCCTCCGGAGTTTGGTGCTCCGCTCGACACCTCTGCGAGGAAGCCGGACTCCTCAAATGTACTTTATAGCGGCCTGATCTGCACCTTGCGGAATCTCACGATGCCGGCGCCATACTGCAGCGCGATCGGACCGCTGGCAAAGCTGGTGTGTGTCAGCTCAACAGTCTTGACACCATTAAGCACGACCACCAGGTGCGGCCCTTTAGCCGTGATCTCATAGGTGTTCCATTTGCCGCCTGCCTTGGGCATGGGCGATACCTTGGCGAAATGGACGATGGCTCCCGTACCGTACGATGGGTCCGGGCGCTTGTCGTAAATATTCGCCTCATAGCAACTCTTGTCGGTTATTTTTTTTGGATCCTGACAACGCATGAAGATGCCGCTGTTGGCGTCGTCACTGGCCCAGAATTCGACCCTTATCATAAAATCTTTGTAGGAATTCTTCGAAACCAAAAAGCCGGCGTCTTTGCCAACTCTCTTATCGGCCTGAACGACGCCATTCACCAGCCTCCAATTAGCGTCGCCGACGCGGTTCCAATTATCCAAACCCTTAGGCCCATCAAGGAGCGTGACCCACCCCGCATCATCGCGACTCGATACCAGCTGCGAGCAGCCGGGGACCGTAACCCCGATAAGGAGAAGCCCCATCGTAAAAACGGACAAGCGTCTCATTGTGATGTCCTCCTGTGTCAAGGACAAGCGCGCGCCTCAGTCCAGGAACGCTGAAGAAGGGGCGCTCCCGCCTGGCCAGCCTATTTTCGGTCGGGAGACTATCGGGAACGCTAACTTCGTGTCAACCGCACATCTGTTAGGGGATGTCTTCTACAAGTGTCATGTGCAATTTGACAGATTCCCCGCTCTGGTGATACGCAGGGCTGGCAGGTGAGCTAAGTGTAACGTTGCTTTCAGTTGTACCCCGGTTTCTTACGTTTCCAAAGATCCGGAGCGCGGCCGAAAGACGGCCGAAGGAGGAAACAATTTAGAGGCAGCCAGCGCTCGCGAATTTATCCGCAGGCCTGTGCTGCTGTTGTTTTTTTGGTTGGCTACCAGGTAGATGTTTTCGTGAACATCCACACCGAGGTGATCCTATGGCGGCGAAGCAATGGAAGATGTATATCGACGGCGCTTGGGAAGAGGCCGGGGAGGGAAAAACTTTTGAAGTTCGGAACCCGGCGAATAGCGAAGTTGTAGGGATTCTTCCAGACGCCGGAGCAAAAGAGACGAGGCGAGCCATCGAAGCTGCGGACCGCGCCTTTCCGAAATGGGCCCACACTCCGGCCAAAGAGCGCGGCGAGATTCTGCGGCGGACACAAAATCTCATGGCCGAGCAGCGCGATGAAATCGCCAGACTCGTAGTTTTGGAGAACGGCAAACCGTACGAGGAGGCGAAGGGCGAAGTGGGATTCTCCATGGGTTATTTTGGCTGGTTCGCCGAAGAGGCGCGACGGACTTATGGCGAGACTGTGCCCTCGCCGTTCGCTAACAAGCGGCTCTGGGTGATGCAGCAACCCGTTGGTGTAGTCGGCGCGATCACGCCGTGGAACTTCCCGGCCAACATGATTACACGGAAGATCGCTCCAGCCCTGGCCGCCGGGTGCACTGTCGTCCTGAAGCCGGCTTCGGCAACGCCGATGACCGCCCTGGCCATCGCCCAATGCGCGCACGATGCCGGGCTGCCTCAGGGTGTCTTCAATGTCATCACGGCCGCTCGTTCCGCCGATATCGGGCATGAGCTGCTTTCCAACCCGCTGGTCAAAAAAATTGCCTTCACCGGCTCGACCGACGCGGGAAAGAGCCTGATGGAGCAAGCGGCCAGGCAGATCAAGCGCATTTCTTTTGAGCTCGGCGGCAATGCTCCATTCATTATTTTCGACGACGCCGACTTTGACGCTGCTTTAGAAGGCGCTATCGCCATGAAGTTTCTCCGCGTCGGCGGCCAATCTTGCATTTGCGCTAACAGGATTTTTGTTCAGGATACGATCGCTGACCGCTTTATCCAGGCCTTCGTCGACCGCACCAGGAGGCTAAAGATAGGCCATGGCTTTGAGCCCGGGGCGCAGATCGGTCCACTCATCAACAAAGAGGCATTGGAAAACATTAAACGTTTGGTGGAAACCGCAGTGCAATGCGGAGCAAAGATCCTGACGGGCGGAAAACCTCTGACCGACCAAGGCATGGAAAAGGGTTTTTTCTTCGCTCCCACCGTTCTTACTAATTGCAAAGACGACCTGCCGGTGTGCGTTGAGGAGATCTTCGGTCCGATCGCGCCGATCTTAACCTTTAAAACCGAGGAGGAGGTCATCCGGCGCGCCAACGAGACCACCTACGGGTTGGCCGCCTACTTCTACAGCCGCGATGTGGCGCGGATTATCCGCGTTTCGGAAGGACTCGAGTCTGGTCTGATTGGGGTCAATGACGCGGCAGGGTATACGCATGAGATCCCTTTTGGCGGTTTCAAAGAAAGCGGGCTTGGCCGCGAAGGCGGAAAACAAGGTATGGAAGAATATATGGAGGTTAAGTCCGTGGTTCTCAACCTTGGTCGCTGAACCCGAGTCTCTCGCACAGGGAGTGATTTGATGTCTGGTCGTCCGTTTCTTCAAATCCCCGGTCCCGCTCTGGTGCCTGAGAGGGTCGTCAGAGCAATGTCGCAATCGCTCATCGATCATCGCGGGCGGCAGTTCGGCATCCTGCTCGAAGAAATCTTGGAGAGTCTCAAAGCGATTTTTCAGACATCAAGCGGTCGGATCCTCGTCTATCCGGGATCTGGCACAGGCGCTTGGGAATCGTGCGTAGTCAACACCCTCTCGCCCGACGATCGGGTGCTGGGCTGCGTCAATGGCCACTTCAGCAGCCGCTTCTGCGAGACCGCAAGGGCACATGGAATCGACGTTCAGGCCATTGAAGTTCCATACGGAGCCGGCATTCCAGCCGATCTCGTCAAAGAGCATCTGCGCGCAGACGTGAACCGCCGGATCAAGGCAGTGCTTGTCCTTCACAACGAGACTTCCACGGGAGTGACGACTGACATCGCAGCGATTCGCCGGGCGATCGACAGCGCGGATCATCCCGCTCTTCTTCTTGTAGATGTCGTGAGCTCCCTGGCATCCATCGATTTCCGTTTCGACGCGTGGAGAGTGGATGTGGCACTCACGGGCCCGCAAAAAGGGCTCATGCTTCCACCCGGGCTGGCCATTCTGGCTGTGAGCCCCAAGGCTCTAGCGGCGAACCGATCGGCAAAGTCTCGGCGCTATTTTTGGGACTGGGCAACCGTTCTCGAGCGTAACGCCCACCGGGAGTTTCCCTACACACCCGCCACGGCTCTGCTCTTCGGCCTTAAGGAGAGCCTCTCCATGCTGGAAGAGGAGGGACTGGCCAATGTCTTTTCTCGTCACGCCCGTTTAGCCGAGGGCTGTCGCCGTGCCGTGCAAGCCATGGGACTGAAACTCCTGGCCAAGAAAGCCGACGAGCGTTCAAACACGATTACAGCGGTCTGCATGCCGGACGGCTTCGATTCTGACGCCTACATTGCCCACGCCGAAAAGACTCTGGCCATTCCGTTTGGACCTGGGCTCGGAGCAGTCAAGGGGAAAATCTTTCGTATCGGGCATCTGGGAAGCCTCAACGAGCTTGAGCTGCTCGGCGCTCTCGCAGCCGTGGAGATGACCCTGAGCGGTTTTGGAGTTGAAATCCCCCTGGGTGTCGGATTGGCCGCTGCCGAGAGTTACTTCTTGCAGACTACGGCAATGCAGAGGGGGTTATGAGAATCGACGCACACAAATGCGTAGCCTGCGGCAACTGCCTCCCCGTTTGTCCGATGGGCGCGATTTACATCGATGTTACGACCGGGCGCGCGGTGGTGAATGGCGATGAGTGCGTGGAGTGTTTTGCCTGTTACCGCGGCATGTCAAAGGAACACTTGAGTCCCGTCTTCGTCCGAATGATCCGGCGAGCAGCAAAATTTGTTCGCTTCCGCTTTGATCCTGAGCCCGATATCTGTCCGACAGACGCGATCACGCCGGAAGAACTGACATGGCCGCGAATCGTCCGGCGCGCCTTTTCCGATCCGCAGGTCCCGCATGAGTCGACGGGTATTCACGGTCGCGGCACTGCCGAGGTCAAGACTAACGACGTGACGAACCGGATAGGCCACGGAGAGGCTGGTTTCGTAGTCGAGTTCGGCCGTCCCGGCATTGGCGCGCGCTTTCATGACATCCAGCGTGTCACGACCGCGCTGGCGCGCCTGGGAGTGGAGTTCGAGAAAAACAACCCGGTGACCTCCCTCATGAGCGATACCTCCCATGGGTTCATTCGAGAGGACATCCTCGATGAAAAAGTCTTATCGGCAATCGTAGAGATCAAAACGACCTTGGCAATGGTCGGCGCGGTGCTGCAAGAAATCAGGCGACTCTCCGGAGAGATCAACACGGTGATCAGCATCGGCGTTTCTACGCGCTGTGCTGAGGGAGGAGGCGATCCGTTGCGTGAGATCCTGGAACACCATGGCTACCCTACGTATCGGGGAAAAACCAACCTCGGGCTCGGCCGAGTGACTATAGTCCGGCAGAACGACTCGGCGTGAAATCCGGGCAGAGCGAATCATATGACCAATACGCTTCACCGCTACAGTGAACATTACGCCTTTGAGCGCATCGCCAATGCTCAGCCGGTTAACGACGACTATATCGTCTTCGCCATGTCGAGCCGCGGGCTCAACGACGACAACCTTGTCGAAAAATACCGCGCTTTTCTCCGCCTCGCGCTCAAACACAAGCCGGTCAACATCGGTGATGCCACCAAGGGCGGGATGCTCCGCCCGCGACAGGACCTGAACCCCATTGCGCACTGGTATCGTGATCAGTCTGTCGACGCTGAACAGGTAATTGCCGGTATCGACGGACACACCACGGTTGCGGCTGTTTTCGACAACTACGATTCCATGAAGAGCTTTGTAGAGGAATTGCCTGCCGCCGACCTCGGAATTTCCATCAATATCAGCGCGCCGGTTGATGCGGCCGAACGCTGCTGTCGGGAGTCGGGGATCTGTCGCCATAGCGTGGAATACTCGGTCGGCTTTTGTGGCCGGGTCGAGAAGCTCCCAGACGCAACGACACTCGAGCTAAGCACAATGTGCGGTCACGGAATGGTCTCGGCCGTTTTCGCCAAGAAGATGGCGGAATGGGTCAAGGAGAACCGCAGAACACCGGAACAAGCGGCGCTCTACATGGCGCGATTCTGCATCTGCGGTGTGTTCAACATTGCCAGGGCGAGGCGGATTCTCAGCGAGGCGCGCACGAGGAGCCGCTGAATTCATAAAAGGCGTCTTACAGAAAAGGAGGTGCAGCATGCGCGTTTTCAAATTATTGACGGCGGTGGCTCTCGCCGGCCTGTTTTTCGCCGGCCACGGCAGAGCGCAAGTTTTGGAGCTAAAGTTTGGCCATGTGGGCGCTCCCGGTTCTTTGTTCGCGTTATCGGCCGATGAGTTTGCCGCGCGCGCCAACAAGGCGCTCGCCGGCAAGGCTAAAGTGGTCGTCTTTGGTTCGAGCCAGCTCGGCTCAGATCCCGAACTGTTGCAGAAGCTCAAGCTGGGCACGGTCGACCTAGCCCTGCCGTCGACCGTCATGTCTTCGGTCGCGGATGAGTTTGGCTTATTTGAAATGCCTTACCTCGTTCGGGACCGCAAACATATGCAGCGCATCGAGCAAGAAGTGCTCTGGGCCAAACTGGCGCAGCCGGTGGAGAAAAAGGGATACAAAATAATTGCCGTATGGGAAAACGGCTTCCGCCATATCACCAACAGCAAGCGGCCGATTAACGTCCCGGAGGACCTACGGGGGCTCAAATTGAGGACGCCGCAGGGTAAGTGGCGGGTAAAAATGTTCCAGGCTTATGGCGCCAACCCGACGCCGCTGGCCCTTGGCGAGGTATTCACTGCGCTCCAGACCGGTACAATGGACGGGCAGGAGAACCCGTACGCGCAAATTTACAGCGCCAAATTTCACGAGGTGCAAAAATTCTTATCCATAACCGGCCACGTCTACACACCGGCCTACGTGACGGTTGGGGCTCAGAAATGGTCGAAGCTGCCAAAGGATGTGCGTAGCACGTTGGAACGGGTGGCGCGCGAAGCACAGCCGTTTGTTTATGCCACTGCAGAACGCGAGGAGGTAGAACTACTCGGTAAAATCAAGACGGCAGGTGTTGCGGTCAACACGGCGGACAAGAATGCTTTCATCAGCGCCAGCAAAGGCGTCTATGAAGAGTTTAGCAAAGACGTCAGCGCTGCCCGGGAGTTGATCGCAAAGGCCCAGGCTCTGGGGCGTTAACCGAATCCTTCTCTTCTCGACAACAAACCTTTACGACGAATGGCCCGGCTGGTTACAACGCTCCGATCCGTTCTCAAGCGCCTGCTCGAGGCCATTGTCATACTGCTCATGATCAGCCTCGCCGTGGTCGTAGTGCTCGCCGTCATTTACCGCAAAGCCGGCGCTTCTCTGGTGTGGTATGACGAAGTCGTAGCGATCATGCTGGCCTGGCTGACCTATTACGCGGCTGCGCTGGCGGCGCTCAAACGAGCCCACCTTGGCTTCTCCGGGCTAATTGACAGTCTTCCTTACAAGTCCCGTCTTGTCGCGGTGCTGATCGGCGAATTTTTTGTCTTCGGTTTTTTCCTTGTCCTTGCCTGGGTTGGATATGAGGTGCTCATCGTGCTTCACGGAGACACTCTCGTTAGCTTGCCGCAAGTTCCGACTCAACTGACTCAATCCGTTATCCCAATCGGCGCAGCGCTGTTTATAATCGCTGAAGCACTGAGCCTGCCCGAGGTCCTGCGCAAGGCCCGCAGCACCGCTTCTGCTCCCGTTAATGTTCCTGGCGAGGCGTCCGACAAGTGACTATTTTGCTGATGCTCCTGGGCTTGCTGGGGCTCATCCTCATCAATGTGCCCATTGCCATTGCGCTTGCGATTGTCGGCACCCTCGCCATGGTGTCCTCCCAGGGTCTCGATAGTCTGCCCAACCTTCCCATTGCGATGTTCAGCGGCGCCACCAACTTTCCTCTCATTGCCATTCCGCTGTTTATACTCGCCGGCGCCATCATGAACTCGACGGGCATTTCCCGCCGCTTGATTGCATTCGCCTCAGCGCTGCTTGGGTTTATCAAAGGCGGACTTGCCATGGTCAATATCGGCGCTTCATTGTTTTTCGCCGAGATCTCCGGGTCCGCGGTAGCCGACGTCGCGGCGCTCGGCTCTATCCTCATGCCGGCGATGAAGAAAAGAGGCTACCCGGCGCCGTTTACGGTCGCCGTGACCTCCTCTTCGGCTTCTCTGGCGATCATCATTCCGCCTTCGATCCCGATGATCCTCTACGCGGTCATGTCCGAGAGCTCGGTGGTGCAACTCTTTGTCGCTGGCATTGTGCCCGGACTGTTGGGCGGTTTATTGATGATGGCGCTTTCCTACTGGTTCGCGGTGCGCTACGACTACCCGGTAGAAGAAGTTTTTCATCTGCGGCGTCTGTGGGTCACCTTCAAAGATGCGGCCTGGGCTTTTCTTCTTCCGCTTATCATTCTCGGCGGTATATTTGGAGGTTTGGTAACGGCGACCGAAGGCGCGGGGCTGGCAGTGGTTGCGGCAGTGTTCATCGGCGGGTTGATCTATCGTGAGCTGGATTGGCAGCAGCTACGCGACGCCATCATCGACGGCGGAGTTCAAACTGCCGTAGTCATGCTCTTGGTCGCTGCCTCTACGGTCGTAGGCTTGTATTTAACCGAGGCTCAGGTTCCCCAAGATTTGGCGCGAGCCATCAGTCGCGTTACGAACAACCAGTACGCGGTGCTTGCGATTCTCAATGTGTTTTTTCTTATCATCGGGTTGTTTCTTCACTCAGCCGCCGCCATCATCCTGGTGGTGCCCATCGTCATGCCGTTGGTGAGACAAGTCGGAATCGATCCCGTGCACTTCGGCATTATTGTCACTCTCAACCTGGCCATCGGCCAGCAGACCCCGCCGGTTGCCAGTGTTTTGGTCACTGCCTGCTCAATAGGTCAGGCCGACATCTGGGAAGTAACCAAAGTCAATGTTTATTTCATCGCCGTTCTTTTCCTGGTGCTGATGACTGTCACTTATATCCCCATTGTGCCCATGGCGCTGGTCGAATGGTTTTACCGCTAGGCGCGTCTGGCCGACTTGAACAGCACATGACCTTGCGCGGTTTCGGTTTGATGCTATCGTCAAGCTTTCAACGAGTCCGCCAGCTCGCGCAAGTACGCTTCTTGTTCCACGGCTTCGTATGATGCCAGTGAACCGTCAGTTTTTAGCGGCTTGCCGCCGATGAAGTGAAAGGCATGGCAATCCCAATCGTAAAACTCATCGCCGCGATCACAGATCTCTTTCCACTTGAGGCCCACGGGACTCCGATGTAAACCTGTGCGCGCTGGAAGCGCTTCTTGCTGCTCGAGGGACAGGGAGAGGTCTCCTTTGTAACCTTCTTCTTCAGGCAGTCCTTCCCACATGCGCCGGTAATTCGGCAGGAACTCCTCTTCCCGAACCGTCAGCGCGGTGTGCATATCCCACCACGGCCCGTGTCCGGAAACGCGCTCATCGACTCGATCCACCAGCTTGTAGACAATCCGCGCACCTGCTCTTAAGCGCAGCACCAGCGTTCCCTCGGAGGTCTTGGGAGTTTGTTCGGGTTGAACGCCGCAGTACTTCTCAAAGAAAGCCGCGGTTCGTCCCAACTCGCGGGCGCCAAGCACGACATGACTGATGCGGCCGACTTTCTCGGACGTGCGGATCTCCATCGCGCCTTCGGGCATATGCATGGGCGCCCAGAGCTCATACTGATTGCCGTCCGGGTCGGCGAGATAGATAACCGTTCCTTCCTCCCCATCGGCAGCCGTCTTGATTGGATCGGTGTGCGAAATTTTGTGTCGGTCAAGCCTGGCCAGGTGCGCGTTGATATCCTCGGGGCGAATGTAAAACCCGCAGCGCGGGAGCTCCTTGCCCAGTTCTCTTGCCGGCGGGTAAATCTCCGGCTGCAGAAAAGCGCCAATGCGGCATGACCCGCCTTCCCACCACAAAAAGCAGGTTATCTTGCGGTTCTTCTTCCGGGCCTCGGTGGTAAGCCCAATGAGCGGTTGGCGCGTAATGCCCGTGGCATTCACCGCCCAGTCCGCCCAGGCGCTCATATCGTTGGTGCCCACGACGTAATGATCGATCCAATGCACCGCGCCGCGTGGCTCAACGGTTGTCATAAACGATCCTCCCTGCAAAGTCTCCAACTATGCGCCAACGATGGCCGTTGCGTCTAGATACCTTCCTACGCTCAAATGCAGGGTTCAGTCAAACCCCAACTTTGATCCGCAGTAGCTGACCGCTATGAAGCTTTAGCGCCCTGTGGATAATTACGTAGGCTGGCATCTCTGCGGTCGGAAAAAAAGCCAACCGAGTCGCCGCCAGGGCAATAAATTTGCTGTCGTTTGCCCTTGGCGAAAATGCCAAGACCGACTCCACTCAAAATAACCACCGCGGCCATGGACAAGCGCCAGGTTACCTCTTCAGCCAAAAACACCACCCCGCCGAGCGCGGCGATGACCGGCACTAGAAGCTGAACCGTCGAAGCCCGCGCCCCCGAAAGGTTGCGCAGAGCCGTGTACCATATGACGTAGCCCATGCCCGATGTGATGGATCCGGACACGACCGCCCACAACAGCCCTGTGGAGGAGATACTCAATCCTGGCAAAAAGACGAGAACGAGCAATAAGGCGAACGGCACGGTTCTGGTAAAGTTACCCGATGTCGCCAGCACAGGATTCTCGGCGCCGCGGCCCTTGATGGAATAGAGGCCCCAGGCAACGCCGGCGATCGCCATCATGAGTGCCCCTCCTGGGGTAGGGGCGCTGATGCCCGGAGAAACGAGATAAGCCAAACCGCCGAGCGCAATTAAGGATCCGAGCCATTCCAGCATGGCAGGGCGTTCACCCAAGTAGAGGCCCACTCCAAGCATCGTGATCTGGACCGATGCGAACAAAATGAGCGCGCCGCTACCCGTGCTCAAGCTCACGTAGGCGAAAGAGAAGGTTGCGGCATAAACAAAAAGCATAGCCGCCCCAGTCCAGCTGCCAGCGTACTGAGGCGACTTCGACCCAATAAACGCGCAAATCATCCACAAGGTCACGGCACCCGAAATCAGTCGGACGGCGGTGTAGCCGACCGGGTCCATCGCCGATTCACCCAGCGCCAACCGGCACAAGATCGAATTTCCCGCAAAGGCAATGAGCGCAATGGTGGTAAGGCCGCCTGTAGGAATTGTCTGTGCGCTCCTAGCCACTGGTTGCGTCCTCGTTCAAGAGCGATGTTTTGTCGAGCGGATCGGTTTTCAGCGTCAACGGCTTGAGCGCGAAGAAATTCACCCCCTGGACATAGAGATCTTTCGATAGCTTGGCCTTTGCGGAAGTGCCCTCGTAGCAGTCGAAACGCTCGACAATTTTTCCCTCGCCAAAACCCACCCGGGCAGTAATTTCATAAAGCTCTGCCTCCGGCAGAGCGCCGCCGATTCAAGCCGCCCAGAGATCGACGTCGCTGCGGGCCGCGAGCGATAACTCTCGGCGCACGACGACGTCGGCAAGATAGAGTCGCCCTCCGGGCTTGAGAACACGGTAGATTTCTCCGAAAGCACTGAGCTTATCGGGTGACAGATTGAGAACGCCGTTGGAGATCACGACATCGATGCTTTCGCTTTCCACCGGCAACTCTTCGGCTGTGCCTCGGCGCACCTCTACGTTCTCCCAAACGCCTGCTTTCAGGGCACCCCTTTTGGCGCGCTCGATCATCGCCGGTGTCATATCCACACCAATCGCCTTTCCCTCCGCTCCAACGCGCCTGGCCGCAAGCAAGAGATCCATTCCCGCGCCACAACCTATATCCAGCACGGTTTCGCCGGCCTGGATCGGACCAATCCGATGCGGGTTGCCGACACCGGCGAAGGAGGCAGTGGATTCAGCCGGCAACATTTCGAGACTGCGCCGGTCGTATCCAAGAAAGTCACACGCATATTCGAGCCCTCGGTGAAAATGAAACTCGCCTCGAGGTTCTCGCGCCACGCGGTCGTATGTTTCGCTCACCTGTTTGCGCAGTCGCTCTACATCAAACCCTACTGGACAGCTGAATGCCATTGTCTTCTCCTTCGTCTTGTTTCGGTTTCTCAATCTCGGTTCGGTTCCGCAACGCCGGCTTGCGCACCATTGAAAACAGGGGCGGAGACGACCCCACCTGAATAGTACCGACAACTTCGAATCCGTGCCGTTGATAGAGCGGAACACTTCTGGCGCTCGAGGCTTCGAGATAGGCGAGCTGGCCCGCAGTATCGCAGCGTTCTAGTGCCCGCTGCAACAATACGGAACCGTAGCCCTTGCCTTGCTTATCCGGAACGACACCGATCATCGGCAAATACCAATGAGGCTCGGCCGGATGACGATTATCCATCTCTGCCAGAAGCGCAAACACGCCTGGTTTGCGCCGCTCGTCAATCGTCTGCTCGAGAAGCACGGCAAGCGCGCTTTCATCGGGATGAACTTCCGGTGGAAGCCAAAGCGCAGCGGCTGCGTAATCATCGACACTATCGACGCTACCATGCTCAAAGGCTGCTCCCGCAAAGGCTTTGACGAAGCCCGGAAAGCTCGCCAGGTACTGTTCTGCATCGGGATAGAACCATCGTGCGACAGGATCGACGTTGAACGCCGCGACCACTGTTTCGACAACAGAAACTTCATCGGCCTGCGTTGAGGTCTTGATCGTTACTACCTTCATGGTTCTTCCTCCCATGGAAGGCTGGCCCGAGAGCCAGCCTTCCGATTGTTTCTTGGATTGCAAGCCCGCTGTAACGAGCTGCAAACTCACTGCTTGTCGAGTTGAACAGAGACGGTTACCGGTTTGGCTACGCTGTTAAAGACCGGCGAGTATTTTTGCGCCATTTCGATGAGCTCTTGCTTCTGAGTTTCCGCGACATCCGCATCGATCTTGAAGAAAAGACGGATATTCCGATAGCCCACGGGAACTTCTTCCGATATGCCCAAAAACCCGCGCAGATCCAGGTCACCCTCGTATCTTGATTCCACTTTCTTGATCGCAATTCCCCGTGCCGCAGCGTGAGCGACAAGGCTAGTGGTCAGGCAACCGGAAAGCGCAATCAAAAGATACTCGACAGGATTTGCGCCCAAATTTTTTCCCAAAAGAACGGGTGGTTCGTCGATCTCAAAAACCAGCGGGTCTCGTGCGGTGTCTTCTTTGAGCGCGCCATAAAAATCCTTCACCGTCGCGCGGTTGTGGGTACCGTCGATCCACTGGTTGGTTGACCGAAACTGGAACCGGGCGATCTCGGGGTTCGCCTTAATTGCTTCAATTGTGCTAAACAACTGATCAACGTTCACTCCGTTAACAATCTTTTCCTGTGCCATTTTTGCAGCCCTCCTTTTTGGTTCTTGATTCCTTTCTGTGATTGGATCGCTCGCCCCTCAGCAGAACGCAGGGGCCATTTCTTCGATCTGCTTGCGTGCCTCAGGGTTGATCGCCTCCACGGTGGCCAAGAAATTTGGATGGGTCATCCCCGTGCCCAGGTATGTCCAACGCATCCCCTTGAGCACCGCGTTGCTTATCTCCTGGCGCTCAGCTTTGGAAAGGTTCTTCCCGGTGGCCTGAACGAAACTTTCCACGTCGTACTCCGCCTGCTGCTGAATGCCCTGGTCCAGGAAAGCGCCAATCTCCCCGTATTCCTTGAAGGCCTGCTCAATTTCCTGAGCCGTCGAATTGCCTGCGATCTCTTCCACCAGCAGCGTGTCCAGCTTGGTATGCTGCGACTCTTCGAGCCAGTGGTTCTTGAGCAAGCTCTTGAACTGAGGATCGAGATTAGCGTTGTCACGCACGCCCTCGATATAATGGCGCAAAGTGATCCACTCGATGTGGAGAATCGCAATGCCGACTCCGAGGGGGCTGTGCGACAGCACGAACCGGCTCACATCTTCGGCAGGACCAATGAAGTCGCACTTGCTGCCGAACCCGCCCTCGAATTCCTGACGGAACCGCTTGAAGAGATGAATGTGCTTCGCTTCTTCGCCGGCGAACTGGAGGAGGGCGCGCACGCGGTAGTCGTCTCCTGAGAGTTTGGGCCGCGCATGATCCACGACGTAAGGCAGAATGAACTCTTCCACCAGGCCAAACATGGCGAGATACTCGTGACCGCGAATTTGGTTCAGGGTCTTCTGTTCCTCTTCGGTAAGAAATGAAAGCTGTTTCACCTGCGCCAGCGATTCCGGCATAAATGGCTTGGTAAAGTCGAGCCTCTTGTCCCCGCCGATGATGTCGTCCACTTTCCAAGCGATCCGCTCTGAGGCCGACAGTGCCGATTGATACGAGTAATTGTGTTGCATGTTCTTTTCCTCCTTTGGGTGAATTGTTGATGACCTCCTAGAGCAGATCACATGCCATCAGAGAAAAGTTTTGATAGTGGAACAAGATCAACCACTTACAGCCTGATTGATCAACTTGGGACCAGTGTGAGATCTCGTTAGTTGTGAGATCTCATACTTCGTAACTGTGAAATCTCACATCGAGATCAAAGCGAAACTCGTCGGGAAGAAAGTTGGATCGTTCCGATCCGGTCTTCGGTCTCCAGTCGTTAACTGGAGAATTCGGAAGTCAGGTGAGACTTGTTCGCGGATGGCTTGCGAACAGGACCAGGGGCAAGGCGACAGCGACGCTTAACGTCTTATGTTCGGTGACTCGAGGACCTTCGGGTTTACAACATTGATCGGCGTGCCTGAAGCGTAGGAGACGATCTGGTCGAATATGTCCGCGAATTGAACTTCGTACTCATCGCGCGTGACATAGCCGATGTGCGGCGTACATACGACGTTGTCCAATGCGAAAAATGGATGCTCATCGAGCACTGGCTCTTCTTCGTAGACATCGACGGCCGCCATACCCGGACGGCCGGCTTTGAGAGCGTTAATCAACGCCCCGGGCTCGATCAGCGGAGCACGACTGGTATTCACCAGTAAAGCGGTTGGTTTCATCCGCGCAAGGTCGGCCGCTGTCACGATGCCGCGCGTTGCATCGACTAGACGCATGTGGAGCGAAAGGACGTCAGACTCCGAAAAGAACGCCTCTTTGCTTCGCGCCACCGCGTAACTATCGCTTCGGGCTCGTTCGAGTGAACGCTCCCGCGCCCACACCAACACGTTCATACCAAACGCCCGCCCATAGCCGGCGACGGCGCTGCCGATCCTGCCGTAGCCATAGATTCCCAACGTTTTGCCTCGAAGACTGTTACCGACACCAATTTGCCACTTTCCCGCTTTGAGCGCGGACATCTGCTGCGGAATCTGGCGCATCGCCGCAAGCACCAGCGCCCACGTGAGCTCCGCCGTGGCATACGACGGCGTGCCGGCGTGCTGGTTCGACGAAACAACGATGCCGAGCTGGGTACAGGCATCGACATCGATGTGCGGGTAAACGCTGCGCTGGCTTATGAGCTTGAGCTTGCCCAGTCGATTGAGCAGTGCGGCGCGGATCTCGGTGCGCTCGCGTATCAGCACCAGCACATCGGTATCGCGCAAACGTTCGGCCAGCGGATCGATCTCCTGGACATGGTCATTCCAGATTTTGACCTGGTGACCTGCCAGTTTTTTAAAGCAATCGAGTGTGCGCACCGTATCGTGGTAATCGTCAAGAATCGAGATCTTCATACCGCGGAATCCATAACGAACTATCGAGCTTGCCTGGCAGCCTGTGCGAGCGCTGTTCTGGGCGCATAGCCAGAGCACCCATAGCACTCTTTTTCTTTGGCCAGCAAGAAAAATATTCCGTTCACCGGGCGCAAGACGAGTCCTTCAGGAGCGCTCGCCAGCAACAATAGCCAAGTAGACAACCACGAGCGCAAATAGCATGAAGATTTCCATGACGATTCCCTCTCTTTTCCGCTACTGCAAGCGTACTCTGAGCAGTCATCATGCCATCTGGCCAGAAATAAGATTTTGCTAAATAAGTCGCGTTCTTAGTTCAATCGAAGGAGCGTGCGCCGGATTGTGAAATCTCGCAAGCCGTGAGATCTCACGCCGCTCGTTGTGAAAGCTCGCGTCGGTTAGGCGCTGGTCAAAAAATCTATCTCGGCCGCTGGATACCCAGTGCCCGAATGCGGGAATTAAGAGTGGACGGATTAATCCCCAGGAGATCGGCGGCGCCGTCTTTGCCGGCCACCCGCCAGCCACAAGATTCCAGGGCGCGCGTGATATTTTCCTTTTCCAGTTGCTGCAGGTCACGAATTCGGAGAATTGTCCTGGATGCTTCTTGCGGCGCTTCCTTTACCGACTCGTCGCCGGCATTGTTTTCACCGAAAATTTCCGGAAGCGCGCGGTCGAGGTTGAGCGAACCGTCGCGGGAGGTAATCACGGCGCGCTCAATGACGTTTTGTAATTCGCGCACGTTCCCCGGCCACGAGTACGCCGTCAGACGTTTCTTGCACGCCTCGGAGAGAGGGCTGATCTTTTTCCCCATCCTCTGGGCAAACTTGGCGGCGAATTCGGATGCGAGAAGGACAATATCCTCCCTGCGCTCTCTTAGAGGGGGCACATTAATGGGAAACACGTTCAAACGGTAATACAGATCCTCACGAAAATGACCGGCACGTGTGGCCCTGGTCAGGTCCCGGTTGGTTGCTGCGATAATGCGCACGTCGACCTTGTGCATTGCCGAGCTGCCAACCGGCGTATACTCGCCTTCCTGTAGAACACGCAGAAGCTTGGCTTGCAGATCGAGCGAAAGCTCTCCCACTTCGTCGAGGAAAATAGTCCCATGATCGGCCAACGCAAAGCGGCCCTCTCTTTTCTGGGTCGCGCCGGTGAAGGCGCCCTTTTCGTGACCGAAAAACTCGCTCTCCATGAGCGCGGCCGGGATTGCCGCGCAATTAATCGTAATGAGCGGCTTGTTCTGCCGATGGCTGGTACGGTGGATCGCCCGCGCGATAAGCTCCTTGCCGGTTCCCGTCTCTCCGAGAATCAGCACCGTCGCATCGGTGGCGGCCACCTGCTCGATGTCCCGCAGGACCTCGTTCAGTGCTCGGCTCTGGCCGATGATATCGTCGTAGCCGCAGAGCGCCTTGATCTCTTCGCGCAGATACTCCGCCTCGGCCGTCAATGAATGAATCTTTTTCTCTGCTTCGAGCCGATCATTCACATTTCTCAGGATCAACGTATAGAAAGGCTTTCCTTGCATTTCCGCGCGCGACAGCGTCGCCTCAGCGGGAAACTCGCCACGATCAGCGCGGCGTGCCTTCAGTCCTCCCGGAATCCACAGGGAACGCTGAGCGCCTGTTTTGTTCTCGAGGTCACACACCAGTCCGCGAAGTTTCTCGTGACTTTCTGCTAGAAACAGCTCGCCGATGTTGCGCGCCACCGCGGCGCGCGCATCGCATTGAAAGATCTGCTCCGCCGCAGGATTCACAAGCGTAACGACGAGGTCTGCATTGAACTCGATGATGGCATCCATGGCGCTGCCGACGAGCCGGCTGAGCTTCTCTTCCCTCTCACGGACCTGCTTCTCGGCGCGCAGTCGTTGCAACTCCGCCGTTGCCCGGGCGGCAAAGATGCGAAAGAAGGCATGGACCTTCGGCTCATTGGGAATGGGACGCCTATCGATCACCGCAAGATGGCCCAGGATTCTGCCGTCGAGATCTTTCAGCGGCATGCCCAGGTAGCTCACCGCGCCGACCGACGTGATGTCCGGATCGTCCGGATAAAGCTCGAGGAGATTATCGGTGAAATGAACCAGGTTGGCCGTGTCAATAACCTGCTCGCATGGCGTTCCACTGATATCGACTTCGTAGCCCTGTACCCACTCGCCGTCCATCCAGAAGGCCAGCGCCCGCAGCCGGCGACACTCTTGAAGGTACTCGGTGACCCAGGCGCCGTGAGTTTTTAGCGCCTTGGCGAGATTTTCGACGAGTGCCGCAAAAAAGCGCTCGCCCGTTTCATTCGCTGTGCCCTCGAGTATCGTGCGCAGCGCGAGGTCTTCGTCCAGACCATGCAACGGATGAGCCGCACTTTTGTCCGAAATCTCTGTTTCAGAAATTGCCATAAGCTCAACGATACGCTCGCCGGATGTGTTTCGATCCTCACCCGAGAGGTGCAGTTACTATCCGCAAAGGAGCCTTACTTGTCAAGCAAACGCTGGCAATCCTTGCATGTCCTTTGGGCATCAAATACCCTGGGGGCCGCTCACCCCCTGTGAGTATGAAAATGATGAATACGGACAACTTGCTTCAGATCATGAAAGCCCGCCGCAGCGTCAGAGTTTACAAGAGCGGCACAGTGACAGAGGCGCAACTGAACGCGATCTTGGAAGCGGGCCGCTGGGCTCCGTCCGGGGCGAACACTCAGCCATGGGAGTTTGTGATTACCCGGGACCGCAAGAAAATGAGGCGCGTTCGCCAGATCTATGACAACGAGTGGAAACAACGGAAACGCGAAGATCCCCTTCATTACAAGGGTCTCAAGAAGGATTACGTTGGTGATGTCAGTGTCATTATTCTTGTGTGCGGCGACCCCAGGACAAAAGAAGTCTACCTGACCACCCGCCAGCCCGCCGACCGCGAAAAACTCTTTCAGGCGAGTGTTGCCAATGCCGTAGAGCACATGATGCTTGCGGCCGCAAGTATGAAGCTGGGTACGGTCTGGGTTTCGGTGCGAGAGGAAGTCGAGCCGGAGCTGCGCGAGCTGTTCAAAATTCCAGATCAGCTCCGCTTGTTATGGGTCGCTCCCGTCGGCCACGCCCGCAGCTGGCCGGCGGCCAAGCCACGGCGTAACACCGGCGCGTTTACACACTTCGAAGTCTATGACCGAAAAAAGCTGCGCCGTGATTCCGACATCCGCCCCTGGCCGAAAGGCTAAGCACACGGATTTAGACTTCTGAATGCCTCCCGCAAAGGCGCTAAGGCGCGAGGGCCTTTAAGATTCCTCACTCCGTTCGGGATGACACCTCTGTCATTTCGACCGAAGGGAGAAATCTTGTTTTTTTCCACGTATCACTTTGCGCCTTGGCGTCTTGGCGGGATAAGTTATTACAGTCGTTTTGTCCAACATTTCTGCGCTGAGGATTTAACGCAGCGTGATTAGCGCGACTCCGGCGACCATAAAGATTGCGCCGAGCACAATTCGCGCATTCAATGTCTCGACGCCGCGGAGAAACAGGCCGCTGAAGAGAACTGTGAACAGCGGAGTCGTGTTGAGGAGTGGAATGATAGCCGACAGATCTCCTCGGGCCAGCGCAACGAAGTTCAAGATTTGTGCCGATACGGCGACGAACGCTGCGCTAACAAAAAAAACAAGGCTTTGCCGCTCTATACGCACCGAGCTTCTTCTCTTGGTTACTAAAAGAAACAGCACGAGCAGAATCAGCGAAGTCGTCGTCACCATGACTGTGGCGACAAAAGGATCGGGAAGAATGTTTAGCCCCTGCTTGCGCAGACTTTGCGAGACGGCAGAGACCAATGCGGCTCCTAACGGAAAGGTCACGTCGATCAGCCTCCAGTTAGGCTGGCCGCGCTGTTGCCAGGAGATTATCCAGACGCTCGCCACAATCAAAACAGTCCCGGCATAAACCAACAGGCTCGGCCGCTCATGCAAAAGAGTCACGGCAATGGCAGCGGCAAAAAGAGGTTCCGATCCTCTCAGGGGCCCTGCTCGCGACACGCCGATACGGGTCAGCCCTTCATAATAGAGAGCGCGCGCGAACAGCGGCTGAAGGCAGCCGCTGATGACAAAGTAAAGCATGGCCGGCGACTTTAAAAAGTCCAGTGAATAGAAGCTCAAGATATAACTCCAGATGGAGACGGCGGAGACGAGAAAGCTTACCAGCATCGCGGCAAAGATGTTGGACTGCCGAGCGCCCAAGCGGACCAAGACGGAATCACCCGCCCACCCCATGGCGGAGAAGATGGCGATGATTTCAGGTCGCACTTGTGCTCGCCCTTTTCATTGCGGGTGGAACGGCTGTCGCAATCCTGTCGCACCAAACTGTCTGCGAAGTCATCACATAATCCGACGGGGTTTACATTTGCAAGCCGGTGCGAATTAGTGGTGGCCTGCTTGCCAAAGGAGATCTCTCCGGCCTAGAATTACGGCAAATTCGCAAGGAGGTCTTATGGAAACCAGGAACGCCCAACCTCAACTCGTCCAACTAAAAACTCAGCTCGTACGTCAGGGGCATACGCGGCATCTGTTAGCGGAAACCGATCTCATGACCCTGAGAATTCATTGCTATTCTCCGGGCATTGGCGAGAACGCGCTACATGCGCACACAAAAGAGGACCATATTTTCCTGGTGCTGCAGGGAACCGCTCAATTCAATACGGGCAAAGACGGCAAGACAATACTGAACGCGAAGAAGAATCAGGCGGTCGTTCTTCCGGCCGGCTGCTATTATCAGTTTTGTAATTCCGGCGATACTCCGCTCGTGATGGCGCGCATCGGCGCAGGACAGGACAAATCGGACATGCGCCTTAATCCTGACGGCACGCCGATTCCGGGAAGAAGTCACGAGCAAGGGGTAGCCAAACCAGTCCTGATCGAAGGTGCTTTTTTTGAATGACTGTAAGTTCCGTTACATCTTACGCAAAGGACAAGACCTGCGGTAGGTTTGCGGGCCAGTCGCAATTGCCCGAAAATACCTCAGCGAAAGTAACGCATGCGGGTCATTCTATGACGGAGGGTTTTTAGTTCTGTTGCCAGCCAGCGCCGCTGATCCTTGTGGCGCTCGAGATGGGCTTTGAATAGCGATTGCGGGTATATTTTTGCCCCGCATTTATGGCATTGCATAGCGTTGATCTTTCGGTCTTGAACCTTGATTGGCTTAGACTCGGCTCGCACAACCTGCTGCATGTTCGCCTCCTCCACGTTGTTGCCATTCGATGAGAGCAAGCGACATGCCAGCGGTGTTTGAAAACAGTCTCTACATTCTCCGTGCGTCTTGGCGCCCCTGGAGATACAGGAGCACGCGCGAGTAGTCGTATCCGGCAATTTGACTCAGGTTTGTCCTACCCAGCTTGTTTTTGCTACTGCCTGCCAGCGGGCGCGCATGCCGTCGAACAGTTCCTTGGGTAAAGGCCCGGCGGTTATGGTCGCACTGTTTTCCGCGAACCTTCCGGGGTTGGTCGTCCCGACGATGGCCGTGTGAACTCCAGGCACGCTGAGTGTGAACCGAAGTGCAACGGCAACAGAAGACTTAAACTCGCCCTGGAGGAACTCATAGTCGAGCTTTTGCAGGCGCTCCCAATAGGTCCGGCCATACGAGTCACTCGGCGGTCGATCCCCGTTGTGCCAGGCGACATTGGCAATCGGACGCTTGGCGATCACACCCATGCCGGCCTGTTGTGCGAGCGGCAATACACGGTCGAGCGCGTCCTGATCAGCGATGCTGATCGATGTTTGCAGCGTGTCGAAGACGCCGCTCTTGACGGCGTAAAGCGCCGCCTGGCTGTCGCCGCTATAGCCGATCCAGCGCGTGTCACCGCGTTCACGCGCGCGGTTCAGCGCATCGATGACGTCCCCTTTGCGGAGTTCCGTTTCCGAGCAGCTGTGCAATTGGATCAAGTCGACGTATTCGGTCTTCAGACGCTTAAGGCTTCGTTGGATGCTCCTGATTAGTGATTCCGGGCGCCAATCGGGAGCGCTCCAACCGCCTTCGTGCCCGCATTTAGTGAACAGACAATAGTCTCTGCGCCGTCTTCCTACGGCTTCACCAATCAGCTCCTCGCTGGTTAGATAACATTCTGCCGTATCGATGACATTCACGCCCTGATCAAGAGCCTCATTCAACAGTTTTTTGGCGGCGGTAAGCGAGACACGGTCGTACCCGAGTTCCGAACCGCCAAAGCCGAGGACACTCACGTTCAGGCCACTTTTGCCAAGTTTGCGGTATTCCATCTCAGTATCCCTGCAGTAAGAATAATCTGGCCGACAACGACTACGCCGATGAGGCCGATCCTGAGCCGTTCAAGACGCGCTCGATTGCGCGGATAATCTCGTTCTTGCCAGGAACGAAGCTCTCTTCGAGCACGGGACTTGCGGGAACCGGACTGAATGGCGCCGCAACGCGCACAATCGGGCTGTCGAGATAGTAAAAAGCCTCCCGCTGCACCTGAGTGGCAATCTCGGCGCCAATGCCGCCCTGCTCAACGGCTTCATGCGCAATAATCAACCGGCCGGTTTTCTTGACGGAACTCGCGATTGTTTTGATATCCAGTGGAGACAATGTCCGGGGGTCAATCACCTCGACGGAAATGCCTCTGGTGGAGATCTCTGCCGCAGCCTCAAGACTTGCGCTCAACAACTTGGCGGTCGCGACGATCGTCAGATCACTCCCATTTCTTACCACCAGCGCCTTGCCAATCGGCACAAGATGATCGCCGTCAGGCACCGGAGCGCGCGCAGAATAGAGACCACGGTGTTCTATCAAGATAACCGGGTTATCGTCGCGAATTGCGGCTTTGAGCAACCCGTGTGCATCCGTTGCGGTAGCCGGCAGTACCACCTTGATTCCCGGTACATGGCAAAACCAGGATTCGAGGCTTTGGGAATGGTGCGCCCCCATATGGCCGCTGACCCCGCACTGTACGCGCACGGTCAGCGGCACTGCCAGTTGGCCGCCCGACATGTAGTGAAGCTTGGCGGCGTGGTTTACAAGTTGATCCATCGCCAAGGTGATGAAGTCGATGAACATTATTTCCACGACAGGCCTGAGCCCGGCGGCTGCCGCGCCGATGGCCAGACCCATGACCGTCCCCTCGCTGATGGGCGTATTCACGACGCGGTTTTGACCGAACTCCTCGGCCAATCCTTTCGTCACGCCGAACGGTCCGCCGAGCGCAACATCCTCACCGAAGAGATAAACGGAGGAGTCGCGGCTCATCTCCTGACGTAATCCGGCGCGGATCGCCTCTAGAAAAGTTTGCTCCGGCATAATAGCAACTCACTCTAACCAACAGCGTCTACTCGCCGAAGGCGTCCTATCGCGCCAAAAGCGCCAAGCAGCTCAAATGCAAACCCGAAACCCGAAGCTCGAAATCCGAAACAAATCAAAAGTAGGCAAATCCCAATTTTAAAACTCCAATTCCGTTTGGAACATTGAGACATTGAACTTGTTTCGAATTTCGAATTTCGTACTTCTAGTTTTCTCCTCAAGCCGTTACTTGCCTGTCCACTTCCTCAGGTGCAGGATAAGGGGACGACAGAGCAAATTCGGCTGCCTTCTCCACGAGATCGCGAGCTGCGTTTTCGATGGCGCTGGCCTCTTCATTGCTTAGCACCTTTTGTCTTTTGAGAACCCGTGTAAAACGGGCGATGGGATCTTTTTGTTTCCACTGCGCGAGTTGGGACAACTCTCGATACTTCGCCGGGTCCCCCTCATAGTGACCACGGAGCCGATACGTCAGGCACTCGAGGAAACTCGGACCCCTGCCGCCGCGGCCGCGTTGGATCGCGTTGTTCATCGCCGGGCGTACTTGGCCGAGATCGTTCCCGTCCACCGTGCTGGCCGGTATGCGATAGGTCTTGGCGTGATTGGCAAGTCGTTCAACAACGGTATGTGCCGACAACGGAGTAAACTCCGCATAGCCGTTGTTCTCGCATACGAAAATCACCGGCAATCGCCAGAGGCTCGCGATGTTGAGCGATTCATGAAAGGCGGCTGCCTGCCCGGCGCCATCGCCAAAGAACACGACCGCGACTTGCCCTTGATTTCTTTCTTTGGCTGCGAAGGCCGCGCCCAGGGCGAGCGGAATGGTGCCGCCAACGACTCCCGTCGCCGTTACAAAGCCGGAGTCCAGGGCGACGACGTGCATGGAACCCCCCTTGCCGCCGCAGTAACCTGTCGCGCGGCCGGCGATCTCTGCCATCAGGCGATGGATGTCTGCCCCTTTGGCAATCGCGTGGCCATGCGACCGATGGCCGCCGAAGACGTAATCGTCCGTGCGTAGCAGGCTGCAGACACCCACCGCAACCGCCTCTTGGCCGATACCCAAATGCAGCAAGCCAACGATTTTACGCGCGGCATACAGTGCCGAGACTTTTTCTTCGAACGCCCGGATGAGCCACATCCGGCGGAGCAGCTCGATAAGCTCCTTCGGTTCTTCTTTCTTAGCGGCCATGGCTGGGTTCGACGTCCGTCTGCGGTTGTTTGCGGCGGTCTGCGGTCCATCGTCTGCGGTCGTTCGGGTGTGTCGCCGATGTCGTCACTCTCGTGCTCGTAAACGAGCGCGTGATTACCGCAGCGCGGCGCGGATCGCCTCGATGATGCGATCTTCGCGGGGACCGATGTATTCCTCGAGCGGCGGGCTATAAGGAACCGGCACATCCAAGGTGGAGACACGACGAACAGGCGCCTTGAGCTTGTCGAAGCTCGTTTCGGCAATCCGCGCGGCAATCTCGGCGGCAACGCCACAGCTCGCGTGCGTTTCATCGACAATGACGACACGGTGCGTCTTTTCGACCGAGGCCAGAACAGAGGCCGTGTCGAATGGCACCAGAGTTCGCGGATCGACAACTTCGACCTGGATTCCTTCTCCGGCAAGCTTATCAGCGATTTGCAGGCAGCGTTGGACCATGTAAGAAGTCGAGATCACAGTCACATCGCTGCCCTGCCGTTTTATGTCGGCGACCCCAAAAGGAATCGCCGCGCCATTTTCCGGCACATCGCCCTGGACCTCGAGTAATTGAACATGATCGACAAAAACCGTCGGATTATCGCTTGCCACTGCGGTTTTCAGCAGCCCTTTGACGTCATTCGGTGAAGCAGGAAGCACGATTTCCAAACCCGGATTGTTCCAAAGCATCGCTTGGGGGCTTGCCGAATGCTGCGCTGCGCCGCCGCCGCGCAGCCCATGAAACAGATGGAAAACAACCGGCACGCGGGTTTGACCCGCCGACATATAAAAGGCATTGGCGGCCTCGTTGCAGACCTGCGGCCAGCCTTCAAAGATGAAGCTTCCGGTGCTGATATCGACGATCGGCCTTAGACCACCCATGGCAGCGCCGGTGGCAAGACCGCAAAAACCGAGCTCCGAGATGGGAGGCGACAGAATGCGATCGCGATATTTTTTGGCGAGATCTTGGTACACGTGCCGCCGCGGGCTCAAACTCAAAAAAGTCCCGCCGATCAGATGCACTCTCTCATCGGCCGCCATGATTTCGTGCAGGGCCTCGAATTTTGCCTCGTAATAGGCGAGCTGTCTCATGCAAAGGTGTCCGTGACCGCCTCTTGCGGCGGAGGGTATGGGCTCGCCACTGCCGAATTCATCGCAGCGGCAATTTCTGCTTTGACTTTGTTTTCCATCTCAGCGATCTCTTCCCGCGTCGCCTGTTTGGCTTCCACCAGATCACGAATGAAAATCAGCAGCGGATCACAAGAACGGTACCACTCGCGCACTTTCTCAGGCACCGCGCTGACATCCCAGGCAAGGCCGCTATGAGTTGGCTGCGGCACCGAAGGCCAATTCGTTTCGCTGCCGGGCCAGCGTACGGTCTGAGCCTCGACAAAATATGGCCCGCTGCCGCTGCGAATTTTTTCCACTATTTGTGAAACCAGCGCGTGGACAGCGCCCGCATCCGTGCCGTCGACCTGCTCGGCAGGGACTTTGTACGCCCTGGGCAAATCGGTTAGCGGATAAGCTGCCATGGACGGCGACTGCGTCGCTCCGGTAGCGCGGCCCGCGCCGTACTTACCATTGTTTTCGCATAAGAAAAGCACTGGAAGCTTGTGCAGCGATGCGAGATTGAGCGATTCCGGAGCGGCGCCTTCTTCCAAAGCGCCATCGCCAAAAAGACAAACCGTAACGCGCCCGTTCTTTAGCGCTTTCGAAGCGTAGGCCGTACCCGTGGCCAGTGGAATAATGCCTGCTACGACAGCCGAGGTGTGATGAAAACCGAGCGCCGGCGCAACCGGGTGAAACGAGCCGCCTTTGCCTTTGTTGTAGCCGTCGACCCGGCCGAGTATTTCCGCGCACAGCCGTTTGGGATCGGCGCCGCGGGCAAGCAAATGGCCGTGGTTGCGGTGGGTCGTAAACAAATAATCGTCTGCATTCAGACAGGACAGAGCAGGCACACCGGTCGCTTCCTGGCCGATATAAAGATGATAGTGGCCGGAGAAAACACCTCTATCGTGGAGCGGAACCAGGCTCTCCTCGAAATGGCGGATTATGAACATCCGGCGGCAAAAGTCCAACAGCGTTTCGCGTGGAAGCTTGGGTAACATTCTGCCTGTGACTTAATTCAAAAGCGTGGAGTTTGTCAACGTCATCGACCGTGACTGTCATGCCGGTCCATTACCAGAACCGCCGCGCCGTGGATTTTCCCCGAGCGCAGCCGGTCGAGTGCCTCACTGGCTTCTTCCAACGGAAACGTCTCGACTTCGGTTCTCACAGGTACCTTTGGCGCCAAAACCAGGAATTCATCGCCGTCGCGGCGCGTGAGATTGGCGACAGAGCAGACGGAGCGCTCTTCCCAGAGAATCGAATACGGAAAAGACGGGATGTCCGTCATGTGAATGCCGCCGCAGACGACGATCCCGCCTTTACCGACGGCGCGCAAGGCCTGCGGGACGAGCTCGCCCACCGGCGCAAAAATGATCGCTGCGTCCAATTTTTCTGGCGGCAGCTGATTTGAGGCGCCCGCCCAGACCGCGCCCAAATTGCGGGCAAATTGCTGGGCTTGCTGATCCCCGGAGCGCGTGAACGCATAAACGTCGCGGTTTTGATAGCGCGCAACTTGAGTGATGATATGGGCCGCCGCGCCGAAACCGTAAATTCCCAGTCGTTTCCCGTCGCCGGCCTTGGCGAGGCTGCGATAGCCGATCAAACCGGCGCACATCAGGGGCGCAGCTTCGGGATTGCTATAGGACTCCGGGAGCGAAAAACAAAAACGCTGATCGGCCACGGTATAATCGGTGTATCCTCCGTCGATGGTGTAGCCGGTAAAAAGGGCCTTATCGCAGAGATTTTCCTGTCCCCAGATACAATAGGAACACTTTCCGCAGCTCCAACCGAGCCACGGGACACCGACGCGCTCGCCGATCTCGAAGCGCTCCGCGCCCCCGCCTCTCGCCTCTACAGTTCCGACAATCTCATGGCCCGGGATCAGCGGAAGTTCAGGTTGGCTGAGGTCGCCATCGATGACATGAAGATCTGTGCGGCACACTGCGCAGGCATGAACGCGAATCAGGAGCTGACCCGGGCCTGTTTTCGGTACAGGCAGATCCGCCAGCCGAAGCGGCTTTCCGGGTTTTTCTAATACCATTGCGCGCATAATTGTTATCTTTATCTAAACTCTGTTTCGAAGCCAATCGGAGGAGTCGTTTTGCTTTACACCCATGGCTCGTTGCGTTACATAGAAAACCTATGGAGGAGATTCCAAAACGGCTCAGAAAGATGATTCGCGAATGGACCGGTGTGGCGCATGAGCGGGAGCTAAGCAAAGCATTGCGCGACTTGAGAGCCGAGTTTGATCGCTGGGAACGGGGTGAGATTGATCCATTCGAACTCAATGAGCGAATCCACAAGTTTCACAAAGGGCCGGCGCATGACCTGTGGGTGAGGTACACTACGAATCCGGTGGACCCTCAAGTGGCTTACGCTGTCGTAAAAGGCATCCTGTCAAAGGACGAGGTTCCTTCAGAACTGCTGAAGTACCTGGCAAGATGGATCAGCTTCTATGAAGGAATGCAGCGAGAGTCGGAGAAGGACCGCGGCTAAGATCTTGCTGCACGAGTCTCGATGAAAAAAAAACAGTATCTGGTCCGTCTCAACAAAGACCCGAATAGTGATTGGGGCGCCTCGGTGCCTGATCTTCCTGGTTGCGTCGCTACCGGAAAAACTATTGATGTGACTCTCCGTCGCATCAAAAGAGCCATCACACTTCATCTTCGAGGACTGCGCGAGGACGGCATAACTCCACCGCCCCCGCGATATCGTTCGGTCACGCCAAGACGAACGCAGCGACAAGTGGATTTTTACGCAACCGTAGAGGTAGCAGCCTGAAGCGTTCCGGGTTCATTTAGTTCCACCGAAGACCGTTCAGATTCCGAACGCCGCAAACATCGTGCGGCTGAATCGGAACGTTTTACACGGTAGATAAACCTCCCAGCGTCATGATTCTCCGTGTCCATGTGGCCCCTGGCGGATACATGCCCTCAATTCTCTGCTACAAGGAGACAGCGGGATCCCGGGAAAGGAGATGTTTGTAGTGTTGGAAAGACGTTGGGTCCTGTGGCCGTTTAACTCCGTATGAATAACTCTCTCAAGAATCCCTTCCTCCAGGGCGTCCCGCAGCGGACGCACTTTCTGGTCGTATCCAGGTAGATGCTCACGAGCGATTTCCGAAGCTTTACCCAGCCCGACTATCAACGGTACGCACTCCGTTCCACCGCGGAGGTTGCGTTCCTGGTGACCGCCATGAATAAACGCCGACACGGGCGTTTTGCGCCGCATGTAGAGCGCGCCGATGCCTTTCGGGGCGTGAAATTTGTGACCCGTGAGTGAAAGGTAGTCGATCGGAATTTTCTGGACATCGATCTCGATTTTGCCTGCAGCTTGGACCGCGTCACAGTGATATAACGCGTTGCGTGAACGGCAAATCTCAGCAATCTCTTTGACGGGAAAGAGGACGCCCGTTTCGTTGTTGGCCCACATTAGAGAGACGACAGCAGTTTCGTTCGTGATAGCGTTTTCGAGATCGGCTAGTTTCAGCAATCCCTCTCGGTCAACCGGCAAGTAAGTAACCCGGTAACCTTCTTTCTCTAGCGCCATACAATAGTTGAGCACAGAGGAGTGTTCGACAGCCGATGTGATAATGTGGCGTTTCTCAGGGTGAGCCTTCAAGGCGGCGTGAATGGCAGTGTTGTTACTTTCAGTCCCACACGAAGTAAAAATCACTTCCATCGGGTGGGCTCCAATCAAATCCGCCACCTGCTCTCGGGCAGTCTCGATCACGCTCTTCAGCTTCGAGCCAAATTTGTAACTGCTAGAGGGATTCCCCCATTCGTTGATGAAATAGGGCTGCATTGCCTCCATAACTTCTGGCAGTACCGGCGTTGTAGCGTTGTAATCGAGGTAGATCACTGGTCAAACTAGCTGGAATGTGTCCGCCTAACGGCAGAGGCAGCAACCGTCTTGCTCGAACCACACGGGATCGTTTGATTTGACAGCTGAAAACAGACTATGCGATTAGAAATGATCATTGTCAATTATCAAGATGACTTCGGCATTTACCCTCTATCCGTACCAGCCAGCAGTATAAAAGTCCGATGCCTCAACTGACGGGCCGGTCCCTTTAGCTTTCATGATTTTTTCTGTACTCTGAAATCCATCCCGTGAACGGTATGATTGGCGCAATTGCAGGCGATATTATCGGTTCGGTCTATGAGCACAACAATATCAAGACGAAGGAGTTCGAGCTGTTCCATCCTGCTTGCTCGTTCACTGACGACACGGTGCTCACGGTGGCTCTGGCCGATGCCATCTTGAATGACAAAGATTACGCTTTACTGATGAAGGCTTATTATTGGCGGTACCCAGGAGCCGGGTATGGCGGGTTTTTTCATCAGTGGGCGCGCTCCGTAGACAGCACACCGTATAACAGCTGGGGCAATGGCGCTGCCATGCGGATTAGCCCGGTCGGATTTGCATTCGACACGTTGGACGAAGTTTTGGCCAGGGCCAAGCAGTATACCGACCTAACCCACAATCACCCCGAAGGGATAAAAGGAGCTCAAGCAGTCGCTGCGGCGATTTTCCTCGCGCGCACGGGCGCGACCAAGAACGCCATCAAGACATACGTAGAAACGAGTTATGGTTATGACCTGTCGAGAACTCTCGACGAAATCCGGCCCACGTACCGCTTCAATGAATCCTGCCAGGGCACGGTGCCGCAGGCGATCATTGCGTTCCTGGAGTCGAACGACTTCGAAGACGCCATCAGGAACGCGATATCGTTAGGTGGGGACAGCGACACGCTGGCGTGCATCACGGGCGGGATAGCGCAGGCATTCTACAGTGGGGTGCCTGAATTCATTTTTCACAAGGTCATGGAGTTGCTCGACGAAGATTTGAGAGACGTGACCTCCCGGTTCATGGCTGCTCACTGCAAAAACGCGGCAGCGCCAGGCGGCACCTAGCGTCACAATTGGCTCTTCTCGGTCTACTGTGACATACTCCAAGCAGAGGCCAGGAAATCAAGAAGGATTTCTCCCGGTGGTCGAAACGACAGTCTTCTCTCTTTGCCAGCTTGGCGTCTCGGCGCGATAATAACTTTCTCATTTCACGTCGGAGCACAAGTATTAGGGATAGATTTTCAGGTTTTGGACTGTCCAAAAAAACATCGTAGACGGAAGGTTCATATATGCCCGCATGGGTAATCCCCGCACTTAAAGCTGTTCTGCCTCACGTTATTACCATAATCTCAGCCACAGCCCCGGTATTCACCAAAAACCACCGTGACACGGCGGCTGATCACTCACCCTTGCTACGACAGCAAATTACGGAGCTGCAAGCGGCGGCAGCGCAAAACGCGGCACACATCAAAGAGTTGGCGGCGCAATTGCAAAATACCGTGGCGACGCTCGAAAAAGCCGCGTTGATCGCGGAAGCAAAGCTCCAACGGGCTTTTTATTTTTGCACTGCCGCGATGATACTGGCCGCAACAGCCCTCGGGCTGGCGTTATGGGCAATGATCGCGCAATAAATCTAACCCAACAGATTTGTCGAGTTCAAGAAATTTTCCTCCTGCCAAGGCGCCAAGCGCGCAAAGAAAAATTTCTTTTGGTTTCTTCGAACGTCGTGCCCTTTGTGTCTTATGAAAATGTGCCACACACAAATCCCCCCGTCCTGCGGCCGGCCCCCTTTGCCAAAGGGGGCTACAGGGGATTTACCGGCGCGATACCAACTTCTGGGGGCTCGTTTTCATCCGCT
>CAYPHJ010000042.1:0-37260 GCA_964410485.1 uncultured Syntrophobacteraceae bacterium
GTCGAGCGCGGTTTTTCCATTAGCGTCCATATTGTCCCGTCGCGGCGTATCGAAGTTGGCGATGTAAGCGGTGTCGCCGACAAAGACGATAGCGCCGGGAAACTCAAGCGGTCCGTGGCTGCCGTTCTTCGCCGCTTCCCGAACCCTGCCGTCGGGGGTGACGGTGATCAAAGCGTTGCGCTCGTTGGCAGTCACCCAGAGAACGCCATTTCGGTCGAATGCCAACCCGTCCGCGCCTTCGAGCAGCGGGCTCTGCGCGAGCACCGTCGGCTTCCCGCCCTTGCCTGCGGGAACGATCGTCACTTTCCAGACCGCGCCGCGCGATGTGTCGGCGACATGAAGCACGCCGTTGCGGTCGAATTCGAGTCCGTTGGCGGTGATCGCCTGGCGGGTCTTGCCGTCGGGCAACGTGCGCGAGTTTTTCTCGATTTGAACCGCGGGCTGGGCAGCCCCGCCGTTCGGACCGACGCGGTAGATGATCCCGCTGGCGCCAGTCGCGCAGGCCCCGAGCAACAGAGCGAAAACGGGTATCAGGAAGACTTTCATGGAGACCTCCTTTTCCTTCTACGGATTAATCTTCGATTCGACTCAACGATGCGGGACGCGCATTTCCTGTGACCCGCCCTTTGTTCATTCATGACACGCAAGGCAAGTCCTCGCTTTCCTACAGCGGCCGAATCTGAACCTTGCGGAATTTTATGACGCCCGCGCCATGCTGGAGCGCAATCGGCCCGCCGGCGAATGCTTTGTGCTCGAGTTCCACCGTCTTGACTCCATTGAGCATAACAACCAGGCGGGACCCCTTGGCAGTTATCTCGTAAGTGTTCCACTTGCCGCCTGCCTTTGGCATGGGTGATACCGGTGCTAGCCAAACGATCGCCCCCGTGCCGTAGGTTGGGTCTTTGCGCTGGTCGAAGATATTCGCTTCATAGCAGCTCTTGTCGGTGATAACGTTGGGATCTTGACAGCGCATGAAAATACCGCTGTTGGCGTCGTGACTCGCCCAGAATTCGACTCTGATCTCAAAGTCTTTGTAGGAGTTCTTTGTGACCAGGTAGGCGGGTGTCTTGCTGGTCCGCTTGTCGGCTTGAAGAATGCCATCCACCACCGCCCAATTGGTGGTGCCGACTTGGTTAAAGTTTTCCATGCCTTTCGGGCCGTCAATCAGCGTAATCCATCCTGCATCGGACTGACCGAACGGCAGATACGAGCAGCCGAAAATGGTAAACGCGATAACCAGCAGCGCCGCAGCGATCGCAGAGATGTGGTTCATTGTTATCTCCTCCTTGTGATGAAGTGATGGGAAATTGCTTTCAGAGGTGGCGGGAGCGCAAAACATAATCATTGCCCAGGTTAGGGGGCTAACCACCTCCAAGTCAGTTAGGCAGGTGCCGGAGAGGACGGGCGGTCCAGGCCCGCCGTTTGGCGTGGAAACTATTCGATAAGCGGGTCTAATGTCAACCTTAAGGATCGAGTGCTGCTTTTTCTTGGTTTGATGATTCCGGGCTAGGATGGCGGCCGCGTAAATTGTATAAATATCCTATTCACCACGAAGAGCGCCGAAGTACACGAAGAAAGAATTAAATGAGGGATCCTTAAGATCTTTCAGGGGGCTATATCAATGGCCATTCATCCTTTGGCGGGGAAGCCCGCGCCGGGCGATATGTTGATCGATGTCGGCGCGGTCGAACGGGCGTATTACGAGCGGCAGCCAAATGTCGACAACCCGCAACAGCTAGTGAATTTCGGCACGAGCGGGCATCGCGGCAGCTCGCTGGATGGCAGTTTCAACGAGGCGCATATCCTTGCCATCACACAGGCGATTTGTGATTACCGCGCCAGCCAGAAGATCTCTGGGCCGCTGTTCATGGGAAAAGACACGCACGCCGTTTCAGGCCCCGCGCAGCAAACGGCACTTGAAGTGCTCGCCGCCAATCGTGTCGAAACCGTCATCCAACGCGACGGCGGCTTCACTCCCACTCCTTCTATTTCGCGCTCGATTTTGTCCTACAACCGCGGCCGAAAAGAACGGCTCGCCGACGGCATTGTCGTCACGCCATCGCACAACCCGCCGGCCGACGGCGGGTTCAAATATAACCCGCCCGAGGGCGGCCCTGCCGACACCGATATTACCGGCTGGATCCAGGAGCGCGCCAACGCGCTGCTCGGGGACCGCAATCGGAACGTAAAGCGGATCTCATACAGGGCAGCTCTTCAAGCGCCAACTACGCACCCGGATGACTTGGTTGGGCCGTACGTCGAATGTTTAACCCAAGTGATCGATATGGCAGCCATTGGGTCGCAGCGGGTAAAGATCGGTGTTGACCCTTTGGGCGGCGCCGCGCTCGGTTACTGGCAAAGAATCGCCGATCATTATCATCTCGACCTGACAATTGTGAATCCGCAAATCGACCCCACCTTCCGGTTCATGACAGTGGATCACGACGGCAAGATCAGGATGGATTGCTCCAGTCCCTATGCCATGGCCGGATTAGTGAAGCTCAAAGATCGCTTCCAAGTTGCGATCGGTAACGACGCCGACGCGGACCGCCACGGCATCGTGACTCCGTCCGATGGCTTGATGAATCCTAATCATTACCTTGCGGTCGCTATACATCATCTTTTGAGTCACCGGCCGCTGTGGAACAAACACAGCGCTGTCGGTAAAACGTTGGTAAGTAGCTCGCTCATCGACCGAGTGGTCGAGAGGCTCGGCAGAAAACTCTTCGAAGTGCCCGTCGGCTTCAAATGGTTTGCGCCCGGCCTATTCGACGGGTCAATCTGCTTTGGCGGCGAGGAAAGCGCCGGAGCCAGTTTCCTGTCGTGCAATGGAGCTGTTTGGACGACGGACAAGGACGGCATTATCCTTGGATTGCTCGCCGCGGAGATCATCGCGAAGAGCGGACGAGATCCAGGGAGTTGGTATGATGAATTGACGAAGAAACTCGGCAGATCTTTTTATACGCGCATCGACTTGCCCGCTACGACGGCACAGAAGAAAGCCCTCAAGTCGCTTCGTCCGGAAGACATTGCGGCTGACGAGCTCGCCGGTGAACCCATAACAGCCAAACTCACGCGGGCTCCGGGAAACGGCGCCGACATCGGCGGCCTCAAAGTCACCGCACGGAGCGGATGGTTTGCCGTACGCCCTTCGGGTACCGAAGACCTGTGTAAGATCTATGCGGAGAGTTTCGTCTCCGAGGGTCACTTGAAGGCGATCGCAGAGCAAGCCGCGCAAATCGTGCGGGAGGTCTTTGCTCGCGCTGGAGAGTTTACCTCGGTGGTTTGAGGCGAAGGGTGTCGTAGCTTCGAACTTTTGAACCGCGCAAAAAGCGCTCGGGGCTTCTGCTGCTTGACGCTTACCAATAATCTACTCTATTTTACGCGGAGCTGTTCATCGGGAGAAATTCAATGGCGTATAAGCTCGTCGGCAAATCGGTACCGCGGATCGAAGGAGCGGAGAAGGTCACCGGCCAGACTCGCTATGCGGCGGATATTCTAGATCGCGGCGCGCTATGGGCAAAAGTTCTGCGCAGCCCTCTACCGCACGCTCGTATCGCTCGAATCGATACGTCAAGGGCGGCCGTGTTGTCGGGCGTTGAAGCGGTCATTTCGGCTGCTGACATCCCGCCCGTTTTGACGGGGCTAAGAATGAAAGACATGCCGGTGCTCGCGCGGGACCGCGTGCGTTACGTGGGAGAACCCGTGGCTGCTGTGGCGGCGAGGAGTCCCGAAGCCGCGGAGGAGGCTTTAGGTCTGATTGACGTGCAGTATGAGGAACTGCCATTTGTGACCGATCCAATCGAAGCGATTCGGCCCGGGGCCCCGTTGCTGCATGAGAATCCCGGCGCGTATCCGAATGCACCCGAGCGCGCGACCGAGCTTCCGAACGTCCAATCTCTGGGCGTGTGGAGCAACGGCGATCTGGAAGGTGGTTTTCATGCCGCCGCGCGTGTATTCGAGCACACCTTTCGGACCCCTCTTGGTTTTCATGCATACATCGAGCCGCACGCCTGCATGGTGCGTATCGCCAATGATGGCCGGATCGAGATCTGGGCTTCAAACAAGTCGCCCTTCTCGCTGCGTGACCGGATGGCGCGGGATCTCAATCTCGACTCAAGCAAAATCAAAGTACATATCTTACCGGTGGGTGGAGATTTCGGTGGCAAGACGTCGGTCCTCGAGGCGCCGATCTGCTATTTTCTCGCTCAGTGCAGCGGCAAACCCGTCAAGATGGTGTTGAACTACACCGAGGAGCTGACAGCCGCGGCGCACCGTCACCCGGCGGTGATCAAGCTACGTACCGGGGTCGACGGGGACGGCAGGTTGTGTGCGCTTCAGGCCAAAGTCATCTTCAGTGGCGGTGCCTATGCAGCACTAAAGGCCAATCCGGAGGTTACCGTCCAGGGACCGCGTCGGGTGGCGAGTTATTATCGAATTCCGGCCATTCAAGTGGAAACGCTATGCGCTTATACGAACCAGGTCTCGTGCACCCAAACACGCACGCCGGGAAGCCCGCAAGTGGTTTTCGCCATGGAATCTCAAATTGATATCATTGCCCGCGAGTTGGGGATCGACCCGGTGGACTTCCGCAGGAAGAATCTTCTCGGCAAAGGCGATGCCACGCCTTTCGGGCAGAAGCTGCAGAATGTTCTCGCTCGGGAAACGCTTGACCGGGCCGTGGAGACAGCGGGGTGGAACAAGCCAAAGGGCAGAAATGTCGGCCGCGGGATTGCTGTTTATGAGCGGCCCTCGGGAGCCGGCCGTTCCGGTGCGGCCATCACGATCGAACCGGACCTCAACATCACTGTCCTGGTAGGCGTTCCTGATGTGGGTCCGGGCATCCATACGGTTGTGCAGCAGATTGTAAGTGAAGTTTTTGAGGTCGGTCGAGAACGGGTGACTGTACGGGTAGAAGATACCGACAGTTCCCCATACGATTCAGGGACGGGAGGCAGCAAATCGACCAACAGTGTCGGGCATGCCGCTCATCAGGCCGCGCGTGAAGCAAAAGAGAAGGTCATTGCTCTGGCGGCCGGTCGAATCGGTTGCAAACCTCAGGACCTCATGGCGGAGAAGGGCCATTACGTTGTCGCGGGCCAAAAAAGGATGTCGTTTGACGATCTTATGCGACTGGCGCTCGAAGCGAATCACGGACCCGTAACGCATCTCAGCATTTACGAGCCATCACGAGCGCCGATCACTTCTTTCGCAGCGCAGGTTGCGGAAGTTGAAGTCGATCCGCACACCGGCCAGCTCAAAGTGAGAAAAGTCACAACTGTGCACGACTCGGGCCGGGTCTTGAATCGGCTGACCTACCAGGGGCAGATTGACGGCGGCGTTGTTACCGGTCTGGGGTTTGCATTGATGGAAGAACACCCCATCGTTGACGGCAAGATCGCTACAGCCAACCTCGGAGAGTTCAAAATCCCAACCGCCCTTGATGTGCCGAAGTTATCCACCTACTTGGTAGAGAGCCCAACGGGACCGGTGCCGTTTCAGGGTAAGGCCATTGCCGAAATCCCCAACGTTCCGACCGCAGCAGCCATCGCCAACGCGATAAGCGACGCGGTCGGTGTGCGGTTGTTCGATCTACCTTTGACATCCGAGAAGATTTACAACGCGCTGAATAAGATTGATTCGCAATAGGACGCCGGGGATCCTTTGCAACGGTAGGTTTATTCGAGTGCTTAGCCGGTAAGCCGTCGTCGGGTTTTCAGGCCTCGTCCGGGCTATACATGGCGCGCCGCGATTTCGGCTAAACGGTCCATCTGATCCAAGTCCTCCGCGCACGGGCGCAGAATAAATTCATCCATGCCCATATCGGCTTGTCGCTTGATTGCGTCCTCCACTGCCGCAGGTGTTGTCGGCAGGGCGCGCAGCCGTCGCTGCGCGAGCTCGGGATTGTAACCGTAGTTAGCCTGAATGTAGCGGGACGCATGGTCGAGCGCATGGGGGCCAAGCGCAAAATAACTTGCGCCAACCCAGCGTGGCCGCCCGACGCGACCGGCGTCTTTCCAAGCCGCGTTGATCCTATGCCACATTTCGAGGAGGCTAGACGGATCGCCGCCGCCCGGGGCCATGTAACCGTCCCCCCAAGCGGCGATTCGTTGCGCAATGGCCGCGACATAGCCTCCGATCAGCAACTCCGGGCCGCCAACCCGTGCCGGTCGCGGACCGATAGGACCGATTGTGGAAGATAGCGGATCGCCGGACCAGAGGCGCCTAAGAACCGGCAATTGTTCTTCCACTCGGCGGCCACGACGGTGGAAATCGAAGCCCGATGCCAAGTAGTCGTTCTCGCGGACTCCAATTCCGACTCCCAGAGTAAGCCGGCCGCCTGAAAGAACATCGATACTGGAGGCTTGTCGCGCCAACAGCGTTGTCTCGCGTGTCGGACCGATGACAACGCTTGTCATCAGTCGGATGCGGCGCGTGGCTCCGGCGACGAGTGCCAAGACGGTAAGCGGTTCAAGTGCCGGGGATACTACACGGTCGGTGACAACCAGACTCGAGAATGGTCCTCGTTCAGCGCGCTCGGCCCAGTCGAGCATAAGGTTGTCCGTGGCTGTGTCAAAACGGCTGGGCAATCCAAGTGCAATTCGCATGTTCTTCCTGATGCTCGGGGTAGCCAGCTTACGAGTGTTGAAGTAAACAAATGACGGGAGTGCGTGAGTACCGTATTGATGGCGGAGATTCAATACTCCAACACTCCATCACTCGAATACTCCAAACGAATTTCTACGGACAGGGTATTCGAGTGCTTTCATGCTGTCAACGCAGACATGTCGTTTAATGCAATACCTCTATTGCCCCCTGTTTCTTGCCCTGACTAGTCTATTGTATCATCGTTGTCGAGTAAGTTAAGGTGTTGTCGATAAGGGGTTTTTGGTATGAGACAAATCTGCTTTGTGTGTCAAAACGTGGACTGCAAGAGCCGGGGCTCCGAACAGCTCATGAACGAACTGGCCCGCAAAGTCGCCGAGCGATCCCTCGATGTAGAGGTAAAACCTTACCTTTGTTTCGGAGCGTGCGACGAGGGGCCCAACGTTGTCGTCCACCCACAGAAGAATTGGTATGCGGGTGTCAAACGGGAGGATTTACCCGATATAGTGAATTCGTTGGCCGGGGGCCCGCCGGTCATGCGGCTCGATACGGTCGATCCAGCGCTGAAGGAGATTACCTATTCGCTGCTGGATACCGGAGTGTTCTAAATCAACGCATGGTCAAGCACAATCTACGGCGCCCATTGTGTTCAGTAAAACAAATTTTCCTCGGCTGTCTTTGCCCCGCCTATGGAAAAGCGGATGTGATGTTTGTAAGCTTGAGGTGTGGCGTTGATGGTTGCGAGCTAGCGATCGGCCAACATTTAAGCCAGGCCGTTTTGTCTCAATCGGCGCGCAGCTGCAGCGCATATGGTGCTGCGAAGTTCGCGCATGAAGAGAAAAAAAACAAAACGAGATTCGGCGATTCGGGCCGAACCGACCAGAGTTTCCCCGAGCAGGGGGCGTTCCGTTCCGCCAACCAACCCGAGCAAGGTTCTCACTCCCCGTGAGATTGAGGTGGTTCGCCTGTTGGCTGCAGGCCTGCGTAACCGGGAGATCGCTAGAAGGCTGTTGATCAGCGAAGGCACAGTGAAAATCCACTTGCATAATGTGTTTAGCAAGCTGGGATTGGACAACCGCTTGGCGCTGGGTCTGTATGCCAAAGAAAAGAGACTAACCTGATGGACAGAATCGATCGTTCTCTTGGTCGCGCCTTACCCGACCAACGGTAAGCGGTTGCCAAGAAACGCGTTGCTTTTGGTTGATCAGCCTTCAATGAGGCGTGGTAAGCGCGTTTTGATAATGTTTTCCGCCTCGGAAACCATGCCCCCGACGATCTCTTCGGCGCTTTGTATGGAATTAATCAGGCCCGCGTCCTGACCGAAAAAAAGCGGGGCGTTCTCAACATCTCCGGCGGCGCGCGCCGCCAACGCCACCTTGCCGACTTGCTTGTAACACTGTCGCAGAGCCCATTCCTGCCCGGCCCAACGTTCGATGAACTTGTTGCGTTTTACGCGCGACATCGCTCCCGGCCAAACTCGTCCCGTGGCGATATCGGGAATCTCCGTTAAAACAGTGTCGTGGCCATCGCTGTCAACGATCGCTTGCTTCATGTTGGGATGGAGCGGTGCCTCGGGAGTAGCGAGAAAGCGAGTTCCCACTAATACGCCGTCCGCGCCCAACGCCAGAGCGGCTGCCAGTCCACAACCGTCGGCAATTCCTCCCGCGGCAATTACCGGCACAGGCGCGACCGCCCGGACCATCATGGGTACCAACGGCAATGATGCCATCCATCCGACGTGACCGCCAGCTTCGGTTCCCTGAGCTATGATGACATCAGCACCGGCTTCGGCAGCTTTGATGGCGAGCTGCACTTCGCCGGTCATATACATTACTTTGGAACCGGCGCCATGCGCGCGCTCGAAATACTCGCGCAGGTCCTGGTCCACGCGAGCCCAGGCGAAGGCAACGACCGCAGGCCTGGCGCGCAGGGTGACCTGGAAGACGTCATCCTCTGTAAGAAACAACAGATGGTTAACGCCGAAGGGTTTGTCAGTCTTGTCGCGGATGGAAGCAATTTCACGCTCGAGCTCCCGAGCGGGAAACGTTGAAGTCCCGAGAGTACCGAAACCTCCGGCATTCGACACAGCTGCAACCAAAGAGGCTGAAGTTGCGCTTCCCATACCGCCCAAAATGATGGGATGTGAAATCCCCAGCAAATCACAAATTGGCGTTCGTATCATGCTCCCTTTCCGTGGGCCGATCGCCCATCCCTGATTCATCAGAGGGGTAGGACTAGCTCCCCCCAACAACCTGCCCGTGCCTCGTTACGAGGTCAGACCATAGAGTCGCGAAGGGTTGTGGTCGAGAATGTTGGTCTTGGCTGAAGCGCTCAGGTCCGCTCGTTCCTGTAAATGGCGCGCAGCAAACCGCTCGCGATCGCCATGCGGCATATCGGTTCCCATGACCACCTGCCGTTCGCCCACGACTTCCAACACCTGAGGCAAAATGAAATCCTCAAGTTCCGCGCTAAAGAACAGATTGCCTTGTTCAATGTATTCCATAACCGGCACGGCTTGCACGGGCTTGGTCTGTGGCAAAAATTTTGCCAACGTCTTGCCCTGGTTCTGAAAGCGGTGGTTCAGTCGATCGATCATGTAAGGAACCCACATTGAGCCGGCTTCCAGAAAAACGGCCCGCAGGCGCGGAAAACGATCCAAAATGCCGCCGCTGACTAACGCGGCGAATCCCATGAGCACGGGGAAATGAAACGCAACGACTCCCGAGGGATAGATATGATCATAGAGGTTATTGATGGCAGGACAGGCCCAGCCGACATGAATGGCAAGCGGCAGGCCCTCGGCGCAGAGGGCTTCGTAGAATGGAAAATGTGCCGGACTGTCAAGTTGACGGTCCCCGGCGGTGCCCAAGACCATCACGGCTGTTGCACCGAGGCGCTTCGCTTCACGGACTTGCTGGGTCGCCGCCGAGACATCGTCCAAGTTGACGACGGCGGCCCATTTGAGACGATCGTGACCTGAAAGCCAGTCACCTAACCACCGGTTGTAGGAAGAACAAAGCGCTGTTGTTAGTGCCGGATTAGAGCTCAGCGGGTAGGCCAGAAAAAGTGTCGGATAAAGAACCTGTACGTCGATATTCTCTTCATCCATGATCTGCAGTCGGGCTTTGAGATCTGTCAGCTCCATACAGCCGATAGATTCCGGCTTGCCGAGCGTATGCACGGCCGGAGTTCCATTGTAGTTTGTAGGGGTTCCCAGGTTATTACAGCTGCGTCCGACACGCCGCGGAAACAGCTGCTCGTCAATGATCCAGTAGACCAGCCCGTCCATCCCGACAACGCGTGGCCGCTGCGCACGGAAAGCGGGATCCAGGTATTTATCGTCGAACGTTGCCGGACTCTCCTCCACGTGACCATCGGCATCGACATAACGCATAAAATCACACCTCCACTTAAGGCCTTATACAACCGGCGCGTCGGTACGTCAATTTTCTCTGGCCGGGACTCGCAAGCGCCCTTGAACTTAAGGAGCTGCGGCGCGGCGCCGGTCCTTTTTGTTACCGATGCTTGACCCGTTATGACAGTTTCAGATAAGTAAGGCGTATCAGAAAAATACCCATCTTTCGTGTCAGTTACCAAAGAGGAGGCGACTATGAAGAAGAAAATTCCTTGTCTGACTATGGCTCTCATGCTCGCGTGCGGGCTTACCTTGTGGCCCGTGCTGGCGAGCGCTCAAGATACTTTTTACCAGGGCAAAACAATGCGCATTGTGGTTGGTTTTGCCGCCGGCGGAGGCTTTGATACTTACGCTCGGGCTATCTCGCGCCACATGAGTAAGCATATTCCCGGGAACCCTACGATCATCGTGGAAAATATGCCCGGAGCTGGAAGCCTGATTGCGGCCAACCATGTGTACAAGGTAGCCAAACCTGACGGGCTCACGCTTGGGCATTTTGGCGGCGGACTCTTCATGCAGCAGCTTCTGGGTGGGCCGGGAATCCAGTTTGAGGCGCAAAAGTTTGGCTTCATAGGCGTGCCGGTTCAAGATACGCGGGCCTGTGCCCTCACCAAAGCAAGCGGCATCACCAGCATGGAGAGGTGGATGGCGGCGAAGACGCCGATCAAAATAGGCGCTACCGCACCCGGCGATCTGGTCCATGACGCGCCAAAGATTTTGCAAGCAGCGCTCAACCTGCCGATCCAGCTTGTGTCAGGCTACAAGGGTACCGCGGATATCCGGCTCGCTTCCGAATCTGGTGAATTAGCCGGTGGCTGTTGGGGATGGGACTCGATCAGAGCGACCTGGAGAAAGGCCCTGGAGTCCGGCGATGCGGTAATGGTGGTGCAGATGGTCTCCAAGCCTCACCCGCAATTGCCCAAGGTGCCGCTGGCGATCAGCTTTGCAAAAACAGAAGAAGCGCGCCAGCTGATTGAGCAAGGCGTTACTACGCCGGCCCTCACGAACCGCCCCTATGTGCTGCCTCCGGGCACCCCTAAAGACCGTGTTCAGCTCTTGCGCAAGGCCTTCCTGGCAACAATGAACGACCCCGAGTTCCAAGGGGATGCCAAGAAGTCGAAGCTGGATCTAGATCCGCTGAGCGGTGAAGAGGTAGAGAAAATGATATCCGGCATGTTCAAGCTGTCGCCGGCGTTGATCGGCAAACTAAAAGAAGCTCTTAAGTAAACGCAACAGACAAACGGAACCGGGCCGCAGTTCAACTGGACTGTGGCCCGTGTTATTTACGCGGCGTTCGCCAAAACCGCCGACACACCTCATATCAATCTAATTACGAGCATGCTGTTGTGTTTGTCTCCCACGGCAGGGCAGGTTTTTGTCGGCAGAAATCCTATCGAGGATTGAGGCTCAAGCCAGAGAAGGAGATCGAGCGTGATCAAGTTAGAGCAAGCGAATCGGATCATTGAAGCGATTTTCGCTCGTGGCCGTGAACTCAGATGCCGCCCCCTGAGCGTGGTGGTGGTCGAACCGGGCGCCGTCGTAAAAGCGTTTCAAAAGGAAGACGATTCCTCAATGATGCGCTTCGAGATGGCTTATGGCAAGGCGTATGCCGCTCTTGCCTTGGGACGCTCGTCATCGCTGGTGCGCGTTCGCGCTGAAGAGCGTCCAATGTTCATGCGCTACATGATTCGTGCCTCTGACGATCGTGTCTTTCCGGAAGGCGGCGGTATGCTGATCCGCGATCATCAAGGGGAGGTGATCGGGGCAGTGGGTGTTACCGGCGATACGCAGGAGCAGGATGAGGAGTTGGCCGCTCACGGCATACGCGCAGCGGGCCTAAAAACCGACCAGGACTGCGCGACTCTGGGATCAAAAGTGCGCCTGGAAAACTAGCAGACTCTAGGTTAAGGCTGAGGTTAAGGTTAAGGTCAAGGCTGAGTCTCGATCTCAGTGTCCTAAAACTCAACCCTCCGAATTCTCGATCGAAAGCTTATCTTCGGTTTTGGGTTTAACTCGAGACCCGAGACCCGGAACTCGAAACTGCCGGTGACGGCGCCGCCTACACGATCCATTCAGAGACCGGAGCCTTCGCCTCCTCAAGCGGCTGGCAGACCACGTCCACAAGCGCGGGACCATCATGTGCCAGCGCCAGCTTTAAGATCTTGCCAAGCTCGTTTGGGTCCATCACGCGCCAGCTTTTCACGCCGAAGGCGGCGGCCACCGCGGCATGGTCCGTCACCTGGAAATCCACACTGAAGTAACGCGCGGCATAACCTGCCTTCTGACCTGCTTTAATCCAACCGTAGGTACCATTGGAGATCACGACCATCGTTAAGGGGAGCCTGTACCGCACAAGGGTTTCAAGCTCGCCGCAGGTAAAGCCGAAACTGCCGTCACCCATGACCGAGACGCACTTCACGTGGGGGGCAGCGAAATGAGCGCCCGTTGCCGCCGATAACGAGTACCCGAGCGCGCCATGAGCGCGATTGGAGAAGAAGCGACGTCCCGCCTTGCGTACGGGATGGTAAGCAGAAAAATAAGGACAGGGCGTGCCGGCATCTACGACCACAATCGTATCCTCATCGAGAATTTGTGATACCTCCGCAACCAGTCGCTCTGGTTTGATTGGCCGGTCGTTAGACCCGGCGAGCGCTCGGAAGCGGCTGAACTTCTGTTCTTTTGCTTTTTGTAGCACCGCCATATCCGGTGGTCGTTTGGGTGTCCCAAGCGCACGGTTGAGCGCTGCCAGTGCGAGCTTCGCATCGCCCACGACGGGTGCCTCAGTCCGGTAGTTGACGCCCATCACGGCGGGGTCCACGTCCAGGTGAACCACTTTGACCTGACCGGGTGCAGGGTGTCGCCACTTCTCTGTGGTTACCGAACCCGCACGGCAGCCGACAAAAATAATCAAATCCGCTTGATCGACGATCGTGCGCGTTTCAGGTGTGCCTCCGTTCGAGCCGACGACACCGGCCGCAAGCGGATGCACCTCGGCAATCGAGCCCTTCCCACTGATAGTCGTGGCAACCGGAGCCGAAAGGCGCTCGGCAAGTTCCAGGAGATCTCTCTCCGCGCCCGATATCACCACGCCACCGCCGCAGATAAAAACCGGGTAGCTTGCGTTCCGCAACAAATTAGCCGCGCGCTCGACGGCGCGCGGATCGGGCGCCACACGAGCGGACGGATAGCGGCCAAGAACGGCATCGCCCCAGACCTCGGCTGCGTCCACGAGACCTTTTTGCACATCGAAGGGCAACGCGATGTGCGCTGCTCCGGGCCGGCCCGAGGTCATGTGATTGAAGGCGGTGCGAAAGGCGCTCGGGATTTCCGCTGCAGTATTGAGCACCGCGTTCCATTTCGTGATCGGGCGCATCAGCGCGCCCTGATCCAGCTCCGTCAGGGTATAGCGACCGCGCGCCGAAACGGAAATATCAGTATTGAGGCACAGCACCGGCACGGATGATTCGTGGGCTTCGGCAACGCCTGGAAGTATGTACGTCGCGCCGCCGCCGCTTGGGCCTTCGCACACGCCGACTTTACCCGAAACTCGCGCGTAACCGTCGGCCATGTAAGCGGCCGAGCGCTCGTCTCGCGTCAGAATGTGGCGTATGTGTGCTCCCCGCCGTGCAAGCGCATCGTAGAGTGGCAGGCTGGTATCGCCGCACAGACCGAAGAGTATTTCGACCCCATGCGCCCGTAACATCTCTACCGCAGCTTCGGCTCCGGTGAGCGTAGGGCTATGAATCGCCGATTTGTTTTTCATCCCAGTTCAGTGCAATCGTTCCGTGCGAAAAGACCCGATGCGATTGTGCATCTTTTTCAGTCGAGATCTCTGCCAGAATGTCGGATGAAGAGTGCCGCTGCGCAGCCGGACAGCCACAAACCAGATCCTTTACGGAGTCTCCCAGCTTCCGGAGGATTCAAGATGAGGCTCCGAGCACAAGGCGAGAGTAGTCGACCGGGGAGTTGCAGTCAACAAAGTGGCTGCCTTTTTGTATTTTAGTTGGAGATGGTGATAGATTTCGTGAAATGACGGAGGGAGAGAAGAATACAAACCACGGCGCACCGCCAAAGGCCATCGAGAATCAAGTGAGAAACAGAAAGGAGACTGTCATGCCCAAACTACGCCATATAGCATTGCACACTCCAGATCCAGAGAAGACGGCGGAATTTTATAAGCGTGTTTTCGACATGGTTGAGGTGGGGCGCACGGATTCTCCAATCGCCAAAGGCGTCTATCTGAGTGACGGCACTATTAACCTGGCCGTGCTACGTTTCAAAACCGTTGAAGCCGCCGACCGGCAGGACGGATTGGGGCCCGTCTTTGGCTTGCATCACTTTGGGTTTTGGGTCGACGACATAGAGGAAACCCGCCGCCGGCTCAGTCAGTCAGGCGCAGAGCATCGCTTCGATCGTCCGGAGACGGCGACCACCAGTTTCTTCGAAGAGAAATATAAAGGCCCCGACGCGGTGATGATCGACATCACGGAGCACGGTTGGGTAGGCGCCGAAGCGCTGCCGGAAAGTTCCATGAAGCAGCCAAGCCAAAAAAAACAGGCTTGAGACCACGGCCGCCCCCCGAGCTGATGGCCTATGGCATATGGCGTATAGGGCGCGCGGTTCCGAGTGCCGAGTCTTAAGTCCCTCGCTACGCGCTTTTGGCGCCACTCGGGACACCGGAGGCCCTGAGTACCCGCGAAGCAGTGTATCCAAGAGTTTCTTGTTCCCCAACCGGAACCGGAAACTAGAAACCAGAAACCCTGACATCCACATAGCAGCGAAGCGAGCTATAAGTTAGCTATAAGTATTTCGTGGTGCAATCTGATGACTTCGAATTCTTTCATCGGCAGTAGCATCAAACCACACAAATCCAGTCGCTTTGTCACCGGAAGGGGCGTTTACGTGAGCGATATTCGGCTGCCGAAGATGCTTCACGCCGCTTTCGTACGAAGCATTCACGCGCACGCTCGGATACTGGAAATCGACGTAAAGCCGGCGCTGCAACTCGATGGTGTTGTAGGGATTTGGACCGGCAGTGACCTCGCTCATCTAATCTCGCCTTTTCCGGAAAGCTTCGAGATTCATCCCGCTCGCTGGCTTGAAGGCGTAAAACCCATTTTGCGCGGTCCACGTCCCACTGTATTGGCCCAGGACAAAGCTCACTACATGGGCGAGCCCGTGGCGATCGTGGTAGGCGAAGACCGTTACAAAGCAGAAGATGGTGCGGACGCAGTTCAAGTCGCATATGAAGAACTGGCGGCTATTGCCGATCCATTTGAGGCTGTGAGGCCCGGCTCTGCTCTCGTCCATGAGGACTCCGCAGACAACATCGTCTTTAGCTTTACTGTCACAAAGGGAAACGTCGATCGGGCAATGCATGAGGCGCCGCACATGTTGCGCGAGCATTTTCGCCATCACCGTTATTGCGCCGCACCCTTGGAATGCCGCGGCGTTGTAGCGTGGACCGAACCCAAAACCCATCTACTGACCGTCTGGTCATCGACTCAGATGCCGCACCTGGTTAGGCGGCAAATTGCAGTGCAGCTAAACCTTCCCGAAGAGAGCGTCCGGGTCATTGCGCCGGATATCGGCGGCGGATTCGGCCCGAAGGTTTTCGTCTATCCGGAAGAAATTCTCCTTGCGTTTCTCACATTGAAGCTCGGTCGTCCGATCAAATGGATCGAAGATCGTAGGGAGCATTTCATGAGCACCGCTCATGGACGCGACCAGATCCACGATGTTGAGCTTGCGTTTGATCGAGACGGCCGGATACAGGCATTTCGCGATTCTTTTTTACTCGATAACGGCGCCTACAATCCCATGGGCCTAACCGATGCCTACAACACGGCCGCTCATCTCCAGGGACCTTACAAGATAGAAAATTTCTCGGTGAGCGGCACGTGTGTTTCAACCAACAAAGTGCCCAACGCGCCGTACCGCGGCGCCGGACGCCCTGAAGCCGTATTTGTGATGGAGCGGTGCATGGATCGCATCGCCGCCGAATTGGGCTTGGATCCTGCCGAGGTGCGCCAGCGTAACTTCGTTCAACCGCATGAAATGCCGTACCGCGCGGGCATCCTGTACCGCGACGGCGAGACCATTTGCTATGACAGCGGCAACTTTCCCGAAACGCTCGTTCGTGCCCTCAAGGCGGCCGATTATAGAACGCGGAGGCACGAGCAGCAGGAGCTGCGGCGCCAGGGTCGTTACCTCGGGATTGGTATCGGCTGTTACGTTGAAGGTACCGGAGTTGGCTCGTTCGAGGGCGCCAAAGTGCGCATTGACCCCAGTGGGCAGGTGATTGTGTCTACCGGCGCAACCGGGCATGGCCAGGGTCACGAGACGGTTTTCGCCCAAATCGCAGCGGATCTCTGGGGTGTGCGCCCGGAAGACGTAACTCTCATCGAAGGCGATACCTCCTCGATACCATTCGGTTGCGGAACTTTTGGCAGCCGGAGCACCGTTACTGTGGGCTCTGCTCTGGTCGAAGCGTCGGCGCGCCTCAAGGAAAAGGTTCTGCGTTTATCGGCGCATCTTTTGGAAGCCAATCCCGATGACTTGGAATTTGGCGGAGGAAAAGTGTTTGTTCGGGGATTGGAGCAACGCTCCGTGTCGTTTCGTGAACTGGCACAGGCTGCGGTGCCGGGCTGGGCGTCTGATATGCCGGAAGGTTTGGAACCCGGGCTCGAGGCAACTGCTTATTTCGTGCCGCCGACAGTCACCTGGGCCAACGCCGCCCACATCGCCGTCATCGAGGTGGATGCGCAGACCGGTACGATCAAACTGCTCGATTATGTGGTGTGCCACGATGCAGGAAAACTGATTAACCCGCTTCTCGTGGAAGGCCAAATCCATGGCGGCGTGGCGCAGGGAATAGGCGCCGCGCTGTACGAAGAAATTGCGTATGATGCACACGGGCAGTTGCTAAGCGGCAGTTTCGTTAACTACATCTTGCCCGGACCGAAGGAAGTGCCAAACATCAAAACGGTTCACCTCGAATCGCCTTCGCCGCTTAATGCGTTGGGCGTAAAGGGATTGGGGGAAGGAGGCGCGATCGCACCGCCGGCCGCGATTGCCAATGCGCTGGCGGATGCGCTACGCCCGCTTGCGGCTACGGTGAATGAAACCCCTCTGACACCCGATAGAGTTTTGGCGTTGCTGGCTCAACATGGGATTGTGGTATGAAGCCTGCCCCGTTTGAATACCTCGCCGCGCAAACGCTCGAAGAAGCTTCACTGGCATTGCGGCAAAATGGTGCTGACGCAAAGCTTCTCGCCGGCGGGCAGAGTTTGGTGCCGCTTTTGAACTTTCGACTCGTCAAACCAAAACTTCTCATTGACTTGAACGCCATCAGCGGATTCGATCAGGTTGATGAGATTCCGGGTGGCGTCTCTATTGGCGCGCTGGCGCGGCAACGAAAGCTTGAGCGCTCTTTGCTGATTCATGAGCGCTGTCCGGTGCTCGCCGACGCGATGCGGCATATCGGCCATGTTGCCATCCGACATCGAGGCACAATCGGAGGAAGCCTCGCCCATGGCGATCCGGCGGCCGAGTTGCCGGCGGTGGCCTTGGCGCTGGATGCGAGTTTCCGCGCTATCCAAAATGGCGCCGCACGCACGATTGCGGCAGCAGATTTCTTCGTGGACTATTTGACCACCTCGCTTGCCGCTGATGAAATCCTTGAGCGAGTGATTTTTCCGAACATGCCACGTTCGTGGGGTTATGCCGTGGAAGAGATCGCCCGGCGCCACGGCGATTTTGCAATGGCCGGCGTAGTGGCGATTGTGGGATGCGACCAACAGGAGAAGATTACTGAAGCCCGGTTGGCGTTATTCGGTGTCGCGCCAACACCCGTACGGGCCCGCCGCGCGGAGATGGCTTTGAAGGGCGAAATGGCGGGAGCGGAGGCGGTTCGTGGCGCTGCAGCGCTTCTCGATGATGTCCTTGATCCACCGTCGGATATGCACGCGTCGGCGGCGTACCGCAAACGCGTCACGGCGGCGTTGGCGGTTCGGGCTCTAATGCGCGCCGTTCAAATGTCACGGGAGAGGCGGTTTACGTGAGCGCGAAGCAGCAATTGGAAGTCACCGTCAATGGCAAGCGGTGTGAAGCGACCGTCGAGGCGCGGCTCTCGTTGGCGGACTTTCTTCGCGACCACCTCGGGCTCACGGGAACTCACCTAGGGTGCGAGCACGGGGTCTGTGGGAGCTGCACGGTGATTTTTAACGGAGAAACTGTCCGTTCGTGCCTTCTGTTCGCCGTCCAGGCAAACAGAGGAACGCTCCTTACTGTCGAGGGATTGTCCGAAGATCCGCAGCAGCTCCATCCTATTCAGCAGGCGTTTGTGGACACGCTTGGTTTTCAATGCGGCTTTTGCACTCCGGGCTTTTTAATGACGGTGTATGAATTGCTCCAGGAAAATCCATCTCCGGATGAGGAAAAAATTCGCGAACGCTTGAGCGGCAACCTCTGCCGCTGCACGGGTTATCAGAATATAGTTGCCGCCGTCTTGGCGGCGGCAGAGCGCCTGCGTCAAAAGACGGACCACTAAATGCGAGATAGTACTACTGTCGGCGAAGATGAAAATCCCCCGGCCTTCGGCCCGCCCCCTTTTTAAGGCTTTTTAAGGGGGGCTAATGGGGGATCTGGCAGGGCGGTTGAAGCGTGACTTGCAACGCGGTCGCGTAACGGGAGCGGATCGTCGAGGACAAAGGAGGTAAACCAATGGCGAAAGATTTAAGATCGTTCTTGAGCGAGCTCGAAGCCGAGGAGCCAGACCAGCTGCTGCACGTGACAAAGGAGGTTGACCCTCATTTCGAAGTGACGGGTATTCTCGCCAGACTCGAAAAGGAACGGAAATTCCCCGTCGTTGTCTTTGACAAAGTCAAAGGGTCGAACCTGCCCGTTGTGACAAATGTCCATGCCGACGCGCGGCGCCTGTTCAGAGCCATCGGACTTAAAAACGGAAATCTGGCGGAGTTTATTCGAGAGTACTCGGCTCGCGAAGATGCGCCGAAAGACCCTGTAATCGTTAAAGAGGCGCCGGTCCAGGAGGTCGTCCTTACGGGAAAGGATATCGATGTTACTCGGCTGCCCATTCTCACGTACCATGAAAAGGATGCAGGGCGATACGTCACCGCCGGTTTCGGCATCATGCGTGATCCCGATTCCGGAGTACGCAACGCCGGCATCTATCGCCTGATGATTCACTCTCGCGATACTTTCGGTATCCAGCTGTCAGAAACGGCTCATGGTCATTACATATGGCAGTCGTACGAGCGGCACGATCGGCCTACGCCTATGGCAGTTGCAATCGGTCACCACCCCGGGTTTTACATCGGTTGTCTTTCCTTTACGTCCCTCGATACCGATGAGTTTTCTGTTGCAGGAGGGGTCATGGGCGAGCCCGTCGAACTGGTACGTTGCCGCACTCTGGATCTCGAGGTGCCGGCTCATGCCGAAATTGTCCTGGAATGTGAGATTCTACCAAAATTGCGCAAGAAAGAAGCGCCGTTTGGCGAGTATCCGGGAACCTACGGGCCGCAGCGAGACAACCCCATCGTTCAAGTGAACGCGATCACAATGCGGCACAACGCGCTCTACCAATCGAGCTTTGTCGGGCATGCGGATAACCTTCTTCTCTCTGGCATCGTGCGCTCGACGACCATTACGAAGACCGTCAAATTGGCGTCGCCGAAGGTCCGGGCGGTTCATATGCCGACCTCCGGCAGGTGCCGCTTTATCTGCTATCTTGCCATCGAAAAGATCATTGAAGGGGAGCCGAAGAACGCTGCCATGGCGGCATTTGCCGCCGATCCGTTTCTCAAATTTGTCGTGGTCGTGGATCAGGACGTGAATGTCTTGAACGACGAGGAGGTGCTCCATGCGATTGCCACTCGAGTCAGGGCTGACATCGATATCTTTATGGTGACCTACGCAAAGGGTTCACCGTTGGATCCGGCCTCGTACGATCCTGCCGGAGGCTCGCACCTGGTCACCAAGATGGGCATCGATGCCACGCGCAAGGCCAACTACCCGGACGAAATCCGCGTCCCCGGCTCGGACGATATCAAACTTGAAGATTATTTCCCAGACTGGCGCTGAGTGAAAGAGGGTAAGCCTGGGAACCTGACAAATGGTTACATCTACCTTCTTTTCCGGTTGAGCCGGAGATCTGCCGAATCCTCACGATCAGCGGTCAAGCCGACGCCGGGAGGAAAAGTTGCGTCATGCAAGCTGGCGTCGCCCTGGTTTCGCGTATGTTGCAGCGTAGCGAAGGTGAGTGAGGCGATCAGCAGGACTAAAAGCGCTGCCATGCCCGCGACGTGCCACCGGGTGCCGCGACGGCGGCCGGCTTTCACGCTGTCCGATTCTTCATCTTCCGGCTCGGCGACTGAATAACAAATGGTAAAGAAGTTGATCTGGAGAACAAGGAGGCGACAAGACAAAATAAACCACGTCCCTATAGTTCCGCGGTGATAGTTGGGTATCTAGTGCTCGCGCGCATCAGACCTAAAAGGCCACACAAACTCCCGAGATCAGAGTTCCGAGGATACCCCAAAGAATTCTCTGGCCCAGGGCTGGGGGGCTCGCTGTGTGCAACCATAAAATGTTGTTTCAATAATTCGGCTGTTGACAGCCTGTCTCTGCTGGCATTAGGCTGCGCTCCAGCAGATGGAGGTTGCTATGGCAAAAGCTGAAGAATTCGACCGGTCATTGGAATTCATCGAAACGGCGCTCAACTACATCGTGGATACGGGGGTCAAGCCGGTCACCTATTCCAACGCCTCGGGTGGCAACAAACAGACTTCGAACACCGGAACATACGAACAGCGGCCGGTACGGATCTACAATGCGCGGCCGATCGCCGACCGATTCTCGCTCGAGCGAGAGGGGTTTATCTTCATCAAGCACGCAACGAAAGTGAAGGATTTTTACGATGAGGACGAGATCCGCTCGGTCTACTATCCGGAAATCGAACAGCTGGTCAAAGACGTAACAGGCGCAGGTCGGGTCCTTGTTTTTGATCACACGCTGCGAGCGGCCGACGAAGCAACACGCGAGGAAAAGAAAGTCGGCGCGCCGGTACGTCGCGCGCATAACGACTACACCGAGTGGTCCGGCCCACAGCGCGTTCGCGACCTGCTGCCCAGCGAAGAGGCCGAGGCGCTGCTCAAACATCGCTTTGCCGTCGTGCAAGTTTGGCGCCCCATCCGAAAGCCCGTGCAAAGCGCGCCGTTAGCCATCGCAGACGCCCGGAGCCTTGCATTCGAGAATCTTATCGGCACCGAGCGGAGATACCCGGACCGGACTGGCGAGATCTATCACATCACTTTTGATCCCGCGCATCGCTGGTACTATTTTCCAAACATGCAGAGCAGCGAGGCGCTGATGTTCAAAACGTTTGATTCTACAAAAGACGGTCGAGCGCGCTGGACGGCGCATTCGGCTTTTGACGATCCCACCAGCCCGCCGGACGCCCCGCCGCGGGAGAGCATCGAGATGCGTACGCTCGCTTTTTTCGCACCCGAACAGTAAGTAAATTCCAAACTCGAATTGCGAATTTCGAAACAAATTCAAATGACCTAAATAGAAAAATCCAAAACATTAAAACCCCGGTTTGAGATTTTTGGTTCGACGTTTGAGATTTGTTTCGGATTTCGTGCTTCGGATTTCGGATTTTTACAACACTCCATTTCTTGTGTCGCTTGACTTCTCGCGGCGGATCGCGTTGATAAACGTGATGGACAATACGCTGCAACAACTGCTTGCCCTGGTCGAGAAAGGGACGGTCGAGCAGCGTTGTGCCGGGCTTGTTGTGCTGGCCGGGCTCAAAATGGATGGCGCTCAAGTCGCCCAAGCCGCTGCGAAAGCGTTGAACGATTCGAATCCGGTAATCAAAGATTACGCTCTTCGCTACTTCGAAGAGGCTACCCCCAAGGCTGCCGTTTCCTCTCTTGTCCGGGTTCTCGAGGACCCCGACAGAGACATGCAAGAACGGGCGGTGCGGCTGTTGAGTCAATTCGGCCAGTCGGCCGTTCAGCCTTTGCTTCACTTGCTTTCCACCGGCTCGCGGGCATCACAGTTGAATGCCGCACGCGTGCTGTGCGCCGTTCACGGCAGGGCAGCGTGGAAGGGCCTGCTCAAGCTGCTTCTCTCCGGCAGCGATGAGTTCAACAAGACGGTGTGCGACTTGATGACCCCGGCAATGCGTGAGTCGAGCGAGCAGGAACAGGACCTGCTCTACGATGAACTGGAGTCGTTTGCCGTGGCACTCGATGTGAAAGAGCGGAGACCTGCGATCGTTTCCGCGATCCGGCTCCTGGGGCAACTCGGCCGGCCGCAGGCACGCCGCTGGTTGTTCAAGTTTATCGGCCCGGAGCAACATCCAAGCGTGCGCTCCCATGCTCTCGTGGCCTTGCTTCACTGTTTGCGCCACCAGGATGTGCGCAAGGACGAGCACGTGAAGCTTTTTGCATTGCTCGACGAAGCGGAATTTACAGAAGTAACGCGGCTGACCCTGGAGTTGCTTGACTCTCACGCGTTACCCGAGGATTCCAGAGCGGTGCTGTCCCGGCTTCTGGCCAGCTCTCATCCGGAAGTGCAGAAGTTCGCGCTCAGAAAAATGGGCGATGTCAGCTCGCCGGCAACGGTGCGCACGCTTATCGAACAGCTGGGTGACGCCGATTACCGGCGCCGTGAGATTGCGGCGCGCTCTCTGCGCAAGATCACTGAAGCGCGGACAGCGCTGATCAAAGAGCTCATTGCCTGCGCGGATCCGAGCAAGGCGTGGAGCATCGCTGAGTTATTACCGTCCTTTGATGGAAGGTGGCGTCAAGAAGTGTTGGAGTCGTTGTGGGACAGACTCCAGGCGGCTGTCTTGGCCGAAGACCGCATTCACAAGGCTTTTTTGCATGTCTTGAAACAAGCCGATGCAGAGTATGCATACGACCAGATCGCCGCTCACGGTTCGCGACTGCTCAAAGCCAAAAAGTATAAAGAGGCGACCGTGTTCCTGGCCTTGCTCAGGGAGTTTGCTGAGATCAAGCCGGAAAATAAGTTTCAGGCGGCCCTGGCGTATCTCAAAATTCACTCCCATACGTTGGCAATCCAGCGGCAGCATCCGGCTGTGGAGATTCTCACGGAACTTTACCGCAGGTCGACCTACCCGTTGCTCGAGGCTTTGAGAAAAGAAAAAAGTCTCGCCCCTGACGACTTGTTTGCGTTGGGATTTAAGCTTGCCGAACGCGCAGGGGAAGAGCGAAGTCTCGGGAAAGAGCTGTTAGCGCATGTCGCCGCCAAATTTCCCCGCAACAAGGCCGGCAGAAACGCCAAGAACAAACTCAAGCTGCTCTCGCAGTGAACGATCCGATCATCATCGGCTTACGTTAGGGACAATTACAAATTTCACCACAAAGGGCACAGCGGCAAAGCCGCAACGAAAGCAGAAACAGTCACTTCACCACGAAGGTCACGAAGAGCACGAAATTGAGAGAATATTTTCCGAATCCTTCTGACCGGAATACCAAAGGATTCGCAGAGGTCGACCAATAGTTTTACCACCGAGGCATCTCGTCCGACGTGCTCTGTGATAAGAAGCGGCCTCTGGGCGCGCAACAGAAGTTTCACAACCTCTTGGACGGCGTGGTCGTCGATTGTGACAGCCCTAGATACCTGATTGGGCCTGGTGTCCTGCGGCAAAGAGACATCGTCCAGCATGCATTCGAACGGCACTCCAAGCAGTACGGGCCCGGCGGGAGGCTCCACGGCGATTTGCATCGCGCGCTCCACCGAAGGAACCAAAATCGATGACGAAGTGACGCGCTCGCTCCATTTTACGCAACGGCGCAGAAGTTCAGCAGGGCCGCCGATATCGGTAAGATCATGGACCCACTGATTGCCGGGATCGGGTAGACGACTCTCTTCGCCAAATCCCGACGACTCGCCGCAGCAGATTACCATCGGAACTCTTTCCTGGTAGGCCGCCCGCAGAAACATGGCGGCGTTCAAAGGGCCGGCAGTGGCGTGAAGCAAGACTGCCTGCGGCTTGCCGGTAACTTTTGTGTAGCCCGACGCGAGTGCGACCGCTGCAGCTTCGTGCCGGCAGTTGATGTATTGGATATGCTTGTCGCCGCGCCCTGCGGCTTCGGCAAAAGCCTCCCAAACCGGCGGCCATGAGAGGAAAAGACGTAGTCAACACCCGCCCGTTCGAAAACCTTAACCAGCGCTTTGCCGCCATGCATTTGCATCTGAAGTCCTCCGCGTTCAGCTTTTTCCCCGTCATAATGCATTGTTTGCCGTGCTACAAGGCATACCGAGGGGTAAACCCGAGAATCCCTGTTGGCGGGATCCCGGAGCTCTATTCACATCGACGCCCGGGATCGCCAGTCCGTTGACATGTCTTTTCTGGTTGATATTTTCCTTTTCATAGATGGGCGAAAGTGGAAAGCACCCGTCTCCAGGGCGCCGGTGGCATTTCTCGCCTAACCATGAGGCTAGCTCGATCCACGATTCGACTCGTCATTTTTTGTGGCTTATCTGTAGACCTCCGTTCGCCTAAGGTTGTGCTTTGTTATGAGCGATAATCGCCTGGTCCAGGATCAAAGACTTCTCCCCGCACTGGCAGAGCGCTGGGGCGGAGGCGATATAGTCCAAGGATATCGCTTGCTTATAGAGCTTTTGCCTCTCGCAATGTACACCTGCGACGCGCCTTCCGGCGCAATCAGCTATTATAATCGGCGCGCTGCGGAGCTATGGGGGCGGGAGCCCGTGATCGGCAACGGCGCTGAATCTTTTTCGGGTGCGTACCGTCTGTTTCGCCCCGATGGACGTTCGTTGGCTCAGGCCGAGACGCCCATGAGCGCCGTGCTTACGCAGAGCATAGAGGTCCACAATGAGGAGATAGTGATCGAAAGACCGGACGGCTCCCGTGTGGTAGTAATGATCAACATCGACCCGATCAGAAATGCCGCCGGCGAGGTTATGGGCGCGATCGCCATTATGCAGGATGTGAGCGAGCGGAAAAGGCTAGAGCAGCGGGTTGCGGTCGAGCATGCGATTACGCGTTCGCTTTCAGAGTCGCAGACTCTGGCGGAAGCTGGCTCAAAGGTCCTGCAATCGATCTGCGAGTGCCTGGAATGGCAATTCGGCGCGCTGTGGATTCTGGATGACGAGATTCAGGCTCTCCGCTGCGCGCAGTTATGGCACGTACCGACAAAAGACTTTCCTGAATTTGCGGCCGTCTCCCGGCGCAGGAGCTTTTCCATGGGCATCGGTCTGCCGGGGCGAATATGGAAAAGCCAGGCAGCCACATGGATTTCAGACGTGGTCGAAGATCCAAATTTTCCCCGCGCTCCCGTAGCGCGACAGGAAGATCTCCACGGCGCTTTCGGCTTTCCGATCAAATCGGCAACAGGTTTTCTCGGCGTTATGGAGTTTTTCAGCCACGAAATCCGAGAGCCCGATGCGGGTTTGCTGGCCATGATGGAGGCGATTGGCAGTGAGATCGGTTTGTTCATGGAACGCAAGCGCACGGAGAACGAGCTTTTCAAGCTCAACCTCGAATTAGAGAAAAGGGTTGCCGAACGGACGGCGGCCTTGGAGCGGGCTCATCTAGCGTTGTTACAGGATGTGGAAGATCGGCGAAAACTGGAAGAGCAGCTGCGGCAAGCCCAGAAGCTGGAGAGTATCGGCACGCTGGCAGGCGGTATCGCTCACGATTTCAATAATATCTTAAATCTAATCCTGGGTTACACCTTGTTGATCCAGCGTAGTGCCGGGGATCCAAGAAAACTCGGCCAGAGCGTCGAGGTCATCAAAGACACTGTCAAGAGAGGCAGCTCCTTGGTTCAACAGCTCCTCAGCATCGTGCGGAAAACCGAGTTGAGCTTTGAGCAAGTGGACATCAATAGCCTTTTGGAAAAACTTCAGGTGCTCTTGAGGGAGACCTTTCCGCGGACTATTGACGTTTCATTGGAGTTGAAACCGGGGCTTCCGGCAATTATGGCTGACATCAATCAACTGCATCAGGTGATACTCAATCTTTGCGTCAATGCGCGCGATGCGATGGCGGATGGTGGAAAACTCGTTCTGGCGACAGGTTTTGCTTCGAGTAGCAAGTTGTGCGAACGGTTTCAAGACGCCAAGGATCATGACTATGCCTGGATCCGCGTGGCCGATACGGGCACCGGCATGGATGAGACAACGCGTAGCCGAATATTCGAGCCGTTCTTTTCGACTAAAGAACCTGGCCACGGAACCGGACTCGGGTTAGCCGTAGTCTACGGTATTGTTCGAAGCCACTCGGGCTTTGTCGACGTGGAGAGCGAGCCCGGTCGAGGTACTACCTTTCACGTCTATTTTCCCATACCGAGGCAATTTGCCGCCGAGTTCGATCCAGTTGAAGAGCAGCAAGAACCCGGCGAAGAGGGGTCGGGCTCTACGGCGGTGGCGGAGACCATTCTTTTCGTTGAGGACGAACCGCGCCAACTGGCATTGATGCAGACGTTTCTGGAAGGCGAAGGCTATCGTGTGCTGGGAGCGCGGGATGGCGCCGAAGCCGTGGATGTCTTTCTACGCCACAAGCACAAGATCGCGGTTGCGGTACTGGATATCGGACTGCCTAAAATGAACGGCTGGGAAGCTTTTTTGAAAATGAAAGAGCGAGCGGCCGAGCTCAAGACCATTTTTGCCACTGGCTACATCTCTCCGGAGATTGAAGCGGGAATGGCAAGCGGAGAAATCAGCGGGCTTATTATGAAGCCCTACCAGTTGGAAGACGTACTTGCAAAGATTAGCGCGGCGCTCAGAAAACCAGCGGTTGTGATGCCAGATGGTGGCGCCGGCAATAAAGAACCCAGCGGCAAACTGTCCAAACCCGCTTAGAAACACAATCCCTACCAAGAGACACAACGCCCCCGGCTTTAAACCCACGCTCGAGCTTGCCAAATTGTAACTATGGTTCTTAGGTCAGGCTACAAGCTACCGCGCTTTGATTCCACATTGTCTTGCTGAAACCCTCAGTTTGAAGCGGCGTGGTGCTTATGTTATAAAGTTAACGCGAGGCATATATGAAACAGGGCATTCATCCAGAATACAAGACTTCTGTCATTGCTTGCGCATGCGGTCACGTTGTTGAGACGCGCTCGACGGTGGGAAATATCCACGTGGAAATCTGTTCCAGTTGCCATCCATTCTTCACGGGTAAGCAGAAATTTGTTGACTCCGCAGGCCGAGTGGAGAAGTTTAGGAAGAAATACGGGATCAAAAACTGAGCCGTGCAGCGGACGATGGGCTTCTTAGCGTAACCGAACATAATCTCCGATACTGCAAGGGCAAAGGGTTTTTCCCTTTGCCCTTTTTTTATTGTGCCTCACGCGTCACTCCTGGTTGTAATGATCTATGCTTGACAAATTGGCCGAAGTCGAGAAGCGATACGTTGAGTTGGAAGGCCTTATGTTGGATCCGCAACTGTTGCACCAACAAAAGGAGTACTCCAAACTCGCCAAAGAGCGCGCGGAACTGGAAGAAATTGTCAGCGCTTTCCGCGAATGGCGAAAAGTGGAACAAGGGATCCAGGATAACCGCCAATTGCTGGAGGAAAAGGACGAAGGTCTTCGCGAGCTGGCGAAAGAAGAGCTGGCCTCGTTACGGCAGCGCAAGGACGAGTTGGAACATCAACTTAAAATTCTAATTCTCCCGAAAGATCCGAACGACAGTAGAAACGTCATTCTGGAAATTCGCGCCGGTACCGGAGGCGAGGAGGCGGCGCTGTTTGCCGGCGATCTCTTTCGCATGTACAGCCGCTATGCAGAGTCGCGCCGATGGCGCGTGGAGATGATGAGCTCTAACCCAACGGGGCTCGGCGGTTACAAGGAAATTATCGCCAGTATCGAAGGACAAGGCGCGTACAGCCGGCTCAAATTCGAAGGCGGAGTGCACCGGGTTCAGCGCGTTCCGGTGACGGAAGGGTCGGGACGCATCCATACCTCGGCGGTGACTGTCGCCGTGCTTCCGGAGGCTGACGAAGTTGAAATTGCCATCGATCCGAAAGATCTGCGGGTCGATGTCTTTCGTTCGTCCGGGCCAGGAGGCCAAAGCGTGAACACGACGGATTCGGCGGTGCGCATCACTCATGTCCCTACCGGTATCGTAGTTTCGTGCCAGGATGAGAAATCACAGCACAAGAACCGGGCCAAAGGCATGAAGATTCTGCGTGCTCGTCTGCTCGAAAGAAAACAGGAGGAGCAGCGCTCGGAAATCGCCGCTACACGGAAACTCATGGTAGGGAGCGGTGATCGGAGCGAGCGCATCCGCACATACAACTTTCCCCAGGGCCGGCTGACAGATCACCGCATCAATCTCACTTTGTACAAGCTCGATCGCGTCATCGAAGGTGAGCTGGATGATGTTGTAGACGCGTTGATTACGCATCATCAAGCGGAAGCCCTGAAGGCTACGACATAGTGGTTCTCGATCCATAGTCTCTTCAAAGAGCCTGGCCTGAGCTCAGGGGGCAGGGGTGATTTTAGAAAAGCGTAGTTGTCAGTTTCCGCTAACCGTGCGGCGCGCACTCGTCGATGGAGCTCAGCTTCTGCTTGACGCCGGAGTTGACACCAATCAACTAGATGCGGAGGTCTTATTGCGTTGTGCACTGGAGGTCCGGCGCTGGGAGCTCTATGCGAATATGGATCGTCCTCTCGATGAGTTTCAGAGCCATCGTTTTCGGCAACTGATAGCCCGGCGGGCACAGCACGAACCGCTCGCATACATCACTGGGCAGAGGGAATTCTGGTCGCTCGATTTTTTTGTAACACCCGACGTGCTCATTCCCCGACCCGAAACCGAGCTCGTGATCGAAATTGCGCTTCGTCATCTACATGCAGGAGAGCAGCACAACTGGCGAGTGCTGGACCTCGGTACTGGGAGCGGCGTCCTGGCAATTTGTCTCGCCCGGGAGCGTCCCGGTGCAACAGTTACTGCCGTCGATCTTTCTTCCAGCGCTCTGGCCGTCGCGCAGAGTAACAGTGAGCGCCACGGAGTTGGCGGGATGATCCAGTTTCTCAAGGGAGATCTTTTCGGACCCGTTAGCAGAGATGACTTCCAGCTGATTGTTGCCAATCCTCCGTATGTGCGCACGCAAGAGCTGGCCACAGTCGCCCCGGAGATTCGGGAATGGGAACCTTTGATCGCGCTGGACGGCGGCATCGACGGACTGAAAGTGTATCGGCGAATCATTGACCGCGCCCATCACTATCTGGTGGCTGGTGGCTATCTCATTCTCGAAATCGCGGCAGATATGGCAACATCCGTCGCTGAGTTAGTTGCTGCGGCCGGCTGTTACAAACAGATTGCTGTACATAGCGACTATGCGGGTCGCGACCGCGTAATCAGCACAATGAAAGTTTGAGGGAAAAAAATAATGTTCCTAGTCTCAAGTTTCTGGTTCCAAGTTTGTTAACGCCAGAGCAACGAACATGGTTCAACGTGTTGCGGGCGGGGAACATTGACTTTGAACTTGGAAAAACTACGAGAGTGAGCGTGGATAGAATTGTCGTAACCGGAGGCCGGCGCTTGCAGGGAGAAGTTGTGGTCAGCGGGTCAAAAAACGCTGCCCTGCCGATCTTGATCTCTTCGCTCCTGACCGCGGATGCTTGCGTCTACGAGAGTATTCCCGACCTTCTCGATATTCACACCACGCTCAAGTTGCTCGCTGGGCTTGGCGTTCAAGTCGAAAAGGAACCATGGCAATCGAAAGCGGGCGATATCACGGTTTGCGCTCAAGCCGTGAAAAATTTCGAGGCCTCTTACGATCTGGTCAAAACCATGCGCGCGTCATTTTTGGTGCTCGGCCCGCTTCTTGCCCGTTTTGGCCAAGCGCGTGTCTCCACGCCGGGCGGTTGCGCGATCGGCACGCGTCCGGTGAACCTCCATCTAAAGGGTTTAGCGGCAATGGGCGCGCGCATCGAACAAGTGCATGGCTATGTGCAGGCCAAGGCTCAGAGGCTGCATGGGGCAAGGATTTACCTCGATCTACCCTCCGTCGGGGCGACGGAGAATCTTATCATGGCGGCGACTTTGGCGGATGGCATAACCGTCATTGAGAATGCCGCGAAGGAACCGGAAATCGAAGATCTCTCGCGCGCTCTTAACCGCATGGGAGCCCAAGTCACCGGCGCGGGAAACGATATCATACGCATCGAGGGGGTGAATGTGCTTCACGGCGTCACGCACCGCGTGATCCCGGATCGCATCGAAGCCGCAAGCTTTGTAATCGCAGGTGCATTGACGGACGGTGATATCCTCGTGAGAGGAGCGCGCCCTGCGCATCTCGATGCGTTTTTGATCAAGCTCAAAGAAGCCGGCGTCTCTGTTGTTTCCAATGGCGAAAGCATTCGCATCACAGGAAACGGTCGCCTCAGAAGTGTCGATATTACAACACTCCCTTACCCTGGGTTTCCTACAGATCTTCAGGCGCAAATCATGGTCCTGATGGCGATTGCCGATGGGGTCAGCGTGATTACCGAAACGATTTTTGAGAATCGCTTCATGCATGCTCAAGAGCTGGATCGCATGGGTGCTGATATTCGTCTTGAAGGCAACCGAGCGGTGGTGCGAGGTGTAAAAGAATTGTCGGGAGCTCAGGTTATGGCCACTGACCTTCGGGCAAGCGTATCCTTAATTCTTGCGGGGCTAGTCGCCAAGGGCAGGACGGAAGTCTCGCGGGTGTACCATTTGGACCGTGGTTACGAACATATTGAAAAGAAACTTTCCACGCTGGGCGCGGCTATAGAGCGGGTGAAAACTTGAAGCACGTAGAGCTTGCTCAGGATGCGAGCTGGTCGTGAAGATCAGGTTGCTCAGGACCACCGACCCGGCATTTGAGCGCTGGCTTGCACGCATCCTGGACCGTCGAGTGGGGCACGCAAACGGCATCGAGGAGCGGGTGCAGGAGATCGTCCGCACCGTGCAGCGCCAAGGCGACAAGGCCTTGCTGCGTTACACCGAACGTTTTGATGGCCGTCGGCTCACTACTTCGACTCTTGAAGTCAGGCCCAGCGAGATCGACCGCGCTATCGAGCGAGTGCCGGCAAAGGACACCATGACCTTGCGCAAGGCCGCCAAGAGAATTGCCCAATTTCATCGCCGGCAACGGCAGCGCAGTTGGCATTATCGCGACCCGCTCGGCATGCGGCTAGGGCAGAGAATTGCGCCGCTGGCTCGTGTGGGTGTCTATGTGCCGGCCGGCAAGGCGTGCTATCCCTCGACGGTTTTGATGAATGTGGTTCCAGCTAAAGTCGCGGGCGTGGCTGAAGTCATCATGGCGTGTCCGCTAGGAGAGGATGGCGCAATTATCCTTGCGGCAGCCAAAATCGCCGGCGTGGACCGAGTTTTTCGCATCGGCGGCGCGCAGGCAATTGCCGCGTTGGCCTTTGGAACCGAAACCGTGCCAAAAGTGGACAAGATCGTTGGCCCCGGCAATATATTCGTTGCGACCGCAAAGAAACTAGTCTTCGGCGCGGTCGGTATCGACTCGATCGCCGGGCCTAGTGAGATCCTTCTCTTGGTCGATGAGAGCGCGGATCCTGAATACGTTGCCGCGGACATGCTCTCGCAAGCCGAGCACGATGAGCTTGCAGCGGCGCTTTGTGTGACTGCCTCGATGGCGCTCGCCAGGCGCATCCAGAAGGCCATCGAGCGCCAACTTATCCAGAGCACGCGCCAGGCGATTACTTTCAAGGCACTGGAAAAATATGGCGCAATCATCGTGGCCCGGGGAAGAAACGACGCGATTCAGATTGCCAACACTATCGCCCCGGAGCACGTCGAGTTGGTTGTAAAAGATCCGCTGAGATGGTCGAGCGCTATACGCAACGCCGGGGCGATTTTCATCGGCCCGTATTCAACGCCGCCGTTGGGAGATTACTTTGCCGGTCCCAATCATGTGTTGCCAACGGGCGGCAGCGCGCGATTTTTTTCGCCCCTTGGGACTTACGATTTCGTCAAGCGAACGACGATCATTCACGCGCAAGAAAGAGCACTGCGCGCTCTAGCGCCTTACATTACGCGCCTGGCGCGGTTGGAAGGACTCGATGATCACGCCCGGGCGGTTGAAGCGCGCTTTAAAAAGAAAGCAGGTCAAGGTCAAAGCTGAGGTTGAGTCCCAAACCTAACCCTAAACCTAAACCTTAGCCTGCTTCACAGGAGTCATTTATGGGACGGACAGCAAAAGTCGAACGTAAGACCAGAGAAACGGAGATCCGCGTCGCGTTAAATTTGGACGGCGGGGGCTTGGCCAAAGTACACACTGGCATGGCTTTTTTTGATCACATGCTCGATATCTTCTCGCGCCACGGTCTATTTGACATCGAGCTTCACGCCAAAGGGGACCTTGAAGTGGATTACCACCATACCGTGGAAGACGTGGGTCTTGCGCTCGGTCAGGGGTTCAAAGATGCTCTCGGAGACAAGCGTGGAATTCACCGTTTTGGCGAAGCGAGTTGCCCCCTTGACGAAACTTTGGCGCGAGTTGTCGTGGATTTGAGCGGGCGGCCTTATCTTTGTTACAACGTAAAGATCCGTCCCGGGCGCGTCGGTAGTTTCGATACCGACTTGCCGCACGAGTTCTACCAGGCGTTTGCCAATCAGTTAGGCATGAATCTGCACATCGATGTGGTTCGAGGGGAGAATCCCCACCATATCATTGAGGCCTGTTTCAAGGCGTTCGCGCGCGCCATGGATGCGGCGACCCAGCTGGATGATCGCATCGAAGGAGTTTGGTCGACCAAGGGAAGTTTGTGATTTCGACCTAGATGGCATGAGCAAGTATGAAATTCTTTGCTCTCAGTTGATACAGAGTGTCCCAATGACATTCTGAGGAATCCTTCGGCCATGCTCAGGATAAACTCCGCGACGAAGAATCTGCTTTTTTAGTCGGTCGTCGGTCCCCGGTCGTCGGTCGTTTCAAAAGCAGATCCTTCACTTCGTTCAGGATGACACGATCCACAATTGGTTATCGCGAAGTGGCAAATAAAAATGAGGCAGTCCTATGATAGCCATTATCGACTATGACATGGGTAATCTGCGCAGCGTGCAGAAGGGCTTCGAGCGAGTGGGTTTCGCAGCCGAGGTGACCCGTGATCCCGGTAAGATTCTCTCGGCGCGCGGCGTGACACTCCCGGGTGTCGGCGCCTTCCACGCTTGCATGGAAAACCTCACCCGTTTTGGCTTGATTGAGCCCGTCCGCGAGGTCATCAGGAAGAAAAAGCCTTTTCTCGGCATCTGCCTCGGGTTTCAATTGCTATTCTCCGAAAGCGAAGAGTTCGGCAGGCAAGCAGGCTTGGATCTATTTCCCGGCAAGGTAATTGGCTTTCGTCCAGGCGATGACCTCAAGGTACCGCACATGGGTTGGAACCGCATCGAAAAAAAAAAGGAGACGCGATTTTTGGAAGGACTTTCGAGCGGTGACTACGTCTATTTCGTCCATTCTTTTTACGTCGTGCCGGAGGATGAGTCGATGGTTGCGACGACTACCGATTACAGCAGTCGTTTCGTGTCAAGCGTCGCTACAGACCATCTGTTCGCCTGTCAGTTTCATCCCGAGAAAAGTCAGGAGGTCGGCCTGAGGATTCTGGAGAATTTCGCGCGTTTCGTGGAATCGAACTGAGCGCGAACCGGGATTGTTCCTGATTTACTGCGTTTCAAGGGACCTGCCCGAAGACCGACAGATGTTGTTTCGCCACGAAGTGTTTCATGATCTTACGCTCGCCCATATACGATGAAAGTAGCCCCACGACTGTCATCTGTCCCACCACCGCAGGACTGTCATCCCGAACGGAAGTGAGGGATCTGCTTTTTATGCTTCTTGTTCCGTCTCGAAGAGAAAAGCAGATTCTTCGTCGCAGCGCTCCTCAGAATGACAGCCGGTGTCCAGGGGATGGCCACACCTCACATCCCATTTTCGAAGGAGTGTTTCATTAGCTTACGCTCGCCCGCAGAGGATGAAAATGGGGCCTTTCCCTCGTACAGCAGGACTGTCATGCTGAACGAAGTGAAGGATCTGCTTTGCATTTTTGATCCGGACAGGAAAAAAAGCAGATTCTTCGTCGCGGCGCTCCTCAGAATGACATTCAGAAAAGGCTCCAGGGCGACGGATTCTAGAACAAGGGCGGCCGAGGTTCCAACCCCAATTTTCATAGGAGATCACGAAGAGCGCGAAGTTGAGAGATTCAAGAGGATAAACCTTCATGTCTTTCGGGGTGAGGACTTGTCCCTGGTTTCACGCGCTTCTCCGTTCGAGCATGAAAAACCCCGGCTGGGGCAGCGGGCATGATAAAGATCATTCCAGCCATCGATATCAAAGACGGCCGCTGCGTACGACTATTCCAAGGGGAAATGGACAAGGAAACCGTCTATTTCGATCGGCCGCTGGATGCGGCAAAGCATTGGACGAGGCAGGGCGCCGAGATCATCCACATTGTGGATCTCAACGGTGCCATCGAGGGTCGTCCGGTCCATACGCGGGAAATCGAAACGATCTGCCGTGAGACTGGACTGACCGTTCAATTGGGAGGGGGCCTGCGTTCGGTTGAAGCAGTCAATGAGGCTCTTGCTTTGGGCGTGGCGCGGGTCGTGATCGGGACGGCAGCATACACCGATCAACGATTCCTGCAGGCCTTGTGTAAAAACTTCCCAGGAAAAATAGTTGCCGGAATCGACGCGCGGGATGGCAAGGTGGCTGTTAAAGGATGGAAGGAGACAACGCGCATGGATGCCGGTGAGCTGGCAAGACGCTGCGCATCGGATGGGGTCTCCCGCATTGTTTACACCGATATCAGCCGGGACGGCACGCGAGCCGGGGTCAATATCGAAGAGACGCGCAAGATTGCCCAGGCAGTGAGTCTGCCTGTAATTGCATCAGGAGGAGTAGCAACTCTGGAAGACATCCGGCGCCTTATGCCTCTCGAAAACGAAGGCGTCGAAGCGGTGATCATCGGCCGCGCACTTTACAGCGGCGCTTTTGCGTTGGCAGAAGCGATCAACATGATCAGGCGCTCTGACCGGTAGCCGCGCCTTTCTCCCACACAAGGCCAAGGCACCAATCTCCGGCGCAGCCTACTTGAGCAGGGTAAGAATCTCGAGTTCCCGTGCCCCTAACCCCCGCAGGAAGATGAGATCTCGAGAGTTAAGCCGTCGAGAGACAGCGGTTAAGGTTTGTGCTTTCGACAAAAACTGAGCTATATCAAATCTATGCAAAACGACACCATTGTGGCTACTCAACCCCGCCCGCCGCTCTCACTTCCATTCTATTATGGCTGGCTGGTCCTGACGCTGTGCTTTCTCACTACCTTGACGAGTGCCGGAGTGCGGTCCTCCCCGTCGGTTTTGATTCATCCGCTCGAGGCGGAGTTTGGTTGGACCCGAGCCGCTATTGCTGCGGTCGTGAGCGTCAATCTTCTGCTGTTTGGCATTGCGGCGCCAATCAGCGGCTGGTTGTTGGATCGATTCGGGTGCCGCAAGGTGATGCTGGGGAGCCTGGGGCTGTTGGTTGTGGGCGTAAGCGGAACCATTGCGATGAACCAGTTTTGGCAGTTTTTTCTCGTATGGGGAATTATTGTCGGACTCGGCGCCGGCGGTGTGGGCTCGGTGCTTACGGCCACCGTTGGTAACCGCTGGTTTGTGGCGAAGCGGGGCCTGGCTTTAGGCATTCTGGGCAGCGCGAGCTCCACCGGGCAACTCATTTTTCTGCCTCTGTTCATGGCTATGATCACCTACGCCGGATGGCGCCTGGGATCAATGGTATTGATCGTTGTTGCCCTGGTGTTGCTACCTCTGATCTACCTCTGGATGCGCGATGACCCGGCCGATGTTGGGCTGGAACCGTACGGCGCCGGGCAGGCTGGCGCCGCGGGCTCGCGAGGTGTGGCGGCGTTGCGCGGCGTGAGAGCCGCCAATGCCTCCATCACCGCACGAGAAGTGATCGGTAGCTCGACTTTTTGGCTCCTTGCAGGAAGTTTTTTTGTTTGCGGCGGCACAGCCAACGGCCTGATCGGCACGCATTTTATTCCTCACGAGATCGACATCGGAATACCACAGATCGCAGCAGCGTCTCTGGTCGGCGTCATGGGCGGGCTGAACTTCGTCGGTACGGTCTTTTCGGGCTGGATGATCGACCGGATAGAGCCGCGGAAATGGCTTGCGGTAGTTTATGCGTTGCGCGGTGTGTCGCTTCTCATTCTCCCGTTTATGGAGGAATTTAGCGGGCTTTTAATTTTTGCCGTGATCTATGGACTGGACTGGTTTGCCACCGTGCCGCCGACAATGGCGATTACGGCGGATACTTTTGGCAGGCAAAACATCGGCAAAGTCTACGGGTGGATTTTCATGTCGCACCAGATCGGTGCGGCAGTCATGGCCACTACGGCAGGTGCGCTGAGAACCTGGATGGGGGATTATCAATTCGCCTTTTTTTCCGGCGGGGTCATCGCGATGATGGCGGCGGGCCTAGTCTTGCAGATCAAGCCCACACGGAAGGAAGCGCCGCCTGCAGCGGCAAGCGCGCAACCGGCGGGAGCATGAACGATGGAATGGAGTGGTGGAGTACGGGAAGACGCCTCAAGTCAGGCCACGACGTCTCGATAACCGCCAGTTTCCGCGTCGCAGATTTCGGGTCACCAGCTTAGCAGGCTGCTGAAAAACTCTCCGTTCACCCTTCGAGAACCTCAGGGCGAACGGAGAGAAACTTAAATGAGTAGGGATTCTCCGTTCATCTTTTTTCAGCAACCTGCTAGGTCTAATCCGACTCGGTAAAGTTCGATACCCGCCAGTCTTTGTCTTCTTTACGCGCGGTTATGAGCCAGTGCCGGGTGAACTCATAGCCGTCATCCATCCGGATCGTTCCCAGGTAGAGAAAAGAAGCGCGGTTTTCTCCTTCTTTCTGTTCCAATAATTGGTAATTCACTCGGGGCTTTCGCGTGGAGGCATCTATGGTATGGCCCGCAGTCAAGCGGATCTGTTCATTCATCTTTTCCAGGGCCAAACCGACTACATACTTCCTGGCTTCCTGTAGATCGATTCGGACATAGTTCTGATCGATGAATTCTTCGACAACTCCGCGCGCCGTGGTCAGATCATTGCCGCAGCCGTTCAGGGACAACAAGCAGAGAAACGCAAACAAAATGAAAATGAGGAGAGAGATTTTCATTGTCATTGGTCAGATCGGCAATCTCCCAGCGGCCTAG
>CAYPHJ010000043.1:0-8570 GCA_964410485.1 uncultured Syntrophobacteraceae bacterium
TAGGAACTTAGACCGGCTTGCTTCATCATACGCCAAAACCAAGACTCGCTTTTCGGAAGAACCACTTCACGGCACTGGACCTTTCTTACGCGTTGCGCCACTCCGTTGTTTCTTACGAACTCACTGGCTTCGTGCTGGGCTTGTTCCCTCAAGAGCCGTGGATCGACGGCGGAAGGCGGGCTTCTCCTCAACTTGGCTTGAAAATATTCTTCGGCCAAAACGGCTTCGGTCTTGACCCGTACCGTAATAGCCGCCAAACCGTCGAGTTGGTCGAAAAACGCCTTGGCCCCTTGTTGTTCGTCGACATTGACTCTCTCTTTGAGAGCGGTGCCGCAATGTGACCGCGATGGATGATATGCCACGATAGTCCAGTTAGGCTCATGGAAGCTCGGCGAAATCGGGCGTAGCGGCTCGACCACCGTATTTTCGAGTAGCGCCCAACTTGTCGCCGCGTCAGGTTTTTTCCACAGGCTTATTAGAACCCATATCACTGCGAAGGAGCCAAAGATGAATGCCGCTTTGTGAAGTGGCGGCCTGGTGAAGGCGGCGTGGGAGATTCTCGCTGCGAGTTGATTGACAGACTTCGTGAGGCGTGCGGCCGCAGGCTTTACTGAAAAGACGATCCGAGCCGAAACCCGTACTTGTGCCAGGCTCTGAACAACGGAGCGCCACAGCAGCGTGCCCGGCTTCGCAACAGGCTGTCTTGCGGGATTCGACCGACGAGCCGCCGCCGCGGGCCCTGGTTTCACATTGGCGGCGTTTTGCGGGCGGATCTCATCGTAGTAGCTCCGTCGCTTTGCATCTCCGAGAACCGCGTACGCCCGATTGATTTGGTGAAACCTTGCAGTGGCACGCGCCTTATCTTCCGGTGTAGCGAACAGGTCAGGGTGATATTTTTTGACAAGTCTGCGATAGGCGGATTTTATCTGCTTGCCGGTGGCTGAAGGCGAAACGCCCAAAACGCGATAATAGTCCATGTCAGCCATGGCTCTATTTTGCTCCGGGGGCGACCTGAAGACAATGCTTCTATACCGCAATAAATCCGGGCTAGAAACTCGGGCCCCGGCAGCGCGGAGATCACGCCATTGCTTTGCGCACGACCCAGGCAATGCCAACGCATGGTAGCCATACCCAAATGGCTTCAGAACGCAGCACCTGCAAGCCTCGTGGAGAGAGCAAACGGCGAATTGAGATGGGCGAAGCTACAATGGGCCGGAAAGGAGCAAAGTAGCGTCGCGACGACCAGGGCCAGAATAACGCCACACCGGAACCGCCGTTTGTAAAAGCGTCGAGAATTCCGTGGGACGCAATCGAAACAAACAAGAAGATAAATCCCGTGGCGAGACGCGTCTCGCCATTGTGCAGTGCCAGCGCTCCGATCAGAGCCAGAAAGACTGCAAATGTAAACGAATGGGTGAGTCCGCGATGTGCGAACGGGCTTGGGGAGTGTACCCCAAAGGCAAACGCCATCACATCCAAGTCAGGAATGATTGAGCCAACCATTCCGGCGACCAGAAGATTTTTCGGTAACGTTGCCGGCCCGAGAGCGACATGGAGCGCAAGCGGAACGGCTGGATGCGAAAATACTGTGGGCATCGGGTGCGGTTTAGTTCGCTGTGAAGCTAATCGAGGCTCCTTTACAATTTTTGGCGCGTGCGAAACCTTGGTTATTTTGAGACTTCAAGGATTGAACGTACCAGGCTTGCGACAAGATACTGCGCGGTAAAATCCCGATGATGAGACATGCATTTCATGGTTGAGAACCGCACGTCTGGCCCGAACGACCGCTGGGTGAGAAATTTAGCGTGGATCAGCGATGTTGTCGTAGGCGAAAATGATTCTCTGTGCATCTCTCGCTCGCGTTGGCTGCGCCCAAATCACCGACGTGGCATTTAGATTGCGCCCCGTTTACATATCGTCGTCCTTTGTCCCAAAACTGAAAACTGACCGAAAAGAGGAGTCACTATGCCAAACCAAACTCCTGCTGTCCAGGACGTTCATGTAGTGTGGATGACGGCTGGTCTAAGCTGTGACGGAGATACGGTTTCAGTAACCGCCGCGGAACAACCGAGTATTGAAGATATTTTGCTCGGAGCAATTCCAGGGTTGCCCAAGGTGCATCTACACAATCCTGTTCTGGCGCCTGAAGTCGGTGATGACTTCCTGGATCATTTTTATCGTGCGGAAAAGGGGGAATACGATCCGTTCGTTTTGGTGGTTGAGGGTTCGATTCCCAACGAGGAGATAAAAGCACAGGGATATTGGGCAGCTCAAGGCACGGACCCTGACACTGGGCAGCCAATTACGACATGCGAGTGGATTGATCGTTTAGCGCCTAAAGCCTGGGCTGTTGTTGGCGCTGGGACCTGTGCGACTTATGGGGGCATCCATGCAATGCAAGGAAACCCCACCGGTTGCATGGGGCTGGCGGACTATCTCGGGTGGGAACTGGCGCTCAAAGGCAGGAGTCCCGATCGTCAATGTACCTGGCTGTCCGGTGCAGCCCGATAACTTTACGGAAACTTTGCTTTACTTGCTTTACCAGGCAGGTGGAATGGCACCCATGATACCTCTCGATGATCAGCTCCGACCCACCTGGCTTTTCAGTAAGACCGTGCACGAGGGCTGTGATCGTGGCGGATATTATGAGCAGGGTGATTTTGCCCACGCCTATGGTTCGCCCAAATGCCTGGTAAAGATTGGCTGCTGGGGGCCGGTCGTCAACTGTAATGTTACTAAACGTGGCTGGATGCGCGGCATTGGCGGCTGTCCGAATGTGGGAGGGGTGTGCATTGCCTGCACGATGCCGGGTTTCCCGGACAAGTTCATGCCGTTCATGGATGAGCCGCCGGGTGCCGGGCTTTCAACTGCGCTGATTACCATTGGCTATGGCGGGATGATCCGGAAGTTACGCGAAATTACCAACACAACCGTGAATAAAGAACCCAAGTGGCGCCATCCCGGCTCCAACCTCACAACCGGCTACCGGCCAGGTACTTATTAATGGCTTGAGACAAGACGAAAGGAGCGATTGGACATGAGCACTGGCGTGCAAATGAAAAAGCCCGTTCTCCCTCAGTCGGATGGACTTGTGGAAATGAGTTGGGATCCGATCACTCGAATCGTCGGTAGCCTCGGCATTTTCACGAAGATCGATTTTAAAAACCGGCAGGTGGCCGAGTGCTACAGCACTTCATCTATTTTTCGTGGCTACAGCATCTTCATGAGGGATAAAGATCCACGCGATGCGCATTTCATCACCAGCCGTATTTGCGGCATCTGCGGTGACAATCACGCGACCTGCGCCGTGTATGCCCAGAACATGGCATTCGACGTGAGGCCGCCGGCGCTCGGCGAATGGATCATCAATCTCGGCGAAGCGGCCGAATACATGTTCGATCACAACATCTTTCAGGACAATCTTGTGGGGGTGGATTTTTGCGAGCAGATGGTGAAGGAGACCAACCCGGGTGTCTGGGACAAAGCTCAGAAAACCGAAGCACCGCATGCCAAGGACCACGGCTACCGTACAATCGGCGACATCATGACGGCGCTGAATCCGTTCACGGGTGAATTCTATCGTGAGACGCTGAAGGTAAGCCGTGACACGCGAGAGATGTTTTGCCTCATGGAAGGGCGCCAATGTACACCCCTCGACACTGTATCCGGGCGGTGTCGGCACGGTCGGGACGATACAAGTTTTCACGGATTATCTTGTGCGTCTGATGAAGTATATCGAGTTCATGAAGAAGGTCGTTCCTTTACACGACGATCTTTTTGACTTTTTTTACCAGGCGTTGCCGGGCTACGAGCAAAACGGTCAGCGACGTGTTCTCTTGGGATGTTGGGGCGCGTTTAACAATCCTGACGTGTGTGACTACAGGTACGAGCATATGCCGGAATGGGGCCGTGGCATGTATGTCACGCCAAGCGTTATCGTGGATGGAAACGTGGTGACCAACAATCTGGTAAAAATCAATCTCGGGATTCGCATCTTGCTCGGCAGTTCATATTACGAGGATTGGCAGAACGGGGAGCTGTTCGTGTCACGAGATCCGCTCGGAAACCCGGTGGATCGCCGCCATCCGTGGAACCAAAGGACCATTCCAAAACCGCAAAAGCGCGATTTTACCGATAAATATACCTGGGTGATGTCCCCTCGATGGTACGACGAAAAAACCCAGCAGTATCTTGCGTTAGATACCGGCGGCGGGCCGATAGCGCGTCTGTGGGCGACGGCGGTCAACGGTCTCGTCGATATTGGCTACCTAAAATCCACCGGTAGCAGCGTCAAGATCAACTTGCCCAAAACCGCCACCAAGCCGGAAGTCGAGTTGGAATGGAAGATCCCCAAGTGGAGCAATACGATCGAGCGGGACCGCGCACGCACGTATTTCCAGGCGTACGCGGCGGCCGCGGCGCTCTATTTCGTCGAAAAGGCATTGGCTGAAGTGCGCGCCGGTAGAAATCAAACGTGGTCGGAATTCACCGTTCCGAACGAGGCGATTGGTTGCGGATTTCACGAGGCAGTGCGCGGTGTGCTGTCGCACCATGTCGTGATTCGCGAGGGCAAGATCGCCAATTACCATCCGTATCCGCCAACGCCGTGGAACGCCAGCCCGCGTGATATTTATGGCACTCCGGGCCCGTACGAGGATGCCGTGCAGAACACGCCTATCTTTGAGGAAAACGGCCCCGAGAAGTTCAAGGGCATCGACATCATGCGCGCGGTGCGAAGCTTCGATCCGTGTTTGCCGTGCGGCGTCCACATGTATTTGGGTAATGGCAAACTGCTGCAGACGCGCCATTCACCGATGTTCGGTGTAAGCGTCAAGTAAGTTCCTGACCGGGGGAACCAGAAGCACGCAAAGTAAGGCGGAAAAATCAGAAGCACGAAATACGACACAAACCAAATACTCAAAATCCATATTCAAAAATCCGATTTGTTTGAAACTTTGACCTATTGGGTGATTTGGATTTGTTTCGGGTTTCGGATTTTGAAGTTCGAATTTCGTGCTTCTGCCCAAACCAGTTTCGCGAAAGAATTTCCCCGGTCGATAAGGTACTGCATCCCGTCGACCTAAAGACGCGCGTACCGATCGGGTGCGGCCCTACCTGCGTTCCCATGGCGGCAATGTCGAGCTTGTCGGTGTCGAACAGGGGGTTGCCAAGCTCCGCCTCGAAGGCACCTGTAGCGCATGCCCGTCATCACAGATGACTCTGCATTTGGCTGTCGAGCAGGCCATTTATGAAACCGCTCCGGACGTGACCGCGATTGAGGTCGAGGAAACGTCGGCGTGATACATCGGCTCAGGGAAAATAAAAATCACAAGGAGTGTGTAGCCAATGGCCTTACATGAACCGACGCACGATATCGGAACGAGAAGAGGCGAGGATGAAATAAAGCCGAGGCTGGGGGGTGGCGGCAGAGCTGCGGGTGTATCGGGAGCCGGGCGACCCGCGCGCCAGGCAACACCACGCGACGCCACCGGGATTAATCCTGAAAAAAGAAGACCGATGCACCCGGACAGTGTTTTCATTTCTCCCCCATAACCGCGCTGAAGCGCGGCGCTCCGGCGTCGATACGAGAGAAGCGTGACAGCATCTCCTACAGCCGTACGCATAGTAACCAGCCCCTTTTCAACGCTCCGGAAATTCATTTCCGATACCGCGCGGGCGCAACCATGCGATATTTGCGGCGCGCCATTGAGGGCTGCTCACCAGCACCTGATCTACTATGAGCAGTGGCGTCTCACTTGCGCATGCGACCGCTGCTCTTTGCTGTTGGGCAGCCAAGCCGGCAGCAAGTACGGCCGCGTCGTGCAAGTGATCCGCTACTTGGCGGACTTTGACCAAACAGATGCGGAATGGGAAAGCCTTGGCATCCCCATCAGCCTGGCTTTTATCTCTCGCAGAATCGCGGTGCCGCAGCTTGTTGCTTTATACCCTAGTCCTGCGGGCGCAACTGAGGCGGCTCTGAACGTGAATATTTGGTGGCAAATGGCAGAGCGCAATCCGCTTCTAAACGAGATCCAAGCGGACGTCGAAGGTTTGCTGGTTAATCGAATGGGAGGGGTGCGGGACTATTATTGGGTGTCGATCGATATTTGCCTGAAGCTGACCGGCCTGATTCGCAAGCACTGGCGGGGGCTCTCGGGGGGCAGAGCGCTGTGGGCGGAGGTCGATGAGTTCTTTGTTGGCCTGAAAGAGCGCGGCGCATCGCCTATCAATGACCCACATGCCTGATTTGACCTTCCAGATTGAAGGCGTCTCGGTTCCGGCGCATGCGGCACTGCCGGCGCTCGATTTTGTGCTGCGCATTCGGAATGCGCCGGCAGAAGAAGAGATCCAGAGCGTTTTACTTCATTGCCAGGTACGGCTCGAGGTGACACGGCGCTCTTATAGCCGGCTCGAGCAAGAGAAACTGAAGGACCTTTTTGGCCCGCCCGAACAATGGAGCCGCAGCCTGCACAGCCTGTACTGGACGAACGCCACGACTGTCGTCGTGGGGTTTTCCGGCGCTACCCTTGTCGATCTGATACTGCCGTGTAGCTTCGATTTTAACGTCGCGGCAACGAAATATTTCGGCGCGCAGCTTGAAGGGGAGATCCCTCTGCTGTTCCTTTTTAGCGGCACTGTTTTTTACAGGACCGGGACCGGGCTGCTGCAGGCAGCGCAGATTTCGTGGCAGAGGGAGAACGAGTACCGCTTACCGGTTCACGTCTGGCGGGAAATGATGGACAGGTTTTACCCTGACGGTGTATGGCTCTGTCTTCGGCGCGATGTTTTTGACCGGTTTTACGCGTATAAGGTAGACCGAGGCATGACCAATTGGGAGGCCGCCCTCGAAAGTCTATTGCCGCCTGATGACGGCCGGTTAGCGCTGACACGGGTGAGTCGCCTGTGAATAGTGAAAGGAGGCGCGATTTGAAGAATGCCACGGGCGTGCGTTTGAAGCCGCCGGCCGCGGTAGAAAAGATCGCACGGGCATTGCTGTATGAGGGGTACCTCTTATACCCCTACCGCCGCTCCGCCCTCAAGAACCGACATCGTTGGAACTTTGGGGTGCTTTATCCCGCAAACTCTGATTTGGTGACGGCAGGAGTGGGCCTCGATAGGATGCAAATCGAGTGTCTGGTCGTGCCTGGCCCGTGTGGGGCTATCGGAGTGACGGTCAGGTTTCTCCAGCTCGGGTTGAAAAAGTCGCTGGCCAACAATGAATGGGATGATGCATGGCACGAGGCGTTGGAGCGTGAGGTGACCCACCCGGATCTCGAGCTTGCGTCCTTGGACCCTGGCACTGTCGAGGTTCCATTTGTGTTCGATCCCAGTCAAGACGCTCACGGATCACCGGCGATACAAGATGGATCTGTTTTACGGCAGGAGATTGTTCATGGTGTCATATCGGTCCGCGCTGAACGGCTGCAGGACGAGCTTTGCAAACTTTCTATGCAAATCCGAAACGTAACGGCCTGTGACAGCGTCTGTGGAGCCGAGCGTGATCGTGCTCTCATGAAGGCTCTGGTTTCTACCCACGTGATCTTGCAGGTGAGCGATGGTGAATTCATTTCACTGCTGGAGCCGCCGGACATCTATCGAGAAGCCGCCGCTGAGTGTCACAACATCGGCGCTTGGCCGGTTTTGGCGGGAGCCGAGGGAGAGCGAAACTGCATGCTCGCTTCACCCATTATTCTCTACGATTATCCCAAAATCGCTCCGGAGAGCCCGGGTGATCTGTTTGACGGCACCGAGATTGATAAGCTGCTGACGCTGCGCATACTGACTCTGACGGAGGAAGAAAAGCAGGAGATACACCGCGGAGACTTTCACGTGCGGGAGATCCTGGCGCGTAGCGAAGCGCTTCCCGGCGACCAACTTCTGAAAATGCATGGAGCCGTGCGCGGGCTGAAAGCAATCAAGGAGGTCAAGTGAACGAAGACGATTCAGACTTCTTTTTTGGTCGCACGCCCGTGGAATGCGTTCGGATTGGCGCGGTGGATCTCCGGCCGGGTGATCGTGTTCGTCTTCGACCTCGCAAGGGCGGGGATGTTCTTGATCTATTCCTCGCCGGAAAAACCGCGAGCATCGAGGCAATTGAACAGGACTATGAGGATAGGATTCATATCGCCGTCGTGATAGAGGACGACCCTGGGCGAGATTTGGGTGTCTTGCGGCAGCCGGCGCATCGATTTTTTTTTGCACCGGATGAAGTGGAGCCCCTGTCTGGCTGAAGAGCGTGAGAGTGCAGGGGATGAAAGGCAGTGCCATGGATCGAAGCAGGATTCTTGTCGCCGGTATTGGGAATATCTTTTTGGGCGATGACGGGTTTGGCTGTGAGGTTGCGAGACGTCTGGCGAAACGCAATCTCGCACCCGACGTCCGTGTCGTTGACTTCGGCATCCGCGGCTTTGACCTCGGCTATGCGCTCCTCGACGATTATGAGTTGGTTGTCCTGATCGATGCGACGCCTCGGGGCGGCGTGCCAGGAACGCTCTACCAGATTGAACCGGAGTTGGAAGACCTCAATCTCGAACAAGACTCCGATCCCGCAGTTTTGCTTGAGACCCATC
>CAYPHJ010000043.1:8670-35884 GCA_964410485.1 uncultured Syntrophobacteraceae bacterium
GAAGACCTCAATCTCGAACAAGACTCCGATCCCGCAGTTTTGCTTGAGACCCATCATATGGTACCGACGAAAGTCCTCACCTTCGCGAAGTTTATGGGGGCGTCCTTGCGGCGGGTTGTTGTGATCGGGTGCGAGCCTGAGATGCTGGGGGAGGACGAAGAGGGCCGCATGGGGTTGAGCCTTCCGGTGGCAGCCATGCTCGATGAGGCGGTCTCGATGGTGGAGTTTCTTATTGACCAACAAACGTGGAATTTTAGGTGCCGGAAAGGGAAAGGAGAAGCAAGTGAGAACGTTTAACGATTCGCAGATCGCCGAAAGCGCCGAAGTGGAGCGGGCCTCCAATCGTAAGCTTTTGGGCTTGATTAGCGGCGCACTCCTTGCGGCCTTCGCTCTTGGAGTCTTGGCCAACCTGCAAGATATTAAACGGTACATCAAAATCAGTACGATGTAGTTTGGCAAGAACCGGCTCAACGATTCAGATTCGAAATCGAGGCGCATCTTGAAAGCTGGTGTGCGCATTGACAGCCATCGAGGACCGAGACTCTAAAGTGAGATGCCTCAGTTTCAAGCCTTGGGTTTCGGCGTACGCGTGTCGGAGCGGGACAACTCTAGACTCGAGTCTGGAAAAACGGTTCTCATGTCTTCGCTCTTCCGGCCTCCCGAGCATTGCTTCACCAGCGCGGAATTCTTATTGATGTCCGCAAGGCTCTGAGAAAGGCGGCGTTTATGCATGAGATGGGCTTGGCTGAGGGAATACTAGACATCGCGTTATCCGCGGCGGGAGAGCAAAAAATAAGACGGATCAGTTTGAAAATCGGCAAACTGCGGATGGTTGTGCCGGAAAGCCTCGAGTTTTCATTTCGCCTCGCCGCGGAAAATACCGCTGCGGCTGAAGCTCAATTGGAGCTTCAGGAAATAGCGGCGCGGGTGCGCTGTAATGCCTGTGGCGCGGATACTCCCGCCGATCTCGCGCTGTTTTTGTGCGTTGAATGTGGCGGCAGCGACGTGACGGTGATATCGGGTGAAGAGCTGTGGGTCGATGAGTTAGAGCTGGAAAACCATAAAATCATCTCGCGCGCGGGGCGGGCACCCTGAAAGTATGGCGGTGCGGACTCAAATCCGGGTGCGGGGGATTGTTCAGGGCGTCGGCTTTCGTCCGTTTGTGTTCTTGCAGGCGACGGAACGATCGCTCAAGGGCCGCGTTTTTAACTCCAGCGCGGGCGTCTTGATCGATCTCGAAGGCGAAGCGGAAAGGATCGAAGAGTTTATCACGGAGCTTCGGACTCACCCGCCACCGCTGGCAAGAATTGAGTCACTCGAACGAAGTGACGCTTGGGCGGTTGAAAGCTATGACGATTTTCAGGTGAGCGATAGCCAGTCCGCTCAGGGGGAGTTTACTCCCATGGCGCCGGACCTCGCCACATGCGTGGATTGCTTGCACGAAGTTGAGGATCCGGCCAACCGGCGGTACGGCTATCCCTTTATCACTTGTACGCATTGCGGCCCACGGTTCACGATAATCACGAGCGCGCCTTACGATCGCGCCAGAACTACGATGCGCGATTTTGCTCTGTGCGCCGATTGCAGGGCCGAATACGAGGATCCAGCGAATCGACGCTTCCATGCCGAGACCGTGGCCTGCTGGAGGTGCGGCCCGCAAGTAGTTCTCACAAGCACCGTGCAGGCACCGGGTTCTTCGCCGGCTGCAGCCAATGAAGCAGCCATCGATGAAGCGCGTCGGTTGCTCGCGGCGGGAAACATTCTCGCGATCAAAGGGATCGGCGGTTACCACCTGGCCTGCGATGCGCTCAATTCTCAAGCCGTGGAGCGACTAAGACAAAGAAAACAACGGGAAGCGAAGCCGTTCGCTCTCATGGGCGATGGGCTCCGATTGATACGCCGGTTCTGCATTGTTTCGCCAGCCGAAGAGCGGCTGCTCTTGTCGCGCCGCCGTCCGATTGTGCTACTGGAAAAAAAACCGGGCTGTGTCATTCCGGCCGCCGTAGCGCCTGGAGTGAGCACGTTGGGATTTATGTTGGCGTACACGCCGTTGCATCATCTTGTATTGAAGGGGCTCGACCGGCCGCTGGTGATGACTAGCGGGAATGTTTCGGATGAGCCGATCGCCCATGTCGACGACGATGCCAGGAGCCGTCTGGGCCGCATTGCCGACTACCTCTTATCGCACAACCGCCGAATCCAGATGCGAGCGGATGACTCGGTCGTCGCTATCCGTGCAGGTCGCCAATCGATCCTACGGCGCTCGCGCGGTTTTGCCCCCGAGCCTGTGAAGATCGCGGGCGGATGCGCCAGTGAAGTGCTCGCCTGTGGCGGGCAGCTTAAGAATACCTTTTGTCTCACCCGGGACGGCTATGCTTTCTTGAGCCATCACATTGGCGATCTTGAAAACTACGAGACTTACAGGGCATTTGTCAACGGCATCGAGCATTACAAAAAACTCTTTGGGCTGAGGGCCTCAGTAGTGGCGTACGATCTTCATCCTCTTTATCTCTCGACGCGCTACGCCGCCGAGGTCGACAGCGATATCAAAATCGCCGTGCAGCACCATCACGCACACATTGCCAGCTGTATGGCTGAACACGGCTTGCAGGGACCCGTTATCGGCGTAGCCATGGACGGATTGGGCTACGGGGAGGACGGCGCGATGTGGGGCGGAGAATTTCTTGTCGCGGATCTTGCCCGCTATCATCGGGCCGCGCATTTCCGTTATACTCCACTCGCCGGCGGCAATCGTGCCATTCGCGAGCCATGGCGCGCGGCTTGCGCCTACTTGGAGGACGCATTTGGCCTGGCCGCCCACGAGCTTGATCTCCCGTGGTGGCAACCCGCGCACTCGAGGACGCTGAAAACAGTTGCACAGATGGCTCGAGGCGGCATCAATACAGTATTAACGTCATCTTGCGGCCGCTTGTTCGATGCGGTTGCTTCGCTGCTCGGATTGCGCCATGAGGTCCAATATGAAGCACAGGCGGCCATCGAGCTGGAAACGGTCGCGCTGCGCAACGTGGGCAACGTCTACCCGTTTGACATCAACACGCGCACGACTCCTCAGGAGATCGATTTTCGTGAAACGATCCGAACCATTGTTAGAGATCGGACGAAGGGGGCATCAGCAGGCGTCATTTCGGCCCGTTTTCACAACACCATCAGCGAGGTCATCGTCGCGGTGTGCGAACGTCTGCGAGCGAGCGAGGGGATAGCCGCTGTTTGTCTGAGCGGCGGCGTATTTCAAAACGTCTATTTGTTGAAGCGCGTTCTGACTCTACTGGGGCAGCGGCGCTTTACGGTCTACTTTCCGTTACGGTTGCCGCCCAATGACGGTGGTATTTCCCTGGGACAGGCGGTGATTGCCGGGGCGCGTTTGAAATGAGGTGAATGAATGTGTTTGGGGATACCCGGTCAAATAGTGGAAGACTATGAGGCGCATGGGTTGCGGATGGCCAAAGTGCGCTTTGGCGGCATCGTACGCGAGGCCTGTCTACAGTACGTTCCCCAGGCTAAAGTCGGCGACTATGTCGTCGTCCATGTCGGTTTTGCCATTACCCATCTGAACGAAGAAGAAGCGATGCGCACTTATCGCTTGCTCGAAGAGATGGGCCAGCTCGCCGAGCTCGAGTCGCCGTCCACAGAAGAGGGGGGGTGCTGACAAGAGATCACCTTCGCCGGGTCAGAAGAAATAGTGAAGTACATCGACGAATATCGCAATGAGCGGGTTGCGCGCGGGATCGTTCACGAAATCCGGCGCATTCAAACTCGACCGTGGGTTATCATGGAAGTTTGCGGTGGTCAAACGCATTCGATCGTCAAGTATGGATTGGATGAACTGCTGCCGGCCGAGATTGAGTTAGTGCACGGTCCAGGCTGTCCTGTATGCGTGACCTCCCTCGAGCTCATTGACAAAGCCCATGCCATTGCGCGCCGGCCGGAGGTCATTTTTACATCATTCGGTGACATGTTGCGCGTGCCTGGCTCAGAGGCCGATCTCTTTGCACTGAAGTCCCAGGGCGCCGACGTGCGGATCGTTTATTCGCCACTGGACGCGCTGCGGATCGCACGCGCCAATCCGGACAAGCAGGTGGTCTTTTTCGCCATAGGTTTTGAGACAACCGCGCCGGCGAATGCCACGGCTATTTGGCGGGCCAAAAAGGACGGCCTCAGGAACTTTTCAGTTCTGGTTTCTCACGTCCTTGTCCCGCCGGCCATTGCCAGCATCTTGCAGTCGCCGCAGAATCGCGTGCAGGGTTTTATCGGACCCGGGCATGTTTGCGCTATCATGGGCTCGAGCGAATACGAGGCTGTCAGCGCCCGCTATAAAGTTCCCATCGCGATTACGGGTTTCGAGCCTCTGGATATTCTGGAGGGAACGCTCAACGTTGTGCGTCAGCTCGAGTCGGGGCGGGCGGAAGTGACGAATCAGTATGCGCGGGCGGTGCGGCGAGAAGGCAACCGCGACGCCCGCGCGCTGCTTTCAGAAGTATTTGAAGTTTGCGATCGGAAATGGCGCGGCGTGGGTGTGATTCCCAAAAGCGGATACCGGCTCCGTTACGAATTCCGCGATCATGACGCCGAGCGGCGCTTTCAAGTCGAGGAGATCGATACGAAGGAGCCCGCGGTTTGTATCAGTGGGCAGATTCTGAAAGGAATCAAGAAGCCGCACGACTGCGAGGCTTTTGGCTCTTGCTGCACACCGCAGCGACCTCTCGGAGCGACGATGGTTTCGGCAGAGGGTGCTTGCGCCGCTTATTACGCTTATGGACGGCATCTGAAAAGCACCGCTGAGGGTGAGCAGACTCAGTAGCCGAAGAGTGTTTCACAGGTTACGCATAATGGTTGTAAAATTTTGAACCAACAAGTAATCACCATCACACCACGAAGTGATGCATGATCTTACGCACGCCTACACGGGAAAATGAGCCTGAACAATACCAAGACATGTGGCCCCGTTGTGTCATCCCGAACGGATGTGAGGGATCTGCTTTTGAATGACCGACGACCGAGGACCGCTGACCGACGAACAAGCAGATTCTTCGTCGCAGCGCTCCTCAGAATGACAGCCGGTGTCCAGGGGACGGGAATTATATGGCCCATCTCAAATCCCATTTTCTAAGGAGCACACGAAGCTCACGAAGGATCCGGAGAAATAATATCAACTCTTAACTCGTGCTCTTCACGACCTTCGTGGTTAATGTTGTGAATGGTTTTGGTGGCGGCTCTGCCGTGCCAGAACTTTTATGGTGCAAGTTTTTTTATGCGCGAAAAAATTCTCCGCAAGTGTCGCGAATCGATGGCAGTCAAAGAGCAGTTTTTTACGCATTACGCCGATCAGATCGGCGACCTTTGCGACAACATGGCCGGCCGATTCAGGAGCGGACACCGCCTCTGGGTGATGGGCAATGGCGGCAGCGCTTGCGACGCGCAGCATGTCGCGGTGGAATTTGTTCATCCGATCATTGCCAAGCGCCGCCCATTACCGGCTTTGGATCTGGTCAGTCAAGTACCCGTGCTAACGGCAATCTCCAATGATAAAGATTACGCCAAGGTCTTTGTGGACCAGCTCGACCTCTGGGGTCGAGCCGGCGATATGGCGCTCGCGCTCTCGACCAGCGGCCAGTCGCCGAACCTGATTTATGCTCTTCAAACCGCGGCGAAGAAGGAAATGCTCACAGTGGCGTTTACGGGCAAGGACGGCGGGAGGATCGCAGAGGTGGCAAACTACTGCTTCGTGGTGCCAAGCTTCAGCATTCACCGCATCCAAGAGTGCCATGTGACGCTGCTGCATATTCTGTGGGACCTCATTCATGTCGCCATGGGCGAGGAGGATGTGCTTTGAAGAAAGACGAGATGGTGAGCTGGGCCGGAGCCGTCTGCCCGGTTCCACTTCGAGATCACAAGCAAATCGTGCTTGGCCACGGCAGCGGGGGGAAGCTGACCGCCGATCTCGTGGGTCATCTTTTTGTGCCTGCGTTTGCCAACGAATATCTTGCCCGCATGGACGACCAGGCAGTAGTGCAACTCAACGGGACACGGATTGCTTTCACCACGGATTCGTTCATCGTCAGCCCGATTGTTTTTCCCGGCGGAGATATCGGCCGGTTGGCGATTAATGGAACGGTAAACGATCTCGCCATGTCCGGCGCGCGGCCCGTGTATATCGCGGCTGCGTTCATCCTGGAGGAGGGGCTGGTATTGGATGAGCTTAGCCGGATTGTTCACTCGATGCGCAACGCCGCCCTGCAGGCGGGCGTTCAACTTGTAACCGGCGATACCAAAGTGGTCGAAAAAGGCAAAGGCGACAAGCTCTTTATTACGACGACGGGATTGGGCGTCGTCGAGCGACCAGTGAGAATTTCGGCTGATCGCGCTGAACCCGGTGACGCGGTTATCCTCAGCGGGTTCATTGGCGAGCACGGCATGGCGGTAATGTCACAGCGCGAAAACCTGGAGTTTGAAGGCGCCATCGAGAGCGATACAGCAGCGCTACACACATTGGTGGCTGCGATGTTGGACGCTTGCGAAGACATTCATTGCCTGCGCGATCCAACGCGCGGAGGGCTGGCGACCACTCTGAACGAGCTGGCTGCGGCTTCCAATGTCGGTATCAAGATCGACGAAAGTCGGATTCCAGTCCGCGACAGCGTCAAAGGGGCGTGTGAGATTCTCGGCCTGGATCCGCTGTATGTAGCTAATGAAGGCAAGCTTTGTGCCGTCGCCCCATCACACGCCGCCGAGCGCTTGCTTGAGGCTATGCGTTGCCATCCGTTGGGCCGGCACGCCTGCGTCATCGGCAAGGTGGTGGCCGAGCACCCCCGCATGGTGCTGGCAAAGACTGAAATCGGCGGGACGCGGGTTGTGGATCTGCTTTTTGGTGAGCAGTTGCCGCGGATTTGCTGACGCTGCTTCACCCGCCGTCTGCACGTAATGACTTTGCGTCAAAGCTGGCGCTTGGCAGGGGCGTAGAATTTGGCTGACCTAAGATCTTTCCTGTGGCAACAGATGCTGGATTCGCGATAACAGGTCGTCGAAAACGACGGGTTTCCTGATGAACCCATCGGAGCCGGCCACCGAAAAGCGGGTTTCCGAGTCCGCCTGAAAGTAAGCCGTCATGGCGAGAATGCGAGTGTGCGGGTAATTGGAGCGCACGTGTTGAATCAAAGCAAACCCGTCCATGCGAGGCATGACGATGTCCGAAAGCACGAGATCAAAGAGGTGCTTTTTCAGAACCTCCAGCGCCTCAATGCCATCGCTTGCCTGCTCAACCCGGTAGCCCTCGCTCGCCAGGAAAGCCGAAATATTCTTTCGCGCGAGCGCATCGTCGTCGACTACGAGAATTCTCCTCATGGATTCTCCCTAACGAAAGTATCTTAGCCGACTGGTCGATGAGTTCCAACCCACCTGCAGCCAAAGCGCGAGCAACGCGGCCGTCAAAAATTGCGCCAATTCGGAAATGACTTGTCTCGATAGAGTTGGTTGACATCCACCGGGAGAGCAACACCGCTGCCTTGGAGATACTCGGCTATGGGTTTCAGGGGGAGACCGACTGCTGCGAGGTAATCGCCGGTGAGGGATTCGATCAGGATTGAGCCTCGGTTCTGTACCGAATAGGCCCCCGCCTTATCGAGAGACTCATCATAGGCGAGATAGCGCTCGATATCGTTATCCGAGTAGTTACGCATCTTGACGAAAACCTTTTCAACCGCACTGAGACCCGGGCCGCCGAGGCCGTCGGCAATGACCACGCTCGTGTAAATCAGATGGGTTCGGCCCGAAAGTTGCCGCAAGATATTCTTTGCGTCGCGACGCGATTTGGGCTTGCCGATCTTCGTGCCGTCGATCTCGATGAGCGTGTCGCTGCCGATGATAATGCTCTGCGGATACTGCCGCGCGATGGAGCCAACTTTGCCGATAGCAAAATCGAGGACCTCCTTTTCGATGGAGCGGTGGAGCGACGGTATTTCTTCGTATCGCGGCGGGATAACTGCGAACGCGACACCGAGAAGTTCGAGTATCTGGCGGCGTCGTGGTGAACTCGAGGCGAGAATGATTCTCATCAGCGGTCGGAGTCAAGCCGTTGAATCAGTCTTTTCGGCTACGGCGGCGCGCCGTCACGAATACCACAGCTCACGGAAACGAACGGCAACCACCTGCTCGTAAGCAACCGGGTGGGGGAGATGGCCGACGGATTGAGCGAACCGGTTGAGCCCAGCTATGGATTGTTCACCGATAACCGGATCATAGAACGGCAGGTCCCGTTCAACGATTTTAACAATGAGTTCGGCCGCTTCCTTGGGAAACTTGCGCTGGCCAACACTGGCCGCTAGCCCTGGGTCAGCACGTAACGCTCTTTGAGTTTTTACGATTGCTCGTATGGCTGCGGCAGCGCACTCTGGCTCGCGCTCGATTAAAGCGTCGGTTGTGGCAAGCGCGGCAAATGTGAATTGCCGCGTTGCGCCAGGATCATCGCCGCGCCGCACGTCCAACAGGATCTTGCCAACTCCGCGGCTCACTGCCGTTTCACTCCCCATGGCGTTGGCCCAGAAGCCGTCAATGGCGCCGGTTTCCAGGGCGCGCGCAGCAAACACGCCGAAGGAGACGTCGCGTGCCTTTGCGCCGGGTAGCTCCACAATCTGCAAGTCCCGATCAGGATCGATGTGAGCCTCGATCAGCATCTGGCGCAAGGCGAGGTCCGGCCCTTCCGCCGCTGTGAGCCGCAAACCCTTGAGCGCGTGGATGTCGCCACGTTTCGCCGCAAGATCGGCGCGCACCACCAGCAGCCACGGCGTTCCTTGGGAAAGCGCGACGAGCAGTTTCACGCCCTCCCAGCGCGGAAATTCCGTCAAGAGGTCATGGACTGAGCCGGCGATCATGGCATCGGCGGCTCCGGCACGCAGTGCCCTGGTCGCTCCGAGCATCGGAACGAGCTCAATATGGGCGGCCAAGCCTTCGCTCTCAAAGTAGCCGAGCTCCTGGGCTGCGAGTGCCGGAAAACAGGTGTTGCTCACGAGATCAACCGCTGCAATGCGCATCTGCTTCTCCTGAGAACTGGGGCGTTCGTTCAGTTGTTAATGAGCTCATTGGTACGTAGACATGCGAGAGCGTTTAAACTACTCTGTGGCAGCCACACGAGACTTGCGCGGCGATTTTGCAGAGCCTATTCGGGGTAGCTTCGCCAGCAAGCGATACCCCAGAAGCACGCTTAAGACGGCCGCGTACTGGAGCGGGCGCCGAATGTCCGCTTTGACCAGCCAGTAGAAATGGAGCACACCGCAGATGGCGGCGATGTAGACCAATCGGTGCAGCTGTTGCCAACGCTTGCCCAGCCGGCGGATCATTGCCGCCGAGGACGTGATGGCCAAGGGAATCATCACGACGAAACCGAGAAAGCCTACGGTTACATAGGGACGTTTGACGATGTCTTGGACCACCGTATGAAAATCAAAAAAATGATCCAAAACCAGGTACGTCAAAAAATGCAGTGTGGCGTAGAAAAATGCAAAGAGCCCAAGGGTCCTCCGCAACTTGATTAATCCATTGTAGCCCGATAGCCGGCGGGCCGGCGTGACACAGAGCGTCGCCAACAGGATAATGAGCGCCCAGGATCCGGTGAAACGGGTGATCGCCTCAATGGGATTCGCCCCGAGATTATCTGTGAGAAGGTTATAGACCAATTGGCCCAAGGGGATCAGGCAGATCGTGATCGCCGCCGGGTTCAGTGCTTGTTGAAGGCTCAAGATCGACTTCCCGCGTGCTATCCAGGATCATGCACGGCCGTACGTTACCTCTGAGTATAATAATGCTGCTTAGCTAGTAGTATTTTCTCAGGTCCATTTCGCGGTAGAGATCCGCGACCTGGTCACCATATCCGTTAAACATTAGAGTCTTTCGCCGGAAAAACTCTCCAATGCGCCGCTCCGTGGCTTGACTCCAGCGAGGATGATTGACCTCGGGGTTTACGTTGGAATAGAAGCCGTATTCTTGCGGTTGCATGAGACTCCATGAAGTTGGCGGTTGGTTTTCAACGAAACGGATGGAAACAATAGATTTGATGCTCTTGAAGCCGTACTTCCAGGGTACGACCAACCTGATGGGAGCCCCGTTTTGAGCCGGCAAGACTTGGCCATACAAGCCGACCGATAAAATGGTGAGCGGGTGCATTGCCTCGTCCATGCGCAGCCCTTCCACATACGGCCACTCGAGAACCGGCGATTTCTGTCCCGGCATGCGCTTCGGATCATGAAGCGTGACGAATTGAATATACTTTGCGTTCCCGGTTGGCTCCGCCATTCTAATAAGCGCGTTCAACGGAAAACCAACCCATGGGATGACCATCGACCATGCTTCGACGCAGCGCAACCGGTAGATCCTTTCCTCGAGCGGAGCTAACCTCATTAGCTCATCGATATCATATGTCTTGGGCTTCTTGACTTCACCCTCGACAGCGACCGTCCAGGGGCGCGTGGTCAGGTACCTGGCATTGGCCGCGGGGTCGCCCTTGTCCGTGCCGAGTTCATAAAAGTTATTATAGGTTGTGATGTCCTTGAACGAGTTTAGCTTTTCGGCAGTGCTATAGGGGCTCTTCTGAAGGTTGGTAAGTTTTTCTCCAGCTTCAACTGTCTTCGGCCCCGCGGCTAGCGCCTTTGCTGTGGCGCCCGAGAACGCCAGTGTAGCCGAGACCGCCAGGATAAATTGACGACGGCTGAAATAGAGTTCCTTGGGCGTGATTTCCGAAGATTTGATTGGCTCAGGCTTCTTGATGACCATGGCATCCTCCGCGTATTCGATTGTGTGCGGGATCGAGCAAATTATCAACTCGAACGCTGCGCCCTTAACACCGCATTTGCGCAAGCTACACCGCTCGAGTCCTGCCGCATGGTTGTTTATTATCAAGTAGAACGGCTCTGAGCAAAGTCTCGACAGTGCCACGTGTTAGATGGGCCGGTCGCCCTTTTGGTTGCAACGTGCATGTGGAGGGAAAATGGACGAAGCCGCTGGCTCTAGCGTGGGAAGGACGCGCCGCTAAGAGATCTTGAGGCCACTGTAGGAGCTCGATCGAAGTTCTGTTGTCAATGGACGTAGCGGCTGTTTTCGCCTGACCCATCGAGTAGCTGCGGCAACTCGTTGGGATATAAGCCGCTCTTTAGAATCTCGATCAGCGCGACTCGCGCAAGACGGTAGGCTTCGCGGTCGCTAGTAGAATACTCAAACGCGAGTTCGCCTGCTGCAGCAATTAATTCGCCGAGGCTCGGATTTATCTTTTTGCCGGGGGGATTGTGCATTCGTGTGGCCCACCCTTTCTAAGCGACTGGCTGTGTATGATTAGACGACCACAACTTAAAAAGGTTTAAGGGACGGCGCCGCTTCTATGGTTTTTCAGGCGCTTTTCGGGCCTGGCAAAAGCTTAAGTGCCTTATGGGTCATCGAGGAGACGGGGTGCTCGAAAATGGCGGAGGGCGGTACCCAGCGCCACCGGGACCGGGAGAGCCGCAATGCGCTCCGAGAGCGAACCTCCAAGAGAAAAACGCTCGAGCGAATTCTTCTGTACGTAACGCTGTGGCGGAACTGTCCGATGCAAGTCCGCCGGTGAGATTTCGTGCCGATTTCACCCAGGTGGCGGCTCAAAGTCGATTGCAGGTCTTCACCAGACTGCTTTTCCCCGCCGGGAAGCTCCCAGAGACCGCGTAGTATGCCGCTGTTGGAGCGGCGCCGGAGTAAGATTCTGCCGCGATACCGGACAATAGCAACAGGCCAGAGAACGGTCGTCATTGCCGGCTTGAGTTTTGTCTGGACTCTCTGGCCCGCGTGTTCGGAGGTCCGGGTGGCACAAACGTGGGCGAGCGGACAATCGGCACACCGTGGTGTCCGCGGCAAGCATATCCTAGCGCCGAGTTCCATCAGACCTTGATTAAAATATCCGGGTTGCGAATTGGGCAACAACATGGCTGCTTTTTGGCGTAGCGCGCGGTCATCTTCAGTTTTGAAGACGCGGCTCAGAACGCGCCTGGCGTTTCCATCGAGCGCAGGGTAACGCTGGCCAAAGGCAATGCTCATCAAAGCGCCAGCCGTATAACTGCCGATGCCGGGCAGTGACAACAAGGTATGGTAATCCCGCGGCAGTCGTCCTCCGTGGATCGAGACGACTTTGCGCGCGCTTCTTTTTAGATTCTCGGCGCGGCGGTAATAGCCGAGGCCAGACCAGAGCGCGAGGACCTTACGTAATGGGGCGCGATCGAGAGCTTTTATGGTAGGAAAGGCTTTCAAAAATCGTTCATAGTGTCGCATCACCGTGGCCACTTGGGTTTGCTGAAGCATCGTCTCGGCAATCCAAATGGCATACGGATTGGCCGTGCGGCGCCACGGAAGATCTCTATGGGTCTTGTGGTACCAGGCTAGAAGGCGCCGACGAATTGAAACAAGATTGTCGGACGGCATCAGCGGGCCGTCCCGACGACCAGGGTCATACTGGAGCCATCATTGCTCTCGACAACAGTGATCACCAGGGTTTGTCCTTCTTTGGTGTAGGATACTACGCCGCCACGGGAGATAACGCTTACGCTGGAACGCCAGCCGCGGCTTGTCATCTCCCTACGGTAAAAGTCGATGACCTCCTTGGGCTTTATCTTGCCCTGAAAAGATGCCTGTCCGCCGCTGAAACCAGGAACTGAAAGTGCTGCTTCCCGCTCGTGCGCTTTTGACATTCCCGGCGGAACTGGAATGTTAACTCCAGCAATGGTTTCTTCTTGAGCCCGGTCGCAGGAAGCCAAGAGTAAAGCCAGGACCAGCCACGCTGCTGTCCGGTCAGAGTTGATCAGCCACTTGAAGAACATCCTTGCCCTCCTGTTCACGCTGAGATTTTGGAACTGCCCCGTCGTCCTGCTGGGTTACCGCCCGCTGCTTTACTGTTGGAATTCGGCGGCTTCGGCAGCCCTAAAATGAACCAGGCCAGCAAAATGGCGACACCCAGGAACTGTGGCAGGGACGGGGCGAGGTGAATGAGCGCGCCGCCGAGAATGCCGCCTGCGGACGCTCCAACGAAGCCAAAAAAAGTGTACACTCCTGTCGCGGCGCCGCGTCCGCCGGTAGGAATTTGTTGTGTGAGAAATGTCGGCAGTAGCGGTTGATACAAACTGTAGCCAAAAAAGAAAGCCGCGCCGCTAGCATAAAGTAGGAAATCGTAGTGCGCGCCGAACAGATAAATGGTATATCCGACGAGGGCTGTTGACCAGCCGATGACAATAGGAAGACGAAAACGGCCGCTTTTCTCGGCCTGGCGCATGTACGGAAACACCAGGAGGGCGCTGGGCAAAAAGATGATGAGGTACACCCGCCACAACTCCGCTTTGTCGAGCCCAAGTTCCATCCAACTGAGAGGATACGTGAAGAAGAAGAGGTTGAGCGTGAGCGAGAGAACAAAGGTTGCTGTGAAGATCGGGCGCAATTCTCGATGTAGGAGAATCGGTTTGAAGGGAACGGGTTTTTCGTTGTGCTTTGTTGAATCACCCTGGGGAAAGAAAATCGCCGCCAGCACCATGGCTAGAAGCGCGAGGGCGGCCAAAACGTAAAACAAGCCGCTCAATTCAATTCTTGCGGCAAGCAGTGGCCCTCCCAAGATACCGATGATAAAAGCAGACCCGATGGCAAGTCCAGTGATTGTAAAAGCCTGAGTACGAACCGTCGGCCTCGTCAGATCGGCTAACGCCGCCAATGCCACCGAGCCCACCGCTCCTGCGCCTTGGATCACCCGGGCGACAATCAGCTGGGAAATGTTATGGGCCAGTCCACAGGCGATGCTGCCCAAGGCAAACACGGCGAGTCCAGCAATCAAAACCGGCCGCCGTCCCCAGCGGTCGCTGGCCCATCCCAGCGGTATCTGAAGGATACTTTGCGTCAGCGCGTAGATTCCCAATGCAACTCCGGCAAGCGCCGCGCTTGCTCCGGGGTAGCGCACGGCATAGGCGCTGAATATCGGTAGCATTAGAAAAATGCCCAGCAATCGCAGTGCGCAAATCAGACTGACGACAATGATAGGTCCGATCTCACCGCGGTTAAAAGAATGACTTTTGTCGGCCAAGGTGTGGTGCCCGCTCTGGTACACTGTTCGCTCGGAGAAGGTTCCGCTCAATGTACACGGTTTGGAAAAAATGGGAAGGGGCACTCCCTCGCTGCGCGAGGAATCTCAAATAGCAGATTTCAGATTTCAGAATTTCGGGCAGTATCTGAGATCTGAAATTTGTTATCTGAGATCGAGCGGAGCGAGGACCGCCCGAGCCGATTTCCACCAGGGATCCTTATCGATCAACCGGAGAAAGTTTGCGTGCACCGTTCGAGTTAGCGCGTCCGTGGAGAGCCCTCTGATCTGCGCAAGCGTCTGAATGACTCGTTGGAGGTCTACCGGCATGCCCTCGATGCCCTCCAACCACTTCAGCCCGCCCGGATTGTCAGTTTCCGTCAGGAGCAGGTGATCGGGAATCAGTCTCGCGATAGCTCTGATCATGTCGGAATAAAACAATTCAACGCCAATGGTGAAATAGGCTCCCCATTGTACGTACGGCCGCAATAACGACAGCGGCCCCGAATACCAGTGGATGATGGCGCGCGAAATATCGAAATGCTCCAGAAGGTCGAGAATTTCCTTCTCGCCCCCCTTGGTATGGAGATTGACGACCTTCTTTTGTTCTCTCGCCGCCGCAAGAAAATATTCCAACACCTTGCGCTGTGCCGGAAATTGGGACGCGTCTTTGATCCAATGAAAATCAAGTCCGATTTCGCCGATTGCCGGGCTCTGATCGATGAGCGGACCCAACGTGTGCAGCCGATGTGCGTACTCCGGCGCTCGTCTTGGATGTATGCCAAAGGTCGGCAGCACCAGATCGCACCTTTCGCCGATTTCAACGGAGATTCGGTACGACGGAATATCCATCGCCACTGCAACGGTAAAAACCTGGTGCTCTCTGATTTGCCTTAGCGCTGCGTCTCGCTCCACGCCGTATTTGTCCAGATGGGCGTGACCGTCAATCAACATAGGATTTACTTAGCTTGAATCTTCGCGCATGGAAAGGGCCGCCTGCGCCCCTTCTTCCAAGCGGAAAATCGTTTCCGCGAACCAATCGAAGGAAAATCCGGTTGACAGATCGGACCGGCTTCTTTACACTGCTTTTCAGCAGGGAAAGGAGGTGGTCCAAACATGATTGATAAATGTAGTGACTGCGAGGTGGCTGAGACTTAGGCTCTAGGCGGAATCTTTGACGGGGGTTCGGGCCTGGAGCCTGGGAATCCCCCTCAGTCCACCTAGGGGTCCGCTCCATCTGATCGCGTTGTCGGTTCTGATGGAGCGGGCCTTTTTATTTATCGTTAAGTAAAGAAAGAGCCGCGAAAGCGGCTTTTTTTATTTGGGGGTGAGCGCTGTCGCTCGCTTCGCGAAGGGCGGTAAGAAACCGCTCGGATGGGCTACCCAGCGCCGCCAATGTGATCGCCGCCACGTTGCGGACGCGCACATCGGGATCGTTTAAAAAAAGGTCGAGGAGCGCCTGCTTGCCATTGTCATCCACGTGAGACATTGCTTTCAGAGTGATCACGGCGGCAACCCGAACCAGGGGAACGGTATCGTTCAACGCCCTGAACACCAACTCTCGCCTGCGTCCATCGTCCAGCCGTAGCTCGCGCATGCAATAAAGAGTCATCCTCCGTTGCGTTGGAGTTCCGCTGGCGCATAGATCCACAAGCCGTTCGCTGATACGCGCATCCGATCTCGCCAACTTTGTCAGTAGAAGGGCAATAGCCCAGCGCACCTCCGAATCATCATGATCGAGCGCATCTTCCAACGCACGCAGGACGGCCGAGGATGGTTGCGACAGCTGCGCCAGCACGTAGGCGAGCGCCCAGAGATTCTTCGGTTGCGCGCTGGCGAGGCGTTGCTCGAGAATGGTTTTGACGGCTGCTGAGCCAGAGCCGAGCATCGTCAGCTCGTCGACTGCGGCGCGTATTTTGGCCTTGTCTAAATCGTCCAACGTGGCGATCAGCGCCGCATATCTCCCAGCCTCATTCTTCATGGTCGTGGTCCTCGGTTTGCGCGTTTGCGCGGGCGACCCGCCGATCACCCTTGCTCTTTAACCCGAGGCGCGAAACTGGTGACGGGTCCGCGGCGGATTTAGATTTCGAGGAACTGCGGGCAGTCCGTGAGATTGCGATTGCCGCCGGGCGTGACGAGCACGACATCTTCGAGGCGCACGCCACCTACTCCGAGATAGTAAAGGCCGGGCTCGACGGTAACGACATGCCCCGCACGGAGCGGCGCCTCTACCGGCGCGATTCTCGGCAGCTCATGAATATCGAGCCCCAGCCCGTGACCCGTGCCATGGAAGAAGCCCTGCATCCTTCCGTTGATCCTTCCCGTGCGGAAGCCACGCGCTTCAAACAGGGCCAGGATTTGTTGGTGGACGTCCTTGCCATTTACGCCTTGCCTAATTCTATCAAAGCCGAGCTGCTGCCCGGCCTGGACCGTGACGTACATTTCCTTTAGCTTGTCCGATGCTCGCCCGCGGACGACGGTTCGACTCAAATCGCCGAAATAGCCGGTTTTCTGCGAGCGCGGAAAGATATCGAAGATAATCGAGGTATGAGCTTTGATAGGACCACTGCCTTCGTGATGCGGATCGACACACTGATTACCGGAGGAAATAATCGTATGGCTCGGCACCCAACCCTGCGCCATGATCGTTGTATTGACGATGGATTTTAGCGTCTCGGAGGTGAGACGAGCGCCGTTCAGATAGAGATAGCGATCTCGGCCGATTTTGGTTCGTTTCAGCGCGCGAATTCCTGCCTCGAGCCCGAGCTTTGCCGCCGCCAACGATTCGGTAATGTGCCGGACTTCTGCGGCCGACTTGATTTCCCGCTCTGCGAAGAATGGATCGCGTTTGATCTTCAGCCTATACCCCTTGGCGCGGAGCTGATCGGCCAACAGGGCGGGAAAATTGGCCGGAACCACCAATGAGCGAATGCCGCGTTCGCGAAATAGCAGGTCGAGGACGCCGACGATGGTCGGGCTCGACTTGCTCATCCGGCGAAGCTTTTTCTGATAGAGGGAAAGGGATAAAACACGATCGACGCAAGCTTGCTTCCTGGCGCGATCGATTTCCAAATCGCTCATGACCGCGACCTTTTTTCCTTTGTGTTCAAAAAAGATGAAGGGATCGGGAACGAAAAAACCCACCGCATAAAGCATGTTCGAATCGCCTTCGCTGGCGGCGACAAGAAGTTGGGCGTGATCCTTTGGCAGCGATTGGGAATTGGGCTTAGCCGAGGCGGATAGGCTCCTTTTGACTTGGGTCGGTTTTGCTTGGAACATCGTCGTCGCGGTTGCTAGCAAAAGGTAGCAATTTCACCCCGCAACTGCAAGGCGCTATCGCCGTCGTGCGAGGGTATTTCTGTTGACACATCGGGCTCTTCTGTTATGATGCGCCCATTTTCTGGCGCTGCAAACCAGTTACACTCCTGAGGAACCACTTCTCTTAATGGCGACGCGTAATGTCGAGCGCTTTCGTGAGTTGAACGAGCGGGCCGAGGCCGGCGGCGGCGAGGTGCGCTCCCGGCGTCAGCACGAACAGGGCAAGCTCCTGGCGCGCGAGAGACTCGACATCCTGCTGGATAGCGGCAGTTTTGTCGAAACCGATCGATTGCGCACGCATACCTGCACCGATTTTGGCATGGACCAGCAAAAATTTCTCGGCGATGCGGTCGTGACCGGCTACGGCGCAATCGACGGCCGGCTCGTGTACGTTTATTCGCAGGATTTTACCGTCTTTGGCGGGAGCCTGAGCGGCGTGGTTGCCGAGAAAATCTGTAAAATCATGGATATGGCCATGAAAAACGGCGCGCCCATCGTCGGCATCAACGATTCGGGTGGCGCTAGAATTCAGGAAGGCGTCACCAGCCTTGCGGGCTATGGGGAAATCTTCCAAAGGAATGTCATGGCATCGGGCGTAGTGCCGCAGATCTCAGCCATCATGGGCCCGTGTGCCGGCGGCGCGGTCTATTCCCCGGCCATTACGGATTTCATCTTCATGGTGAAGACGAGCGGCTATATGTTCATTACCGGCCCGGATGTGATCAAGGCCGTCACGCACGAAGAAGTGACCAAAGAAGATCTCGGTGGCGCCGAGACCCACGCAAGCAAGAGCGGCGTATGTCACTTTATGGCCAACACTGACAAGGACTGTCTGCTCATGATCCGCGAGCTCGTGGGTTTCTTGCCGAGCAATAATCAAGAAGACCCGCCGTTTCGTCCGACGGATGATGACCCGTTGCGGCGCGATCGAACACTGCGGGATCTCGTGCCGGATAATCCCAATCGCCCCTACGACATGAAAGCGCTGATTCAGGCTGTCGTCGACGACGGCTACTTCTACTCAGTGCAAAGCGATTTTGCCCCCAATATCCTCGTGGGTTTCGCGCGTTTGGGCGGTCGCTCGGTGGGAATCGTGGCCAATCAGCCGGCGAGTTTGGCCGGCTGCCTCGATATCAACGCGTCTGTTAAAGCGGCGCGGTTCATCCGCTTTTGCGATTGCTTCAATATTCCTCTGGTCACCTTTGTGGATGTCCCCGGTTTCCTCCCAGGAACCACTCAGGAGTATGAAGGCATCATTCGTCATGGTGCGAAATTGCTTTACGCCTATGCCGAGGCGACGGTGCCGAAAGTCACTATAGTGACGCGCAAGGCTTATGGCGGTGGTTACATCGTGATGTCCAGCAAGCATCTTCGCGGCGATGTGAATCTCGCCTACCCCACAGGAGAAATCGCCGTCATGGGTCCGGAAGGCGCCATCAACATCGTTTTTCGCGACGCGCTGCAGCGTGCGGAGAACTCTGCCAAGGCTCGGGAAGACTTGGTTCAGCAATACCGCGAGACGTTTGCCAATCCGTTCAAAGCGGCCGAGTCGGGTTATATCGACGCCATTATCCATCCCGAGGACACTCGCCCGACACTGATCCGCGCTTTGGAGATGCTGAAAACGAAACAGGATCGCAATCCTCCGAAAAAGCATGGCAACATTCCCCTGTAGACAAGGCGGAGTACTGGGGTAGTGGAGTGATGTATTTGAAACCAATACTCCGATACTCCAGTCCTCCAACATTCCTGGCACACTTGTGTGCCTTGCTCGTGCCCCCTTACGGGGTTTGTCTGCCGGTTGCGTAAAGGATGAATCCGTTTCATGTTTAAGCGTCTTCTGATAGCCAATCGCGGCGAAATCGCCGTTCGCATCGTGCGTGCCTGTCGCGAACTCGATATCGAGACCGTCGCCGTTTATTCAGAAGCCGACCGCGAATCGCTCCACGTTAAGTATGCCGATTACGCTTATCCGATCGGTCCGCCGCCCTCGACCCAAAGCTACCTCGTGAGTGACCGCATCATTGAGGTGGCGCGGGAAAGCGGCGCCGAAGCGGTTCATCCCGGATACGGATTTTTGGCCGAAAACGCAGAATTCGCGCTGCGCTGCGAAAAAGAAGGGGTCGTATTTATTGGCCCGCCGGCCCACGTTATCGAGCAGATGGGGGACAAAGTCAAAGCTCGGCAGATCATGAAAGCAGCGGGTGTGCCCGTCGTCCCTGGATCGGATGGTATTTTGAATTCGGAAGAGGAGGTCCTGCAAGGCGCCGAACTCACGGGCTATCCCTTCATGCTCAAGGCCGTGGCGGGTGGCGGCGGCAAAGGTTTACGGCTGGTGCGCGCGCCGCGAGAGGTCCGGTCGGCGTACCGTGCGGTCCGATCGGAAGCGGCTTCTTCGTTCGGCGACCCGCGATTGTATATCGAGAAGTACATCCAGAAGCCGCGTCACATCGAAATTCAGATCTTGGCCGATCAATACGGCAGAGTCATCCACCTTTTCGACCGTGAATGCTCAATTCAGCGCCGCCACCAGAAGGTCATTGAAGAAGCGCCTGCCCCCGGTCTGGACGACCGGATGCGGCGGCGGATCGGGCGCATCGCACTCCAGGGCGCGCGCGCAGTCGGTTACATCGGGGCGGGCACGCTGGAGTTCCTTCTCGACGGCGAGCGGAACTTTTATTTCCTTGAGATGAACACCCGACTGCAGGTCGAGCACGCCGTGACCGAGCGCGTTGTGGGGATCGACCTGGTGAAAGCTCAGATCGAGATCGCGGCCGGTGGTTATTTGCCGTGGCGACAACGCCACATTACCCAGACGGGGCACGCAATCGAGTGCCGCATCTATGCAGAAGATCCCGAGAATGACTTTATGCCCTGCCCCGGCAAAATTGAGGGACTCAGACTCCCGGAAGGTCTCGGATTGCGCAACGACTGCGGTGTTTATGAAGGAGCCGAGGTCTCGATCTACTATGATCCCATGATCGCGAAGTTGATTACCTGGGGCGAGAACAGAGTGGAGGCGATTCTGCGCATGCGCCGTGCCCTGCGCGAGTACCAGGTCCGAGGAATCAAGACCAACATCGCGTTCCATCAGTGGATACTGCGTCATCCCCGGTTCATGTCGGGCGATTTCAATACGGGCTTTATCGATCAGGAATATCGAGTCACGGTACGGGATGATCTCTTTCCGCACAAGCAAATCGCCCTGGCTTCGGCAGCCATCGCAGCGCTTCATCGCGATCATGAAAGGACTCTAGAGCTGCTGGAAAAGCGGGCCGCCGAACAATCTAAATGGCGGGAGCAAGGGAAGCGAACCGCCTTGCGGCAGTTTTCCACCTTCAATGGTCGCGGCTGGAGACGCACCTAGGGCGTGCTATGGCCTTTATCGCCAAACTGGGAGAAGAAAGTTCCGTTGTCGAAATCGAAGAGATCGGCAAGGGTGTTTACCGCGTTGTGGTGGAGGGCAACGAGTTTCTGGTCGACGGCAAGAAAACCGGCCGCACCAGTTACTCTCTGATTGTTAATAGTCGCTCGTTTGAGATCGAGGTTGACCACAGCGAAGATGAATACCGCGTGCTGGTTGACGGCCGCAACTATCGAGTTCATCTGATCGACGAGAGACGGGTCCGGGTGGGCATGCAAGCGGGCACCGAACTACAAGGACGCCAGAAAATTTCCGTGCCCATGCCCGGCAAAGTCATTGCTGTCCTGGTTTCTGAAGGTGATGCAGTTGAAAAGGGGCAGGGTCTTGTTATTGTCGAAGCTATGAAGATGGAAAATGAGGTGCGCAGCCCGATCACCGGAAAGGTGAGTGAGATCACGGTGAAGCCGGGAGAAACAGTGGAGGCGGGCGCAGTTCTGGCGGTCGTGGAGTGAGCCGCAGGTTTTCGCCAAGACAATCTTGTCAGTCCATTTCTTTCATGTTATAGACGACGAAAAATGATTCCCAAAAAATGTTTTTTTACAAAAGGGGTGGGCGTCCATAAGGAAAAGTTGGCGTCATTTGAGCTTGCGTTGAGAAGCGCGGGGCTGGCGTATTGCAACCTGGTGCTCGTCTCCAGTATCTACCCGCCGTTGTGCAAGCGGATCTCCAAAGAAGAAGGTATTAAGTTGTTACGCCCCGGGGAAATCGTTTTTTGTGTTTACGATCGCGAGAGCACGAACGAGCCGAACCGTTTGGTGGCGGCTTCCGTAGGCGTCGCAATCCCTGCCGATCAGGAACAATACGGTTACCTGTCGGAACACCATTCTTTCGGCGAGACCGAAGAGAAAGCCGGCGAGTACGCCGAAGATCTGGCAGCGAGCATGCTTGCAACGACCTTGGGAATCGAGTTCGATCCTGACACAGCGTGGGACGAACGAGAAAATCTTTTCAAAATGTCCGGCAAAATTGTGCGTACCTCCAACATCACCCAGTCCGCCATAGGCAACAAGGACGGTCTGTGGACGACCGTGTTTGCCGCGTGTGTGTTTATCAACGATGATAGCAACGGCAACTCTTCGCCGCGTTTACCCACCCCATAACAGGCCCCGCTACGCGAGGCATTTCAAATAGTAGATTTCAGATTTCAAAAAAAGCGCAGTCATGCTTCTCAGCGCTCAGCGTTTCATATCTCGGACTCACAATGGCCTGTTCAGGTATCTTGGGAGCGGGGAACTCTAAACCCGAAACTCGAAACTACTCTTATGCCCTTCTCTCAGGCCTGAGCGTTCATAATCTGGGTTAGCTGCCCGAGCTTTTTGACCCCCGGCTCGCGCAGTAGGCCACTCCGATGCTGATTCCGTAAAGAAAGACCAGTGGAATCAGCAAAAGCACCTGAGAGACGACATCGGGGGGCGTCAAAATCGCTGCCAGGATCGTCATGACGATGATCGCGTAGCGCGCCTGCCGGATCAAGAATCGATGGTCGATCATGCCGACCCGGGCAAGGAAGTACGCGACCACCGGCAGCTCGAACATAACCCCGAACGCCAGCACCAGGCGGGAGACGAGGGAGAGATAATCGCCGACGCGGATCATGGGCTGGACTCCAATGGCTTCGTATCTGCGCAAGAGAAATTCGAGCCCAAGCTGCAAAACAACCAGATAACAGAACGTTACTCCGGTGAGAAAAAGGAGCGAGCCAAACAAAACGAAACTGCGGGTGTATTTTTTTTCATGCTCGTAGAGGCCGGGTGCGACAAATTGCCAGGCTTGCCAGAGCAGAACCGGCAAGGCCACAACGATAGCGGCGAAGAATGCTATTTTTATTTGCGTCAGGAAAGCTTCCGCCACGGCGGTACCGATGACGGTGAGCCCTGAAATCTCCAAACCGCGCAGGGGAGCCACCAGCACAACAAAGATTCTGTCGACGAAGGCGAAACAGGCGAGGAAAGCCACGCCAATGGCCGCGAAGGATTTGATGAGACGCGACCGCAGCTCTGCCAGATGGGAGGTGAAGGGCATCTGGAGATCGACAGGATGCCCTCGACCGTCGCGCTTTTTCACTTTTTCTCTGATGGAGAGGTTGGGTCAGGCGGCGCAGCGCCTTCGACCGGCGGCTCGGCTAAAGGAGGTTCCTCCGGGATTGGCGTGTCCGGGGAGTCTTCGATCTCGTGGTCCATCTTGCGAAACTCATCTTGCAGTTCGTCTGTGGCCCGGCGAAACTCCGCCATGCTTTTGCCGAGAGCGCGCGCCAGTTCGGGGAGCTTTTTTGGTCCAAGAACAATCAGAGCGACGGCCAGGATGAGTAGAAGCTCCGGCATGCCGATGCCGAACATAGTAAACCTCCAGCGGCTAAGCTAGATAATTTCACAGCCGTTGGCAAGTGGAGGTCCGGCGCTGTTTGTAACCAAGGTAAATGTAGGGCCGGCCCTGCGTGCCGCCCGGCCCAGACGTAGCTTTGAGCGACATCTATGCCAAGCCCAGGCGGCACATCGCTCGGGTTTGTTAGTTTCATGGGAGGATGGTAAAACTTCGGGATGAAGCGATCTGCGGTCGTTGTCGATCGTGAGTTTCTCAAACACGACCCGGGTGACGGTCATCCTGAACGACCGGAGCGTATCGGCGTCCTGGTGGATCTCGCCCAAGGCCTGGATCGGCAGCGATACGAGCTGCTGCCGCCCAAACCCGCCAGCCGGGATAAGCTCGAGGCCTGCCACAGCGCCGATTATATTGCGCTTGTGGAGTCCACCTCAAAGATGAACCGATTCGCGCTTGACGGCGATACGATTGTCTGTCGCGATTCGTTTGCCACCGGTCTTTTGGCAGCAGGGGGCTTTTTGGCGCTTCTCGAGTCCATAGAGGCCGGTGAAAACAGCAATGGGTTTGCCCTGGTGCGACCGCCCGGTCATCATGCTTTGGCCGAGCGGGCCATGGGGTTTTGCCTGTTTAATACGATCGCTATCGGCGCGCGCCATCTTCAACGGCGCTATGGCATCAGCAGAGTAGCCATTGTCGATTGGGACGTTCACCACGGCAACGGTACGCAAGACGCATTTTACGATGATCAGTCCGTGCTTTTTATTTCCACCCATCAGTATCCATTTTATCCCGGCACGGGCGCATTGACGGAGACGGGAAGGGGCGCCGGCGCCGGTTTCACGATCAACATCCCACTTCCGGCCGGTTGCGGCGACGCGGAATATCTTGCTGTGTTTGACCAGATTATTGTCCCGGCCCTGAAACATTTCGCGCCCGAGTGGGTCTTGGTTTCCGCCGGCTTCGACCCCCATCGTCGCGATCCTCTTGGCGGCATGGGTGTGACCGAAGCGGGCTTTGCCGCCATGGCGCAGCTGTTGGTCGAAATCGCTGATGAGTATACATGCGGAAAAATCGCTTTGCTGCTCGAAGGCGGGTATGATCTCGCCGGGCTCAAGCATTCGGCCGCTGCGGTGCTCGACACTATGCAGGCGACGACAGTGCGAGACCGTTCGATTGAGGCAAGCGTCAAACTTGATCCTCTCATTCGCAGGATTCAGCAGGTTCGCGAAAAGTACCGGTGATCAAAACTATTGACGGTCTCGCCGGACTGTTTTATCTATTGGCTTCAAAACCTGGAGATCCACTGTGACCACCACTGAACCGCGCAGAGTCGTGGTGACGGGCCTGGGGCTTGTCACCCCGCTCGGGACCGGCGTCGAAAAGAATTGGCAGGCGTTGCTCGCCGGCCGTTCCGGCATCCGCCGGATCGATCGTTTCGAAAACGTGGAAGCGTTTGCATCGCGTATCGCCGGCCAGGTGTCGGACTTCCGAGCGGAAGATTTCATCGAGCCGAAAGAGATCAAAAAAATGGATCTCTTTATCCAGTATAGCGTCGCTGCCGCGGTCATGGCCGTAGAGGACGGCGGATTCAAAATCGATCCCCAAGAAGCGGAAGATGTCGGTGTTATTGTTGGCGTCGGGCTCTGTGGCATTGAAACCATCGAGGCAACCGAACGGGCCTACCTGGAGGGCGGGCCGCGAAAGATCTCTCCTTTTTTCATTCCCAAGGTCATTTCGAATCTCGCGCCCGGGCAGATCGCCATCCGCTGTGGCGCCAAAGGGGTGAATTGGACGCCAACATCGGCGTGCGCTTCCGGTACCCATGCACTGGGGGAGGCTTTCCATCTGATCCGGCATGGCTTGCAACAGGCGGCAATTGCCGGCGGTGCAGAGTCGGCGATTACTCCACTTGGAGTGGGTGGGTTTAGCGCAATGAAGGCGCTGTCAACCCGCAATGACGAGCCGGAGCGCGCCAGCCGTCCCTTCGATCGGGAGCGTGACGGCTTTATCATTGCCGAGGGATCGGGAATTTTGATCCTGGAGGAAAGAGAGAGGGCCTTGAAGCGCGGCGCGAAAATTTATGCCGAAGTCATGGGTTACGGCGCCAACGGCGATGCTCATCACATGACGGCGCCGGCGCCCGAGGGAGAGGGCGCGGCGCGCTGCATGCGCCTGGCCTTAAAAGACGCGGGGCTGGCCCCGAGCGATATCGATTACATCAATGCGCATGGGACTTCGACCGAATACAACGATTTTAACGAGACACAAGCGATCAAGAAAGTCTTCGGTGAACACGCCTTCAAGCTGGCCGTGAGCTCGACCAAATCGATGACCGGCCATTTGTTGGGCGCGGCGGGTGCGGTGGAAGGCGTCTATTCGGTACTGGCGCTTCATCATAGCGCGATTCCGCCAACGATAAACCATGAAAATCGCGATCCTCAGTGCGACCTCGATTATACGCCGAATCAAGCCCGGAAAGCGGACATCCGCGTGGCGCTTTCCAATTCCTTCGGCTTTGGCGGTACGAACGCCTGCATTGTTTTCAGGAGGGCTGAATGAGCGGGGATCGACGGCAAAGCATAATCTTAGGAACCGGTTCCGATTTGCCGCGCAAGGTTCTTACTAATAAGGATTTGGAGAATCTGGTAGACACCAGCGATGACTGGATCACGGTTCGAACGGGCATCAGGGAGAGACGCATTCTCGAAGAGGGCAAGGGCAACGCCGATATGGCCTATCAGGCCTCCAAGCGCGCGCTCGATGACGCCGGGCTGGACGCGAAGGATCTGGATGCTATTATCATGGGGACCTGCACGCCCGACTACCCTTTTCCCAGCTCTGCATGTGTCCTTGAGGATATGCTGGGAGCGCGCAACGCCTTCTCCTTCGATGTCAATGCCGCGTGCTCGGGTTTTCTGAACGCGTTGGCGGTGGCCGATTCCTTTATTCAGGGCGGAAAAGTGCGGCACGCGCTGGTGGTCGGCTCCGATGCCCTGAGTCGATTACTCAATTGGGAAGACCGTACGACGTGCATACTGTTTGGTGATGGGGCGGGCGCTGTGGTTCTGGGTGGTGCCGAAAACGGCAACGGCATTCTAAGTACAAAACTACGGACGGACGGTTCCTACGTAAAGACTCTCTATGTCCCGGCCGGCGGATCGTTGAAGCCTGCTCAACTGACGACCGTTCAAAACAACGAACACACCATTACGATGAACGGCAAAGAGGTGTTCAAAATCGCCGTTCGATCCATGGAAGAGATTAGCCGTGAGGCGTTGGCCGAGGCTGGGATCACGATGGATCAGGTCTCGCTCGTCATTCCGCACCAGGCGAATCGGCGAATCATCGTCGCGCTGGCGGAGAGGCTTGGAATCTCGATTGAGAAAGTCGTCGTCAATTTAGAAAAGTACGGCAACACGTCGGCAGCTTCCATTCCCGTTGCGCTGGACGAGGCCAAGCGCCAGGGGCGTATCCACAAAGGCGATATCGTCTTGCTGAATGCCTTCGGCGCAGGATTCGCCTGGGGCGCCGCCGTCATCAAATTTTAATCAAGCTACAGCGTTCGCAACTTCGAACGTCGAACCGCGGGTCTTTCTCCCCTACCTCGAACTTTGTTTAGCCGACGCGGCGGGTAACTTCCGCCGTGAGACTCTTAAGCCGCTCGCTGATCTCCACCGGATAAATCGCCGGGTCACGAATCGTCTTGAGCGATTCAGAAAGGGCCTTAAACTCAGCGAGAAAAGCCGCTCGAGATTCTTCGAGGGCCGGATAAGGACCTACGATTTGTCCCCCGGTCATGACCTTTCGTAGCAACGGCTCCGCTTCCGGAATATCTTCCTCGCGTAATGTGATGAAATCCTTTTGCGGGCAGCCGGCCTCATCGCGCGCCCGAAAAATTTGTTTTTTTCCGGGCAGAGACACCTTGCCCGTGCTTAGCTTCAAGACGGGCCGGTGATCGTATTCGACCAGCTTGTAAGCCATGTCAAACCAAGGAGCATCGGCTGAAACTCCCATCTTGGTGCCCACACCATAGCTGTCGTAAGGAACGCCTGCTGAGGCAAATTCGGCCA
>CAYPHJ010000044.1:0-34895 GCA_964410485.1 uncultured Syntrophobacteraceae bacterium
CGTTCATGCTGAGCCTGTCGAAGCATTCCGAATCTTTTTTCAGCAGCCTGCTAGATCAAGAGGCGGCGGCAACTCCGGAAGGCAACCCCTTTTACGCTTGTGATGATCATGTCGCTATGGCGTGCCGGGAAGGGTGTCATATTCACCGCAGCCGGCGTTACGTCGAAGCGGCTCGAAAGCAGCGCTGTGATTGCTCAGGCTCTGCTTCGGCCGCGCTCCCAAGGCGTGCCCAAAGACGGCAGCAGAATCCGATCAAGTCCCCACCAACCGGAGACGCGCCAGCCTAAAATAATGAAAACGGCTAGAATGATAAAGGTCGGATTGGAGCTGACGCTGCCGGCGTATAAAAAGGAAAAATTCATCAGCATGCCAAAGAACGCGGCAATAGCTGTGAGCGCGCCGAGCAGGAGACCCAGCGCAACGAGGATTTCACCGAAAATAATGACGTACTTGAACCAAACCTCCCAGCCATTTTCTAACATAAACTCGATCACCGAACGATAAAGCGGATAGGTGATCGGCGGCTTCGCCGGCGTTGTAGGGATGGCTGTGGCCCGCTCCCAATAGGAACGTAAGGCTTCGCCAGTGCCGATCCAACGCGGATCGTTGTACTTTCTCAATCCCGATTCAAGCCACTCCCATCCGAGAAATAGACGCATTCCCAGGAATAGCGGAGCCGCATCCCGCCCGCGTCTCACGAAACGTGCAATGCTCCATTCTCCGATGGGCACTTCGTCCTTTGAGATCTCTTCGGTCCCGGGTTGATAGTAACGCTGCAGAATAAAAACAGTGGCGAGAAACAACAGGAAACCCGCCAAAAGAGCCCAGAACGCAGTCTTCGGATGGCTCGCGGGGTTAGCCGCAACGTACAGCAAATAACCGCCTGACAACGAAGCTAAAAGCGCCAACGTGCGCCGAACCGCTTGATTCGCCATAAGTATGCTCCTCAATGAGATCCAGCCTTAACTAGTCCAGCTGCGCGGCATTCACTAGAAGATAGCATCATGCAGCGGCGACGCAAGCAAAAAGCCGCCGTCGGCGCGCCGGCGCGATGTATGCCTCATGCGCGTTAATTAGCGCGCCTTTGCTGATCTGTAACGCCGCCCCTTGATCACGTAACTTTCAATCGAGCGCCAGGTAGGCTGCTTCGCAGGCAGCGCTTGTTGAAGGCGGAGTTATTCAATGGCAGTTTGTTTACCACCCTTCGGCCACGTTGCGCCGGCAGGCATTGTCGAGGGTCAATCCATGGCGTCGCCGACACAAATCGAATTTCTTAAAGTGCTCGCCTGTATGGCGTGGGCGGATGAAGAACTTAGCCGCTCGGAAATCACCTTGATCGAGAGCTTGATGCATGACTTCCAACTAACACGCGAAGAGCAAATGCAGGTAGAGCTGTATCTCGAGGAAAAGGTCGATTTGACGGAAGCGAGGCGCGTTACGCGGCGATTTCTTAACCGCGTACGACACCCGGCGCAGCGTAACCGGTTGGTCGAGACGGTCGAAACACTTCTCGACAGCGATGAGCACCGCACGCCCCGCCAGCAAGAGTGGTTCAAGGAGCTGCACGACGCAATCGCAGAGAGCAGTGGAAGTTTTCTACTCGACGGCTTGCGAAGTTTGCTTCGCATCGGCTCGGCAGACGTGAACCAGACGGAGTCAGGGCGGGAAGCGCACCTGCACGATTTCATTCATAACAGGGTCCTGTTCAAGCTGCGCCATCGGCTCGGCGCGAAAACTCTCGAGAATGAAACACAACCGGAAAAGCTCAAAGAGCTAACTCTTTGCGCCGCGTTTCTGGCGCGGGTCGGCTATGTCGACGAGGAGTTTTTGCCGCAAGAAGAGGAGTTTATCCAACGACTACTCCGCGATATTTGGCACCTTTCACCCCCGCTGGCGGAAGCCGTATGCGGCGTTGCCATGGAAACTGCAATCCGCGGTTTGGATCTTTTTCGTCTTGTTCAGGAGGCGAAAGCTACGCTGTCGCTCGCCAAGCGTAAGATTTTGATCGAAGCATTATTCGCCCTCGCCCTGGCCGAAGGGAAGATAAACGCAAAGGAGACCGAAGAGATCCGTAAGATCGCTTACGGGCTGGAGTTGACGCACCGCGAATTCATTAACGCCAAGCTCAAAGCTCTCGGCCGCGACCCGACGGAGCACAGACCGACACATTAGTCACACCTCAGCACCGGCAACACTTCGCGAGTAAACAGGTCAAGAGATGTCTTGCAAGCTTCGCGGGAAATTCCCGGCACCGAAAACCTGCAAACGAGATGCTTCACGTTTAGCGAGTTGCGGAAGTGCTGGATTTGGGCGGCGCATCTCTTCGGATCGCCTAGAATAATTCTCTCGTGCGCGAGCCGCTCAATGGTCAGCGGCCCCTGGGGGCGCTTGACCACAGGATGAGGCCAGCGAAAGTACATCCGCTCGAAAGCTTCAGTAAACGGGCCGCCGGCAGCCCTGATCGCTTCTTCGGTGCTCGGGGCCACAAAGACGTACCGGAATAGCGCGACCTCACCTTGGCGTTTGCCGTTCTCGGCGCACGCTTTCTGATACATGCGGGCGCAGGGTTCGATTTCGCTCAGGCTCGCAGAGGGTCCCACGAACCAAGCGTCGCCGAGTCGCGCGGCGCGACAAATTGCCGCCTCGGCCCACGCGCCAAACCAGATAGGTGGCCGCGGATGCTGTACCGGCCGGGGTGTTACGGTGGCATCATGCACCTGGTAATGCCTCCCTCGATGCGTGACGTGTGCCTCGGTCCACAATCGGGACAACAGCGCGGCCCCTTCTTCCAAACGGCTACCTCGTTCCTTAAGCGAATAGCCGAAGGCCGCAAATTCCTCCGGCGCGTAGCCCGCGCCTATGCCCAAGATCAACCGACCGCCGGAGATCAGGTCAACCATCGCGCCTTCTTCCGCAACAATCATGGGGTGATAGAGCGGCAGTAAGAGCACGCCCGTGCCCAAGGCGATGCGGCTTGTGCGGCTCGCGATGGCGGCCAGGCCGATGAGCGGTGCGGGATGCAAGATAGGATTATTGTGATGCTCGCCGAGCCAGACCGAATCTAATCCGGCCTCCTCCGCCCGTTCACATTCGCGCAGTGTCTCGCTAAAGTCCGCTTGCCCCTGGAGCGGGCTCAATCCGATTTTCATTTTGGTCCTCTCCGTTCCTGAGCGTAGTTTTTTGCGCCAAGGCAGAGATTATCGGACGCATCGCGCTCCCGCAATCTAAGCCGGTGGATTCAAAATCGAGGGTGCTCTGATCTCGGTAATGCCTTCATCAACGCTCGTTGCCTAGAGTCGCAAGCTTGGCAATTGGCGCCGGCGGACTTTAGCGAATACTTTTTCGCTCCCGTTCGTATCATTGGATAAAGCCAAGAGCAGTCTGATCGTACGTTTGTGATGAAGGGTGAGAGTTGTATGATCGATTTATTGCGGCGTGGCCGGGGTTTTGGCCGCACATCCTATGGCAACGGGTTGGACTCAAAAAGACGACCGCGAACTCTTATCTCTCATTCAACAAGGCAGCCATCAGGCTTTCGCAATGCTCGCGCGGCGCCATACCGAGCGCTTTTACCGGCTGGCGTATCGGTATATGCAACAGCGGGAGGCGGCTGAGGACATCGTGCAGGAAGCGTTTTTGAAATTGTGGGAAGATCCGGGGAAGTGGAAGCCCGATCGGAACAGCCAGTTTACTACCTGGTTTTACCGTGTTGTCGTGAATCTTTGCCTCGACTGGCAGAAAAAGAAGCGGCCGGTAGAGCTGGATGAGGCGGTAACCCTGACAGATCCCGGAGAGGCACCGGATGTGGTGATCAGCCGGAACCAACAATACAAGCTCTTGGAAACAGAGATAGCTCATTTGCCCGAACGGCAACGAACGGCCCTTAACCTGTGCTTCGCGGAGGGGCTCACCAATCAAGAGGCGGCAGAGGTAATGGGGCTCAATTTAAAGGCCCTGCAGTCCTTGATCATGCGGGCAAAGATCAGACTGAAGGAACGTATAAAGCCGGCCTGAGGTCACGTAGCTTATGAGCGATAGGCATGATGAAAAAATCGAGACGATGCTCCGATCCCGGCCGCTCGAACCGGCCAGGCCGGACCTGGCGGAAAGGATCATCCTGAAGGCTCAGACGATGCCGCAAATAGAGGTAATGCCTTTGACCCACGGGGTGCGGCGAATATTCGCGGAATTCCACCTGCCGCAGCCTGGATACATACTGTCCTGCGCGCTGGTTGCGGGTTTTCTCATCGGTGTCATGACGCCGGCGGATATGCCAACGGAGCATCCCGAGTTGGGTGTGCAGAGTTTCTTGTATGCTGACGAGGACATTTTATGAATCGAGCGCTTAAGCTTACCTTCCTGGTTTCAATTGTTTTGAATGTCTTTTTTGTGGGTCTTTTGCTCGGACATTTGCCGACTCGTATGGATAGACTGTCACTGGCCGAACAAAGAATCGAGGCAGCCGCGAGCCGATTGCCGGAGCCTGCCCGCTCGCAGTTTCGCAAGAACGTCGAACAAACACGTGGCGACCTTCAGCCGATCCGGCAGCAGATTCAGGCGGCGCGCAATGAAGTGCTGCGCATTTTTGAGTCCGAGCCGTTCGACGAAACCGCTTATGATCAACAGGTGAGTCAAATGATTGCTTTGCGTCTTCAGTTGTCCGGCCGAATGGCTGACAACATGAAGCAAACCGCGAAAGATCTGTCCTTGGAGGAGCGGCAGGTCGTCGCCGAAGCTTTCCGGCGTTCTCCCGCAGCATCCCGATAAGGGTCCTAAATACAAGCAGTTTCGAGTTTCGGGTTCAGAGTATCGGGTTCTCCCTTACCAAGTTCGAAGACTTTCAAACGTGCAGTCGTATCATGTCTAGATAACGGCAAGAGAGAAGTAGAGGAATTCGACGATGCACCTAAGAAAGCCCGTCCGGGGTAAAGCAATCGGCTTGTTGGCCGTAATCATTGTAATCGTCGTAGCCTGGTACTGGTACGCCGCCGCTGCACGGTCAGCCACGAGAGATTCCGTGCGCTCTGTGCCAGTCACGCGGGGAACGATAGAGGAGGTCGTCACGGCGCAAGGCAAGCTGGAACCGAAGCAGTATGTCGATGTCGGCACCCAGGTATCGGGCCAACTCAGGAAAATTCACGTGGATATCGGCGATACGGTGAAGGCGGGGCAACTGCTGGCCGAGATCGATCCGCGGGTTTACCAGGCTCAAGTGGAGGCGAACGAAGCGCGGATTCAAAGCCTCCAGGCACAGTTGGATCAGCAAAAAGCGGAGCTCAACCTGGCGGAGGAAAATCTCAAACGGAACCGCAGCCTCATGGCGATGGACGCAATCAGCCGGCAAGCGCTCGAGGAGAGCGAGTCGCAAGCAGCCGTGGCCGAGGCCCGGGTTCAGGCAATCGCCGCTCAAATTCGAGAAACTGAATCCAATTTGCAGGGAAGCCGTACCAATCTGAGTTTTACCAGAATTTATGCGCCGATCGCCGGGACCGTCACGAGCATGACCGCGCGCGAGGGACAGACCTTAAATGCCAATCAGAGCGCTCCCATTATTCTTCAAGTTGCGGATCTCGATACCATGACCGTGCGCGCGCAAGCCGCCGAGGCGGACATATCGCGGCTGACGGAGGGAATGGAAGTCTATTTCACGACGTTGGGCAACAACGAGCGTCGCTGGCAGAGCAAGGTACGGCAAATCTTGCCGTCGCCCCAAATCGCCAACGACGTTGTGCTCTACGATGTTCTCATCGACATCAAGAACGATGGCCGCCAACTCATGAGCGGCATGACAACGCAAGTGTTTTTCATTGTCGGGAAGGCAGAAGACGCAACCATGATCCCAGCCGAAGCGCTGACCCGCCGTGTTCAAAACCGGGATAATCATAGCGGTCGAGCGTATCAAGTCGCGGTAGCCACTGAATCGGGCAGCGAACAACGCATTATCCATGTCGGCTTGCAGACGCGCGCGCAGGCGGAAGTCACGGATGGCCTCGAGCCGGGCGAAATAATTCTGCTGAATCGACCGACCGGTCCTACCGCAGGACAGGCCAATGCTGCACGCGGGAGCAACACCGCTCGCTTCACTCGAGGACCGCAGCTGTGAACCACAAGATCCTTGAGCTGAAAGAGATTCACAAGCATTACGAGAACGGTGATACTACGGTGCGCGCCCTCGATGGCGTTTCACTGACAATCTATCGCGGCGAGTTCGTCGCCATCATGGGGCCATCGGGTTCCGGCAAATCGACGCTCATGAATATCATCGGCTGCCTCGATCGCGCGACATCAGGAAGTTACCTTGTCGGCGGTCGTGAAGCGGCCGATCTTGCGCCGGACAACTTGGCGGCGCTCAGGCGGGAAACTTTCGGGTTCATTTTTCAGCGTTACAATTTGCTTCCTACTGCGACGGCGGGAGAAAATATTGAAATTCCTTCCGTCTATGCCGGGCTACCGAAACGTAAACGGTCGGAGCGCGCCGCCGAGCTGCTGGAGCGGCTCGGGCTCGCTGATCGTCGCCACCATCGTCCGGCCGAGCTCTCCGGAGGACAGCAACAACGTGTGGCGGTGGCGCGAGCGCTGGTCAACGATCCGCCGGTCATTCTGGCCGACGAGCCCACTGGCGCTCTCGACAGCAAGAGCGGCGCGGAAGTCTTGGCGCTCCTCAAAATGCTGCATGCCGAGGGCCGCACCATTATTCTTATTACCCATGCCCCCGACGTGGCCCGCCACGCAAGCCGCATTGTCCATATTCAAGACGGGCGGATCGCCGAAGACAGCGGATCAGCCGGAAAACCGCTCACTGGATCTATCCAAGAAGATACTCGACAGTCTGAGTACGGAGTTAGTTTCGGCACGAGCCTGCAAGAAGCGCTGGTAACCGCCTGGCGCTCTCTCCGTGTCAACCTCTTCCGCACCGTTCTCACCCTGCTCGGCATTATTATCGGAGTGGCGGCGGTGGTCGCGATGCTCGCCGTGGGCGAAGGCAGTCGCCAGACCGTGCTCAATCGGATTAATGCGTTTGGCGCCGATCTGATGCTGGTCCGCCCCGGAGGCGCTGGCATCCGCGGTGATGTCGTCACGCTAGTGCCTGAAGATGCCGCCGCAATCAGGGCGCTGCCAAACGTCGAAAGCGCTCTGCCTGAGCGCAGCGGCCGCATGACGGTGCGCTACGGTAACCTGGATTACCAAACATCCGTGCAGGGCACGGGCGAGGATTTTTCCACCGCCCGCAACTGGAGCGTGGCCGAGGGTCAGTTTTTCAACGGCGAAGACATGCATCGCTATGCGCCGGTCGTGGTTTTGGGCCGCACGGTTGCGCGGACGCTTTTCACAGATGGCGCAAATCCTATAGGCAGATATATCTTGCTAAAGAACGTGCCGTTCCTGGTCATCGGCGTCATGACGGAAAGAGGCGCCTCGCCGACCGGCAGCGATCAGGATGACGTTCTTTTTGTGCCGATTAGCACGGCACTGATCCGGCTGTTCGGTCAAAGCCACTTGGGGAGCATTACCATTAGAGTCGCGGATACGTCGCACATTGATGTGACGCAGGCTCAGGTCGAGGCTTTACTGCGCGAACGGCACCGCGCGGAAGATTTTAGTATTCGCAACATGGCATCCATTCTCCAGGCAGCGATGGAGACGCAAAATACTTTCACGCTACTGTTGGGCACGGTGGCGGCGATCTCGCTTCTTGTCGGCGGCATCGGCGTCATGAACATCATGCTGGTAAGTGTCGTCGAGCGCACTCGCGAGATCGGTATACGTATGGCAACCGGCGCGCGCATGCGCGATATCCTTTTACAGTTCAATATCGAAGCCGCTGTAGTGTGCGCCGCGGGGGGTGTTTTGGGCATTGGCCTCGGCATCGTGGCGGGCTTGCTCTTGCGCTACAGCGGGATGAGCGTGGTTTTCTCCATCACACCCGCGGTGTTGGCGTTTGCCTGCGCCGCGGCCACCGGGCTTGTCTTTGGCTACTTGCCTGCTCGTAAGGCCGCCCGGCTCGATCCTGTGATTGCATTGGCTTCGGAGTGACCTCGATGCGGAACTGGTTTGTGCCCATAATCTTGATCTCGTTGGCAATTTCAGGCTGCAGCCTGGCGCCGGCTTACCAGCGGCCCCAAATAACCATACCTGAGCAGTGGAGCATGAGCAGTGCCGCCGGTTACATGCCAGGCAAGAACGGCCGGCCCTTTTGGGAGGAATTGGGCAGCGATGAGCTGAATCGCGTGATGAAGGTCGCTCTGGCGCAGAATCTCGATCTCGAAGCCGCCTTGCATCGAATCGATCAGGCGCGCGCTCAGGCCAGGATGGCCGGCGCGCCGCTCTATCCCGCTGTCCAGGCTGGCGGCGCCACGTCACGAACTTATCAGGAGGCCGGTGACGCCAGTGCAGCGCGAGGACTCGGGAGTATAAGCTACGAACTCGACCTCTGGGGGAGAAACCGCGCTCAAAAAGCGGCGGCGAGCTACCGCGCCGATGCGAGGCAACATGACTTCGAGGCCCTCCGTCTCATTCTCAGCGCGGATACCGCTATTTTGTACACGCATATACTGGCTCTCGACGAGCGCATTCGCATATCAACGAATAATGCTCAGAACGCCGAAGAGATTCTGCGGATCATCGAAGCGCGTTACCGCGCCGGCACGGTTTCGGGCCTCGAGGTGTCGCAACAGCGGGTGATTGTCAACAACTTTAGGGCGACACTGGCTAACCTGAACGAGCAACGAGCCACCGCGCTCCACGCGCTGGCGATTCTTCTGGGAGAGACGCCGAAAAATGTCCCTGCTCCGCAGACGCATCTTTCCGCGTTGAGCCTGCCGGAAGTGAACCTTACGCCGCCGGCCGATCTTTTGACCGTAAGGCCTGACATCGCGGGCGCCGAACTCAATTTGTTAGCCGCGAATGCCGACATCGGAAGCGCGCGGGCGGCGTTTTTCCCGTCGCTTACGCTCGGCACCGATGCCAGTATCGCTGCGGCGCTCGGTCATCCGGCCGTCACCGCACTTTCGCTTGCATCGAACGTGCTGGCGCCGATATTCAGTGGTGGCAGGCTGACGGGAAATCTCGAGAACATCACCGCGCGCCAGAAAGAGTTGGCGGCGCACTACCAGAAAACTGTGCTGGTGGCATTTAGAGAAGTCGAAGATGCGCTCGCCGCGATCAGAACAACCACCGAGCAAGCCGCGCTGTCTCTCGACTCTGTCAAAGAAGCGCATAACGCCTACGCCATCGCCAGAGCCCGTTTCGACGCTGGCGCCATCGATTACCTCACTTTGCTCGAGGCCCAACGCAGCCTGTATCAAGCTGAAGACGGTCAAATCTTGTCCAATGCCGCGCAGCTCGAAGCATTTGTCCTGCTGAGAAAAGCACTGGGATCCTAGCGTTTTCCCCATCAATTCTTCGTTGCCGATACTTTGGAAGTCGAGCCCGCCTGGGCACTTGCATCGAGCGCAACAGGCCGCTCTCACCTGAGCCCAGCCCTTTCTTTGACCACGCATTGCAGCTACTCTTCTGGACGAGTTGGATCAAGCGTCTTGGGAGGACTCTTATGCGTTATGAACTATACTACCAACCAGCGATCCAGGGCCGCGGTGAGTTCATTCGTTTGGCACTGGAAGATGCCGGGACTGATTACATCGACGTCGCGCGCGATCCGAACTTCGGCCGGCCCGGAATTGTCAAATTTCTCGAGGACCCGTCCCTCGAACATCCGCCGTTCGCCCCGCCGTTTCTGAAAGCGGGCAAGCTCCTTATCTCGCAAACCGCCAACATCCTCCAGTTCCTCGGTCCTCGGTTGGGTCTCGTACCCAAAAGCGAAGCGAGCCGTATCTGGGCCCATCAGCTGCAATTGACTGTAGCCGATTGGCTGTATGAAACCGGCCAGACACATCACCCGATCGCAAACTCGCTTTACTACGAGGAACAAAAGGAGGAAGCGAAGAAGCGCGGCGCACATTTCGCCGCGAACCGCATACCCAAATTCATGGGCTATTTCGAAAGGGTCCTCAAACAGAGCACGAGCGGCGGCTTTGTTTTCGGTAAAAAGGCGGCATATGTCGATCTCTCGCTCTTCCAGATGCTCGAAGGCTTACGGTACGCCTTTCCCAAATCGATGGCGCGGCTTGAGCCGCAGCACCCCCGACTGGTGACGTTACACGACAGCGTCATGACGCGTCCCCGAATAGCCGCCTATCTTCGCTCGCCGCGGCGCCTGCCGTTCAATGGGCAAGGCATTTTCCGCCACTACCCAGAGTTGGAAGAAGAGTAGACAAAAGATCAAGCGGTGCGAAGCAGCTCTAGGTGCCTTGTCTGAGGCTGCCGTAGAGGCGCTCGGGGGTAACTAGAACCAGGCTTCGCTCTTCATTCCGCATCTGCCCGGCGAACTCCTCGTCGCCTTTGGGTGCTCGGCCCAGTGCAACGTAGAGATCCTTCAGGCGCTTGATATGCGCCGGTGTGTTTTGCCAGGGCTCTACCGTGGCCGCGCCCTCAACGGTGACGTAGCGCCGGGTGTCGAGCTTGATCACCGTGACAGTGGCTCGACCTGTGCGCTGGATGTTCTTGACCTTCACCGTGTTCCTTCGCGACGCGAATCCAACTTTATCATCCAGCACTGCCGTCGAGACGACGGTCGACTGTGCCCGCCCGTTTGGCGTGATGGTGACTGCGACACCGGTATGGTTTTCCTGCAGCAACGGGAGTGCTTCGTTCCAGTCCATTTGATCGTTCCTCCGAATGTTGAAGTGCTGTCGCTCAATTCCTGGTCGTGGAGCAACAGTCGCCGAATATTACGTGCGGCGTCGGCGGACCCCCATGGCCAGCTTTTCGGCGGTCATATCCGATAACGTGGGGCTGGGTCAACCGAAAACCAGCACGATGTAGCTTTAGTGAGCACCGAGCGTCGAAATCATTCATGGGCGGTGAAGGACCAGTGCAGACAACGGCGTCAATCACGCGGCCTGGACAGCTCTCGGCGTCTTTTCTCCCACAACCGATTTGAACGAAGCACAGCGGTTGAACTGTTTAAACATCTTGCACAACCCGAAGGTGAGCTGGAACCGTGTACATTTTAACGACCGCTCTACCTTGACAAGGCCCATATCGCTGTGATGAATGACTAATTGAGACTTGTAAATAAATTCTTGGAGGGCGCCATGAAGATGCTTATCGGCTTTCGCAGTGGTTCTTTCCGGGCAGCATTCCTAACAATCTTCTTCGCACTGTCAGCACTGATTTCCAGCTCGGTGTTCGCTGCCGAACCCTTTTACAAGGACAAAACGATCCGCGTCATCGTGGGCCTGAGCCCGGGAGGGTTCTTTGATCTCAGGGCCCGTCATCTGGCCCGCCACATGGGGCGCTTCATCCCCGGGAACCCTTCCATGATCGTGCAGAACATGCCTGGTGGTGGCGGGGTCATAGCGGCAAATTATATCTACGGCGTCGCCAAGCCCGACGGGCTTAGCTTTGGAACGATTCAAGGCGGCCAGTATTTGGGGCAGCTGGTGGGCATGCCGGGGATCAAATTCGATTGGCCGAGATTTACCTTCATCGGCGTCGCCAATCCGACGAGCCAGCTGATTTACGCCAGGGCCGATTTGCCCGTGAAATCATGGAACGATCTGCGTAAAGTCAAGGAGCCGGTATTTGTCGGAGTTACCACGTTGGCGGCTGTCGACGGCGTCATTCTTCAGATCCTGCGGGATGATCTCGGCTTTAACCTGAATGTGATTGCCGGCTATCCGGGCGGTAGTGACATTGACGTGGCCGTCGAGCGAGGCGAGCTGCATGCCCGAATGATGAGCGTGGATCCTTACATGGGCAGGGAGCCGTTCGTTAGCTGGCGCAAAAAAGGGTTTGACCAGGTACTTTTGCAGACGGGCAGGGAGCGCGACCCAAGATTGCCTAACGTGCCAACCATCTGGGAGGTCATGGATGAGGTGCGCGCGCCCCAGGAGACGAGGGAACTGGTTGAAACCGTGCTGACCGGTTTTGACATGCACTGGATCTTTCTCGCACCGCCTGGAATTCCCGAGGATCGAGTGCAGATTTTGCACGACGCATTCATGAGGGCCTTGACGGACGAAAAGGCCACCTCGGAAGCTGTGCGCATGCTGGGAGTGCCGCCGAATCCTCTCCACGGCGAAAAGGTCGCCGCGATGTCCCGGAGAGTCATGCAGGCCAGCCCCGAAACGGTAAACCGTCTGAAGCAGCTCTTTCGCAAGTGAGAGCGTCAGCGGGCGTCCAGGCCTTTAAACGAAAAACAGCTCCGTTAGTGCGCGGCATGGAAAGAAAACTCTAGGGAAGCTCATCGCAGGTAAGATTGTTCAAACGAGCGGCTCGCGCCAAATTTTCGCGGCCGTCTCGACGATGCAGTCGAGCTTGCGCCACATTTCATCTTCGCTCATCGCTTTGGAATCAAGCCCGCCGAAACCGCACTGGGGGCTCAACGCCAGCTGTTCCAGCGGCAAGTAGTGAGACGCTTGGTCAACGCGACGCTCGATCTCATCGAGCGTCTCCAACTCGGCACTTTTAGTCGTGACCAGACCCAATACAACCGTCTTGTCTTTCGGCACGAAACTCAAAGGCTCAAACCCGCCGGCTCGTTCGCTGTCGTATTCGAGCAACAATCGTTGATGTTTGAGTCCGGTGAATAACCGTTCCGCGATGAGGTCATAGTGACCCTCACGGTGCCACTGTGGTACCAGCTTGCCGGTTTCAGGGTCGATGGTGCGGGCGTTGCCGCGGCAAATATGGATGCCGAAGGTTACGCCAGGAAAGCCTTCGATAAGGGCATTATCCGCTTCAATCGAGCGCGCCAGATTGCGCTCGGGATCTTCGCCGCGTGAACGCATTCGATCCAACGAGATTGGGTCGACATAAGCGGTGTAACCCGGCGCATCAATCTGGATGTAACGGCAACCGGCTTTTACCAGGTCGGCGATGATGCGCCTTTCGATGGCCACGACGTCGGCGACAAAATCATCGAGGTCTCTGTAGACGGCTGTCGATGCTTCCCATTTGAAACGCTGGGCGATCCGATCCGGTCCAATGATCGTCACTTTGACCGGTTTAGTTGTCACGCTCTCAGAGAAAGAAAATTCCTCCAGCGGGAAGTTGCGCGCCAGTTTCAGCCGCTCCACCGCCGGCCTGCGGGTAATGATTGCCGGGCCGGCTTCATCGAAGTTCTGTTCCGCTCGTTCCAGCGGATTCAGATTGACCCGGCGCTGCTCGTAATAGAGGCCCGTGTTCTTGCCGACCCCAAATCCGGTGACCGCCTCGGAGAAGCTTTCCTGAAAGTTGCGTCGGCGAAATTCACCATCGGTTACTACCGGAAGCCCGTGCGCCTCTTGTTTCGTGATCACGTCGCGAATGGCCTCGTCCTGGACACGGCAAAGTTCTTCGTGTGCCATCTGGCCGTGATCGTAGCGGCGGAAAGCTTCTTTGACGGTCGGGGGCCGGACCAGACTGCCGATGTGATCGATTCTCATCCGCTCTAAATCAGGGGGTGTGGTGGAACTCATCGTGCTCTCCGAGGATGCCGCGCCGTCGATCGAGGCGGCATTCGCCGTCGCGCCGGCTGAAGGGAATATAAGTGGAGAGATCACCAAAAACGCGCTACTGTGTCGAGACCTTCTGCTCCCTCTCCAGGATCTTTTGCACGGTCGGGCGCTTTAGCATGCGCTCGCGCCATGCGGTGTAGGCGCTGAGCTCGTGCATGGGAAATCCGCCGCGCAGCCCCCAGCCGTAGAAAACGAGCGCGTACGGATCAACGACCGTGTACTGACTGCCCATGATCCACTCGTTTCCCTGCAACATCGAATCGATTTCCTGGCAGTTTGCCCAGAACGATTTTCGTCCCGTCTCCTTGACTGCGGCTTGAGCTGCTTCGCCGTCGGCAAAACGCTCGGGCCGCATCGCGCGCTGGTACGAGGGATGCACGATACTGGAGAACCAGCACATATTGGAAATGCAGCGCGAGGCCTCGACCGGATCGGCCGGCATCAGCTTTTTTTCTGGGAACCGGCTTGCGAGGTAAGTCAGTATCGCCGTGTTCTCGACGAGGATTTTGCCGTCAACGTTGAGCGCCGGTACCTTACCTCGCGGGTTGATCTTTAGATATTCCCCGGTTCTCTGCTCTCCCTTGGCGAGCAGGATCGGCTTCACCTCGTAAGGGGTGCCGGTTTCTTCAAGACCAATGTGAGAGGCCATGGAACATGCGCCAGGACTGAAATACAGCGTCAACATAGGAACGTCTCCTCACTTTGTAAATTGTTAGCCGCAATACGCGCGCGTTCGGCGAATCGCAATCGGAGCAACGCTTGTCAGGTTTCCATAAGCCTGCGGGCGCGCAGGAGCGGGGATCTTTTCTCACATAGTACGCATGCCGCGTTACTCTGAGGTTCTTGTATGCTCTAACGAGATGTTATGTCAATCATCTTGAACGTGGGTTTTGCCGCCGTGAGTGACCCGCCAGCCGGAGTGTGATAGGTTTTTCGCGTTCTCCTCGGTAAACGATGGATGACTAACCAGTCGAATGTAAGGGCCGTTCAGTCGGGGTCGGCGGCGATACGCCTGACTGAGGCGCGGCGCTTTGTGGAGCAGTTCGAACCGGGCGCCGAGGTGCTCCTTTTGGGGGCTTCGCGAGGCTCGGTGGACGATCTCGCGCGCGCCATTGCTCTCGAAAGAGGAGCGACCTTTGGGCTGCACCGGCTCTCTTTCACTCAGCTTGCGGCCCGGCTGGCCCTCCTGGAACTGGCCTCCTGTGAACGCGCGCCCGCTACCATTTTGGGCCACGAAGCGGTCGCGACCCGCGCGACGTTCGAAGCGCGGAGCGACGGCGCGCTTCAGTATTTCTCGCCCGTTTCCCAGACGCCGGGCTTTCCGAAGGCGCTGGCGCGTACGCTGTTGGACTTGAGACTTGCCGGTGTAGCTAGCAATGATTTGGTCCGACTGCCGCGCAGCGGCACTGATCTCGCCGCTCTGCTCGATCGGGTTGACGCGCTTCTCGGCGATGCGGGAGCCAGCGATCGGGCTTCATTGTTCGAGACGGCAACGAGGGCGCTGGGCTCGCCCGTGACCGGTCGGTTGCCGATGCCGCTGTTGCTGCTCGATGTCCCTTTTCAATCTGCAATTGAAGCACAGTTTCTCTGGACGCTCATCCAACAGTCGCCGCAGGCGCTGATTACGGTGCCGGCAGGGGACGCTGCCGCGCTGAAGCAATTGCGCAACCGCGGCGTGCGCGTGGAGGTCATTGAGGAAGCCGAGCAGAACGATCTGACGCAGCTGGCGCGTTATCTTTTTTCTACGGACCCGCCGCCCGAGAGAGCACGCACCGGCGAGCTGGTGTGGTTTTCGGCGCCCGGAGAAGGGCGCGAATGCGTCGAAATCGCGCGCCGCATCCTGAAACAAGCCGAACGCGGGGTGCGCATCGATGAGATGGCAGTCGTCATCCGCTCGACCCAGCAGTACGTCGGGCTGTTAGAACATGCCCTTGCTCGGGCCAGGATCCCGGCGTACTTTGATCGCGGCACCCGCCGTCCCGATCCTGCCGGTCGCGCCTTTCTCGCGATCCTGAGTTGTGCAATCGAAAATTTCTCCGCAAAGCGTTTTGCCGAATACCTTTCGCTCGCCCAAGTTCCTTCGCTCGACGACTCCGGCAAGGCGCCGGTTGGATCCGGCGATTCAACTTGGGCGGCCTCACGCGACGATGTTTTCGGTGTCCTCGCGGACCGCGCGCCCGACGAATCCGGCGATATCGATGATGGTAATGACCCGCAATCCGCGATCAACACGAATGGCGATGAGGCTGTGGTCGCGGGAGCGCTGAGGGCGCCATGGAAGTGGGAAAGCTTGCTTGTTGAATCCGCTGTCATCGGCGGCAGCGATCGCTGGGCGCGACGACTGAACGGACTGGCGGCGGAATACGAGGTAAAGATCCGCGAGCTGGTCTGCGACCAACCGGACTCGCCGCGCATCGCGCGCCTGGAGCGCGAGCGGCAGAACCTTACGCACCTCCGCGCGTTCGTGTTGCCGCTCATCGAAGAGATGGCGGCCTGGCCCAAGCAGGTGACGTGGGGCGATTGGCTTCACCGCCTCGAGGAGTTTGCGCTGCAGGTGCTCAGGCGCCCAGAGTTCGTGCTGCGGGTCCTTGCCGATTTACGTCCCATGGCCGCGGTCGGAGCGGTGACCCTGGCCGAAGTGCGTGACGTGCTTGCCGATCGCTTGGCAGCACTGGAAGTGGAGCCGCCCCCGAATCGGTACGGGCGGGTTTTCGTTTGCAGCCCCGACCAAGTCCGCGGCCGCGCTTTCCGCGTCGCCTTCGTGCCGGGAATGGCCGAGCGGCTGTTTCCGCAAAAGGTGCGCGAGGATCCGCTCCTGTTGGACGATCTGCGCCGTGAAATTCCCCGCACGCTGGCGCTGCAAGGGGACCGGGCCGAGCATGAACGGCTCTTGCTCCGGCTGGCGCTCGGCGTTGCGACGGAATGCTTGTATGTCTCGTTTCCGCGTATCGAGACCGCGGAGGCCCGCGCGCGAGTGCCGTCTTTCTATGCGCTCGAAGTCGTGCGGGCCGTAACTGGCCGCATCCCGGACCATCAACGGCTCGAGCTTGAAGCTTCCGAAGAAGCCAACGCGAGCCTTGCATGGCCGGCGCCTCAGCGCCCCAACGACGCCATCGACGATTTTGAGCACGATCTCTCAGTATTGCGGCTTTTGATGCGGAGCGAAAAGGACGTAAAAGGATACGCGCATTATATGCTCCGGCTAAACGAATGTGTGCGGCGGTCTGCCACCGAGCGGTGGGCGCGCGCGAGAAAGCCATGGTCGCCGTACGATGGGCTGGTCCGAGTTACCGAGTCGACAAAACCATTTCTTGACTCGCAGCGGCTTGGCGCTCGCCCGTACTCCGTCTCGGCGCTGCAAAACTACGCGTACTGTCCTTATCGATTCCTCCTGTCGGCGATCTATCGTCTCGAACCGCTCGAGGAGCCTGAGCCGCTCGAGCGCATCGACCCGCTCACGAAGGGGAGCTTGTTTCATGAGGTGCTGGCCGAGTTCTTCCGAGCTCTGCAGCAGCAAAACATGGCGATCGCAACGACACCGACGGATATCTTGACCGAGGTCCTCGACGCCACGTTAACGCGCGTCGCCGCGAACTATGCGGAGCTGCTCGCGCCTGCGGTGCAGCGCGTTTGGCAAGACGAGATAACGAGCATCCGCACCGACCTGCACATCTGGGCTCGGGATCTCGCGCGGAACACGGAATGGGATCCTTGGTTGTTTGAGTTTGCGTTCGGCCTGCGCGACGGGCCCGGGCGCGACCCCAACAGCCGGTCCGAGCCGATCGCCATCGACGGCCGATTTATTCTGCGCGGCGCCATCGATCTGATTGAGCGCAAGCCCGGTACCAAAATTCTGAGAGTCACAGACTATAAGACATCGAAGAATCGTTCCGAGCGTGGCTCGATCATCGGCCGTGGCCAGCAGCTCCAGCCGGTGATCTATAGCCTGGCTGTCGAAGCGGCGACCGGGTGGACCGTGGAGAGCGCGCGCTTTTCGTACTGCACGACCGGGGGCGGGTTCACCGAACACAATGTTCCCATCAACGAGCGGAGCCGACGGATGGGCATCGAAGCGCTGGAAATTATCGATCGTGCAGTGGAGCTTGGCATGCTGCCGCCGGCGCCCGCGGAAAAGGCCTGCGCATTCTGTGACTTTTTAACGGTCTGTGGTCCCAATCAGGAGCGCCGGGCACTGCGCAAATCACGCGAGCAGATAGCTGATCTGATCGAGTTGAGGGGACGACCATGAAACGTCGAAGACGGACCGGAGACCGACGACCGGGGCCGGTAGCGGATCTGATCGACTTGGGAGGACGGTCATGAAACCGCTTGCCGATCAGGCCGATCGCGACCAGATTGTGACGGCGCTCGACGATACACTTGTTGTAGAAGCCGCCGCCGGCACCGGCAAAACCACCGAGCTGGTGCGCCGCGTCGTGCGGGTTATTGAAACCGGCCGAGCCGAGGTGACCGGGATTGTAGCGGTTACATTCACGGAAAAGGCCGCCGGTGAGCTCAAGCTACGTCTGCGCGAGGCCCTCGAAGAGGCAAGAGGATCATCTCGAGAGGGAGCCATAGAGCGTGAAAGGCTTGACCGCTCCCTCGCTAGGCTCGAGGAGGCGCAGGTTAGCACCATTCACGGCTTTTGCGCCGATCTTCTCCGTGAGCGGCCGGTCGAAGCGGGTGTCGATCCGCTATTTAGGGTGCTTACCGAAGCGCAGGCGGCGCACATGTACGATGAAGCCTTCCAACAGTGGATAGAAGGCCAGCTGGCCAATCGTGGCGCAGGCGTCAGGCGCTCGCTCCGCCGTCCCGCGTTTGGCGGTTTTGGGGTTCAAGCCGAGGGCGGCGACGGCCCGGTGGATCGATTGCGGTGGGCAGGCTGGGGTCTGATCCAATGGCGTGATTTCGACGGAGACTGGCAGCGCCCGTCCTTCGAACGTTGCTCTCGGGTCGACGATCTGGTTCAGCTCTTGAACGGTTTTACCGGCTTTTTGGAGCCGCCCGGCGATGCGCGTGACAGCCTGTATATGGATAGTTGGGCGGCCAGGAAGCTGTCAGAAGAGATCCGGCGCACCGAGTCGGTTGCGCCGCGCGATTACGACCGACTCGAGGCGGGCCTGATCGAGCTGAGCCACAACCGCAACTTTCAAGAAGCGCGCAAAGGGAGTGGCAGGGAATACCGCGATGGGGTCCGGCGTGAAGATGTGTGGCGTGCGCGCGAAAATCTGCAAGACGCTCTGATGGCTTTCGAGACGGACGCCAATGCCGATTTAGCCGCGGCGCTGCGCCAGGAACTGCGCGGCTGTGTAAGCGCCTATGAAACAGCAAAAGCAAAGGCGGGCGCGCTCGATTTTCTCGATCTCCTGCTCAAGACCAGAGATCTTATCCGAGATGACCGCCAGGTGCGGTTGGATTTTCAGCGGCGCTTCAGGCGAATTTTTGTCGATGAGTTTCAGGATACCGATCCATTGCAGGCCGAGATCCTGTTGCTGCTGGCCGCGGACGATCCGGCTCAGACGAATTGGCGTGAAACTCGCTCCGTTCCCGGAAAACTCTTTCTGGTGGGTGACCCGAAGCAATCCATCTACCGCTTCCGGCGCGCCGATGTGGGCATCTATCAGAGCGTCTACGACATGCTCGAAGCAGCGGGCGCAAGGCGCATAACATTGCGGACCAGTTTTCGCGCCCGTCCGAACATCCAGTGTGCCATCAATGCGGCCTTTGAGTCGGTGATGATTCGCGACCACGACACCATGCAAGCAGCACATGTGCCGCTCGAGCCGTTTCGTGGCGATGTTGAAACACAGCCGTCTGTTGTTGTGCTCCCTGTGCCCGAGCCGTACGGCTACCGAAGAGTCGCCAACTCTGCAATTGAGAAGTCGCTTCCCGACGCTGTTGGCGCTTTTATCGACTGGCTCATCACGGAGAGCGGTTGGAAAGTTTCCGAACGGCCAGCAGCGAACGATGACGCATTCCCTACCAAAATCCCCCTGTATCCCCCTTCAATAAAGGGGAAAGTAGCGGGAGATTCCTCTTATGCAAGCGGCGGCACGCCGGTATCCACGCAGGGGGCAAAAATGCGAGGAATGAACGCTTCGGATCCGGGAGCACGGCTGGCACCCACGGTGGCTCGCGGATTCAGGCCGGGCGAGACGGAGCATCTGGTGCCGATCCAGGCCCGCCATATTTGCCTACTGTTCCGTCGCTTCATCAGCTACCAGGAGGATGTGACGCGGCCGTACGTCGAGGCTCTGGAAGCGCGCGGCATTGGGCATCTGTTGGTCGGGGGACGCTCCTTTCATAATCGCGCAGAGATCGAGACGCTGCGCGCGGCACTCGCCGCTATCGAGTGGCCGGAAGACGAGCTGTCGGCGTTTGCAACGCTGCGCGGGTCTTTGTTCGCGGTTGGCGAGGAAGAGCTGCTCGAATATCGTCATAGGATTGGTCGCTTACATCCTTTTCGTCTGCCGGATAAGTTTCCACCCAATCTCGCTCCCATTGTTGAGGCTCTGAAGCTGCTGCAAGCGCTTCATCGCTCGCGCAATCGGGTGCCCGTGATAACGACGATTGCCGCACTGCTCGAAGCCACTCGCGCGCACGTCGGCTTTGCGCTCGAGCACGGCGGAGAGCAGGTGCTCGCCAATGTTGCGCATGTGGGCGATTTGGCGCGCCGGTATGAGGCGGAAGGCGGCATCTCGTTTCGCGGGTTTGTTGATGAGCTGCGTAAGCAGGCCGAGAGCGGCGAAGCTGGCGAGGCGCCCATCCTCGAGGAAGGCAGCGACGGGGTGCGCTTGATGACGGTCCACAAAGCCAAAGGGCTGGAGTTCCCGGTCGTGATCCTCGCGGATATGACGGCGAAACTGCGCGCCGCCAACGCAAGCCGGTATATCGATTCCGCCCGCCGCGTGTGCGCGCTACGGATCGCAGGATGCGCACCGGCCGATTTGCTCGAGCACGAAGATGAAGAACTGGGGCGTGATGAGGCGGAGGGAATGCGCGTCGCATACGTTGCGGCGACGCGCGCGCGGGACCTACTTGTGATCCCGGCAGTCGGCGATGAGGAGAGGGGAGGTTGGATCGAGCCTTTGAACGCGGCGGTCTATCCGTCGAAGGAAGCGCGGCGACAGCAAATTCAAGCGGCCGGCTGTGTGGAGTTTAAATCAAAAGATTCCGTGTTGGTCCGCCCTGGTGGAAGCGCTGGAACGGGTACGGTTTCTCCCGGTCTTCACGTGCTTAGAACAGCTTCTTCCGACCCGTCCGGGTTTTCTGTTGTCTGGTGGGATCCACGCGTGCTGAGACTTGGCGCGGAGGCGCCGATCGGCATCCGGCGGCCAGAGCTGATCGTGAGGGACGTCGCGCCGGATGTGGTCGAATCAGGCCTTGTCGCTTACAAGTCCTGGCGCGAGCGACGGCAGCAAGTTGTTGCGGCCGGTAGTCAAAGCTCGACTCCCGTGCAAACCGTCACGGAGTTGGCAAAAACCGCGGCGAAAGAATCTCCAGACTCACAGCTTCCGCCCGTGGAGGTTGTCGAGCTCCGGCGCGCGGCTAACCGGCCGTCAGGCCGTCGTCTCGGTACTCTCGTACACGCTGTTCTTGCCAGTGTACCGTTGGATGGCGATCTGAGCACAATCACACGTGTCGCAACCACTCATGGCCGTATACTGAGCGCAACTAAAGAAGAAATTGCTGCAGCATCGGAAAGCGTGAGCGGCGCTCTCGCGCATGCCCTTTTGAGCGAGGCGCGCGCTGCCGCGCAAAAAGGTCGGTGTCGTCGTGAAGCGCCCGTGACGTGGCGCGACTCGGACGGTGTGCTCGTCGAGGGCGTAGTCGATCTAGCGTTTGAGCAAGCCGGCGAGTGGATCGTGATAGATTTCAAAACGGACGAAGAGTTCCGCGGCAATGAACGGGCTTATCGACGACAGGTCGGGATGTACGCCGCGGCAATCCGAGCGGCCACCGGTGCTCGAGTCGCGGCGCTGTTGATGCGAGTGTGAACGCCGGCGCTTACGTTTGGTACGTTTGGAACCTCTGGAACGATTGGAACGGCCACAAGAGCCGGGGAACACGAGACAGGACGCCTGGGACCCGGGACTTTCATCCTACTTGCCGAGGATACGCATAATTTCGTCGTGTAACTTTCCGAGTGGAATGTTTTTCGCCACGGCGATGTGCTTGAGATCGTCATATTCCGGGGCGGCCCGCTTACTGCCGTCAGGTTGTTCGATGATTTTCACCGTCACTTCTCCGAAGCGGGTTTTTAGTTTTTTAGATTCGCGCTTGAGAATTGTGCGGCTGACCGGATAAGAGCGGACCCCAATCGTTGAGGTCTCCTCGAAGACGACTTTTTCGAGCGCGCGGCGGCGCGGTGCCTCGCAGATGATAGTGAGCAACGTTCCGGGGCGATTTTTTTTCATTTGGACCGGCGATAGAAACACATCGCGCGCGCCTGCTGTGAAAAGGCGATCCATGACGTGATCGTATAATTGAGGATTCATATCGTCGATGTTCGTCTCCATGACGAGCATCTCTTCCTGGTGCAGCCCCGTTTCGTTCGACCCAACGATCAAGCGAAACACGTTGGGCCGGTCCAGGAATTCTTTTTCTCCCGCGCCGTAACCGATCTTTGCCACTGTCATGGGCGGTTGGTTGCCAAAACCGCGAGCCAACGCGCTCATAATCGCGGCCCCCGTCGGCGTAACCGTTTCCCCCTCAATGCTGATTCCTTGCACGGGGATTCCTTTCAGAAGCTCGAGGGTTGCAGGCCCGGGCAACGGGAGCGGTCCATGCCTGCTTCGAGTCACACCCCGCCCCAAAGGAACCGGGGAGAAGTGGATTGCGTCGATCTCGAGTTCGCGGCAACCGATGGCTGCCGCCATAACGTCGACGATTGAATCCGTGGCGCCGACTTCGTGAAAATGAACTCGGTCCGGCGATACGCCGTGAATCTTCCCTTCGGCTGTGGCGAGCCGCGTGAAGATTTCGATGCCCGTAAGCTTGACGTCGGGATGAAGCCTGCTGCGCTCGATCAAGTCGCGAATCTTCAACCATGCGCGCTCGGAGCGTTGGGGGGGGCAAGTGACGCGAAATTGAGTCGCGCGGATGCCGTGAACGGCTTTCTTGCGTGCCGCGAGCCGATATTCGAGCGTGGGAATCTTCTTGAGTTCCGACTTGAGTGTCGACAGTGGAAGACCGAGATCCAGAAGAGCGCCGACGAACATGTCGCCGCTCAATCCACCGATCAGGTCACCATAGGCTATGCGCATGGGTCAAAGCTTGCAAAAACCTCAAAACAAGCCGTTCAATCGTTCACCACGATTGGAACGACTGAAACTGTTGGCACGATTGGAACACACGAGGGCTTCAAGGCTCGTGTCATCTCAGTACGGCGTGTGAATCTCCCTGCCGCTTGTCTCTACATAGATCTTCTCTGACGTGAATGGTTTACCGGCCAGCCGATCGATAAGCCAGTTGGTGAGCAGAGTGCGGCCGCGAGGATTGCGGATGGAGTGTCTCTCACCTTCGTAAACGACGAGGAGTTTCGGAGCCCGGATTTGCTCCATCAATTCGTACACGAATTTCATGTCGCAGTGCTCGTCGTCTTCTCCGGCCACGATCATGTATGGGCATTTGATCTTTGCGCCAATGCCTTGCAGAGTAAGCGTCTTGGCGAACTCATCAAAGGCGGCTTCGTCGTCGTAGCCCGCCATGTACATGTAATTGAGCTTGAAGGTCGGCGACGACATATTGAAGATTGCGTATTGACCGGGTTCGACGCAGACGGCGCTGACCGCGCACGCTTTGAAGCGCGGCTCTTCGGCGACAACCCGAGGTCCCCAGTACGAACCCATGCTCGACCCCATCACGGCGAGACGATTGGGGTCGATCTCCGGCCGTTTGACTAAATAATCGCATGCCAGTTTGCCGGCATCGGCATAATTGGAGGCGGTGCACTTTAGCCCCCGTTCCCGTGTCTCGCCCTGACCGGGCCCGTCAATGGCCAATACCGCAATGCCCTCTTGTAAGAATGAATCGCCATAAAGCGGTGTGTCTTCTTTAACGCCGTCCATGCCGGGAATGTACATCACGCAAGGCACCTTCTCACCTGCTTTCATATCCGAAGGAAGGTGCAACAAGGCCTGAATGAGTTTGCCCTCGTAGGGGAGTTCGACGCGCTCGATGGCTCGGCCGGCGTAACGGATGAACTTATCGTAGCAGGCGCGTTTCCTTTCCTGCCAGGCAATGCGCTTGGGATTGCCGTCCTCATAAATGGCCCACATGGCATTCGTGTACAAGCATGCCGCGATATAATAATGATCGCGTGCCTCGATCAGATGGCCGGCCTGTTCGCTCTGTCTTGCCAGCTCTTCGCGGCGCGCAGCCACGCGAGAGAACTCGCGTGGAATATCGACGAACTTCTGTACCCTGCGGCTAATTTCCTGCAGTTCGCTTTGCACGCCGGGACCGCAGTTGCGCAGGATTTTACCCGTGCGTCCCTGATCCCAATCGAGACCGCGGGTTTGGATGACCTGGTCCAGGAGCCACCGCTGCTCGCGCCAGCGTTTCATCTTGCGTTCAGTCTCAACTTGCATGATCCCTCCCAACTGGGGTATGGCACGTGGCCTATGGCTCATGGTCCTTCTACTCCTACTCCTAACCATATGCTATACGCCATATGCTATAAGCCGCTATATGCTACGTGCCATAGGCTATTAAGCTGTCTTTCACAAGCCAGCTAGCACAAACAAGTTGGCCATAGCAAACAGGACTTTGGCGCGGCTTAATGCTGGTTGATTCCCGAGTTTATTTATGATTTATAGGTAGTTGACCTTCTCATTTAATTTCCGGAACTTACGATGTTGTTCGACTTTGCTAATGTATTGGTCTTTACGCTGATCGGGCTGGGCTTCGTGGCGGTAAACCTGCTGATCGGCAAGCTGCTGCGGCCAGATAATCCACAGGTGCGCAAGCTTTCGACTTACGAATGCGGTGAGCCATCGAGCGGCAGCGCCTGGGTCAATTTCAATATCCGGTTTTACCTTGTAGCGCTAATCTTTATCATCTTTGAGGTGGAAATCGCCTTTATTTTCCCCGTTGCCTCTGTGTTCCGTAACCTGGTGGAAACCGGGGAGGGGCTGCTGGCATTCATCAAAATCCTCATTTTCGTTGGTATCCTATTTCTCGGCTTGATCTACTCCTGGGCCAAGGGTGACCTGGAATGGGTCAAGAACGTCAGAGCCTGAAAGGCTTAGTTTTGGAGCTGATATGAAACCGTTACTGAATTCGTTGCCGGAGACTGTCTTTACCACTAAGGTCGATGATCTGCTCAATTGGGGACGGGCTTCCTCGCAGTGGTATATGCTGTTTGGCCTGGCATGCTGTGCCATCGAGTTGATGCAGACGGGAGGGCCGCGGGCCGACCTGGATCGCTTTGGGGCTGTTCCACGGGCTACGCCGCGTCAATCCGATCTGATGATCGTCGCAGGAACGCTCACTTACAAAATGGCCAAGCGGACCAAACTGCTTTATGATCAAATGCCCGACCCGAAATATGTCATTTCGATGGGCAGTTGCTCGAACTGCGGCGGGCTATTTCAGTTGGCGTACTCCGTGTGCAAGGGCGTCGATAAGATTGTTCCCGTGGATGTGTATGTCCCGGGTTGCCCACCGCGGCCTGAAGCCCTGACAGAAGGGTTGCTGCGCATTCAAGACAAGATGATGCGCGAACGGTGGCTGGTTCGGCCCTCCCGGACGGCGGAAGTCGCTTTTGAGGGGCGGTAGGGATGGAGTGTACAGCGGTATACGAGAGTTTGCAGAAGCAGTTTCCCGCAAAGATTCGAGATTTCAAGGGAGACGTGCCGGAGCCCTATTGTATTGTCGATTCCACCTCCATCGTCGAGATATGCCGCTTCCTGCGTGATGAGCGCGGAATCGAGTTTGCAGTCCTGTCGGACCTAACCGCGCTCGACTGGCCCAAGGAAGAGAAGATTCAAGTCGTTTATCACCTGTATTCATACCGGTACAAGCATCAAATCGTCCTGAAGGTCGATTTGCCGCGAGACAACCCAACCGTGCGGACCGTCGAGGCCGTTTGGAAAGTGGCGAACTGGTTCGAGCGCGAGGTTTTCGATCTGTTCGGGGTGGTTTTCGACGGCCATAGCGACTTGAGGAGGATCATGCTCCCGGAGGATTGGGTCGGGCATCCTCTGCGCAAGGACTATGTGGAGCAGGAAGAATACGACGGAATCAGTACAGAACGCGCTCCTTTAGTGGAGAAACTCCTGCGGTAATTTATGAACGACATTGTGGTAGAGCAAGAGAGCGGTTTCTATACCGAAGACATGACCATCAGCGTGGGCCCGCAACATCCCAGCACCCACGGGGTCTTGCGCTTTGTGGTCAAGACCGACGGCGAGGTCATCAGCGAGGCGATTCCGGACGTGGGCTACCTGCACCGTTCTATAGAAAAGATCGGTGAGAAGGTGACATGGCACGGCTATGTCCCTTATACGGATCGAGCCGATTACCTTGCGGCGATGTTTGCCAATCAGGGATTTTGTATGGCGGCGGAGAAGCTCGGCGCTGTGGAAGTCACCCGGCGCGGCGAGTTTTGCCGGGTGATCGCCTGCGAGCTCAATCGGATCGCAAGCCACCTCATCTCAATCGGTACATTCGGTCAGGATATTGGCGCCATGACCCCGTTCGTGCACGCGCTGCGGGAGCGCGAGAGCGTCAATAATCTTATGGAGGAGATTTGCGGGGCCCGCCTGACCTATAACTACATTCGCATCGGCGGTGTCGGCTACGATATCCTGCCGGAAACCTGCACGCGGATTGCCGAGTTCCTCGACCATTTTGACCCCATCGTCGGCGAATACAATCGGCTACTTTCTTACAACAAGATTTTTATCAATCGGCTGGCCGGCGTGGCGGTCGTAAGCCAGCAGGACGCGCTTTCTTACAATCTCGTAGGCCCCAATCTGCGGGGCTCAGGGATCAATTGGGACATCCGCAGGGACATTCCATACTCGGTCTATCCCGAACTGGAATTCGACATCCCGTTGGGAACCGGACACGTGGGCGCGCTGGGCGACAGCTACGATCGATATTGGGTGCGGGTGCGCGAGCTGCAGGAGAGCTGCAAGATTGTCCGGCAGTGCCTCAAAATGCTTCCCAAGGGTCCCGCCATCGCCAAGGTAGCGCGCAAATTCAAGCCGCCGGCGGGCGAGTGTTACGTGCGGGTCGAAGCGCCGCGCGGGGACATGGGTTATTACGTCGTCAGCGACGGCAGCGAGTACCCTTACCGGGTGCGAATTCGCACGGGTTCGTTCACCGCCATGAGCATTATCGATAAGCTCAGCAAAGGCATCATGGTTGCCGATTTGATTGCGCTGATAGGCAGCCTTGACGTGGATGCGCCGGAAATTGACCGCTAGGACAGGCGAAGTACATGCAAGCGTTTGTCGATCGACTCATTGAACAAGGGTATTTTCAAGGTATCCCTACAGACATCGTTTATGCGGCAGCTATGTTTCTCGCCGCCTTTGCGGTGCTGTCTTTTTTTGTGGCGCCGCTTGCCGGAGTTACGAGCTGGCTCGAGCGGCGGGTCTGGGCCCGCATGCAATCCCGTGTCGGACCGAACAGGGTCGGACCGCAGGGTATTCTTCAGTGGTTGGCGGACGGCATTAAAAATCTACTCAAAGAAGACCTCATTCCCGCCGCAGCAGACAGGAGGCTTTTCTCGCTTGCTCCTTACATTGTATTTGTCGGCTTTCTCTGCGCGTTTGTGGTGATCCCGTTCGGCAGCCAGCTGGTGGTGGCCGATCTGAATGTCGGTATTCTTTATCTGCTCGCGGTCACTTCTTTTGTCGTCGTGGGGATTTTGATGGCGGGCTGGGCATCGAACAACAAGTGGTCCCTGCTCGGCGGCATGCGCTCGGCGGCGCAAATCGTCAGCTATGAGATCCCTGCCGGGGTGGCGGTTTTGACGGTCGTCTTTATCGCGGGCACTTTGAGCCTGCAGGGAATCATCGGGAAGCAGGGATGGGCGCCCTGGGATTGGTTTTTGTTTCACAACCCATTTGCTTTCGCGGCGTTCTTTTTGTTCTTCACGGCCGCGTTGGCCGAAGGCAATCGCACGCCTTTCGATATTCCCGAAGCGGAGTCGGAGCTGGTCGCGGGCTATGTGACCGAGTACAGCGGCATGCGGTTTTTGTTTTTCTTCTTTGCCGAGTGGGGCAACCTCTATGTGATCGGCGCAGTCGCCACCACCCTTTTCCTCGGCGGGTGGCAAGTCCCGCCGGTGACCAGTGATCCGCTGTTTTTGGGCGTGCTCCAGTTCATTGTTTTTTTTCTCAAGGCGTATTTCTGGGTGTTTGTCGCCATGTGGGTGAGAGCGACTCTACCGCGAGTCCGCGTTGATCAGTTGATGGCGCTCTGTTGGAAGTATATGGTACCATTATCGTTTGTTTGCCTTTTGGGCACGGTGGTGTGGATGCTGATCTTCGGCGCAGAGGGCAGTCAGATCTTCAGCGTCGTGCTGTTTGTGTTCGCTCTGGGCGTGTTCGGATATTTTATCAACCGGGTGCTCTATCAAATCCGCAGCGCGCGGCCGGAGCTGTACTTCAAACCGCATATTTAGTGGAATAGAGGGATTATGGGTGTCGTGAGCTACGTCCGGAATATTACGGATACCGTGAAGTCGGTTTTCGAGGGGATGTCGATCACTTTTTCTCATCTGGTTCGCCGTCCGATGACCATTCAGTATCCGGACAAGATCCCAGTGCCGATCCAGGAAACCTTGCCGCGTCGTTATCGAGGCATTCTCGAGGTGGATCTGGATATCTGCACCGGCTGCCTGGCTTGCGAAAGAGTGTGCCCGATTTCGTGCATCACGATCGGCATCGACATGAACAAAGAGACCAAGCAGCGTCAATTTACGCATTTCGACATCGACATTTGTAAATGCATGTATTGCGGTCTCTGCGCCGAGGTTTGTCCGACCGGATCGATTCGCCATTCACAGGAATTCGAGGGCGCCAGCTACAATCCCGCCGGCCTGGTGCGTCATTTCGTGACCCAGACGGCGGCGCTTTATAAGCCCAAGAAGGGCGGGGAAACGGATCCGAAATTGGCTCGCAAGGTCGACATCGGCAACAAATATCTCGATGAATTTGCCACGCCGGATGGAGGGGCTGCCGCGGAGGAGAAATAAGTCTGTCAGGGATGGCGAGCCAAGCTCGCCTCACGCCTCTTGATCCTAAACGAAACTTCCTGTAATTGAGCCAGAAAGCCTTCGACTTTTTCCGATCCCGAAAAATAAGCCCATGGATCTTTCAACGGCGGTTTTTTATCTAATCGTGATCGTGACGATCGGCTCTGCCGTGATTGTGGCGTTTTCACGGAACATTATCTACTCGGCTTTTTCGCTTCTCGGGACGTTTGCGGGTGTTGCGGGACTGTATGTTTTCCTTGCCGCCGATTTTGTGGCGGCCGTGCAGGTTTTGATCTATGTCGGCGGCATTCTTATTTTGATCCTTTTCGCCGTGATGCTCACGCACCGCATCAGCGATGTCGAAATTACTAACCGTGCCGCCGGACGAGTGCCGGCACTGCTCGTGATCGGCGTATTCTTCGCTATTCTGGTGCAGACCGTGCGCCAAACTCCCTGGGCCCGGGTGAAGGAGCTCACTTACCAACCAACAACCAGCAGAATCGGTGATCTGTTTCTGGAGGAATATCTCCTGCCCTTTGAGCTGGCTTCGCTGGTGCTACTTGCCGCGATGATCGGAGCGGTGGTTTTGTCACGCAAGGAGATCAGAAAACAGCCATGACGGCATTGCTGTTCTCCCCGAACGAGCTGTCCTCGTACCTTATCGTCGGGGCTGTCCTATTTTGCCTCGGGCTTTTTACGGTTCTCACCCGTCGTAACGCGATTAGCGTGCTCATGGGGGTGGAACTCATCCTGAACAGCGCGAATATCAATTACGTAGCGTTCTCGCACTTTAGCAGCGGAAATCTCGACGGCCAGATCTACGCCACGTTCGTTATCATGCTGGCGGCTGCAGAGTCCGCCGTTGGCCTGGCGATCGTTCTGGCGATCTTTCAGCTCTTCCACACGATCGACGTCACGGCGGCTGAGACACTGAAGGAATAGTAACGTGCTCGTGATCCGTGCTCGTGTTCGTCGATTCGGGAAAAACGTGTGTTACACAGGGTGAGTATTGAGTCCAGGCTTTCGCATTGGGGCGGGGAGAACTCGAGACTCTAGACACGAGACTCGGGACCGTTCTACGAACACGAAACCCCAGCACGACAGACGACATACGAGCACGAGCCACGAGCACGAGCCACGACATTCGATCACGAACCGCGAGCACGAGCCACGATAACCTATGGATCAACCGATACAGACCGATTATCTACGCTGGATCGTTTTCCTGCCTTTGCTGGGCGCTGCCATCAATGGCCTGCTCGGCGCGCCCATTCAAAAGCGATTCGGCAAGGGAGCGATCAGTCTCATCGCTTGCCTGCCCGTGATCGCCGCGTTCGCTCTTTCCGTTCAAGCCTTTTTCATTCTCCGGGCGCTTAATCCTGAGCAGCGTTTTCTCATTGACCAGCTGTACACATGGTTGCAACTGGGATCTTTAAGGGTCGACATGGCCTTTTGGGTCGATCCGTTGTCGGTAGTGATGATTCTCGTTGTCACCGGTATCGGCGGGCTGATCCATATTTATGCGACCGGCTACATGCATGAGGATGAGGGGTTCTGGCGGTTTTTTGCCTATCTCAATCTTTTTACCGCTGCCATGTTGATCCTGGTGATGGCCGATAACCTGCTCCTCATGTTCGTCGGCTGGGAAGGAGTCGGGCTCTGTTCCTACGCTCTGATCGGCTTTTGGTACAAGGACCACGCCAATACGCGCGCCGGTAACAAAGCCTTCATCGTCAACAGAGTTGGCGATTTCGGTTTTATTCTCGGAATGTTTTTGTTGTTCTGGTCCCTCGATACGGTGGGTCAAGGCAGCCTGATTTTCCGCGAGCTTGCCCAGTCGGCTGCGGCTCTCGAAGGGCAACAACTTTGGGGCATTGGCGTGGTTACACTGATTACGCTCCTTTTGTTTGTCGGCGCCACCGGCAAGTCGGCGCAGATTCCTCTCCATGTCTGGTTGCCTGACGCCATGGCAGGTCCAACGCCCGTTAGCGCGCTTATTCACGCGGCGACAATGGTGACGGCTGGTGTGTACATGATCGCGCGCCTCAACTTCCTGTTTTCCATGGCGCCCTTCACCTTGCATGTCGTTGCATTGATCGGTATCGCGACGGCTCTCATGGCCGCGACCATCGCCCTGACGCAGGTGGACATCAAGAAGGTGCTGGCTTATTCCACAGTCAGCCAGCTTGGCTACATGTTTCTAGCCGCGGGCGTCGGCGCTTACGGCGCTGCGGTTTTTCACCTGATGACGCACGCTTTTTTTAAAGCCTGCCTATTTCTCGGCTCGGGCAGCGTCATTCATGCCATGGGTGGCGAACAGGACATGCGCAAAATGGGCGGCCTCAAAGATCACATGCCGTATACTTTCTGGACTTTTGCGATTGCCGTTTTCGCGATCGCAGGCGCACCGCTCACAGCCGGATTCTTCTCCAAGGACGAGATTCTCTGGATGGCGTTTTCAAGTGAACATGGCTCCCCCACTCTCTGGTTCCTGGGCGTCATAGGCGCGGGGTTGACTGCATTTTATATGTTTCGCCAGTTTTTTATGGTCTTTTTCGGGGAGAGCCGGGCGGACCAGCATACGCGTCATCATCTTCATGAATCGCCGAAGGTGATGACGATGCCGCTGGTCGTCCTTGCTGCGGGCTCGCTTCTGGTCGGCTGGATCGGGCTGCCGGCCGTGTTTGGCGGGAGCCAATTCGGACACTGGTTGGAACCTGTGCTCGGCGGCCACGCCGAGCATCATGCTTCCCACGCGCTCGAGCTGGGGCTGATGGCGGTATCGGTTAGCATAGCTGCCGCCGGCTTGTTCATCGCCTACCTCATATACTATCGTGGCAGCCTTTCCCCTGCGCCGGCCGCCAACTTCGCCGGTGGCATTTTCTACAAGCTCTTTGATCGCAAGTATTATGTCGACGAGCTATACGAGACGATTTTTGTCAAGGGTAGCTTGGGGATTGCCCGTGTTGGCGCGTTGTTCGATCAGTACATCATCGATGGCATCGTCGATGGTTCGGCGGCCGTGACACGATTCGTTTCCTGGTTCAACGGACTGATCGATCTCTACATTGTGGATGGCCTCGTCAATGCAACCGCCAATGTCACCTACTGGACAGGCAACCAGTTTCGCAAAGTTCAAACGGGCAACATCAACGTTTATCTGTATGGCGTCCTGGTTTCACTAGTGTTGGTGATCATCATCAAGCTGCGGTACTGGAGCTGATTTCCTAGGAGACTGGTAGGCATGGAACACGTTCTCACTTACATGGTCTTTATTCCCGTTGCAGGAATGGTTGTGGTGCTTCTGCTTCCGGGCCACAACCATAACATGATCCGGTGGGTCTCTGCCGCGTTCACCGCCCCGCCGTTACTCATGGCGGCATGGCTTTACGCCAATTTCGATACGACGCAGGCTGGCTTTCAATTCGAACACAGGGTCGCGTGGATCCCCGCGTACAACATACATTATTACGTCGGTGTCGACGGGGTCAGCATCTCCATGGTTCTATTGACAGCTTTGTTGTGTTTTCTTTGCATTTTTGCCTCCTGGGGGATCGACAAAGCCGTCAAAGGCTACTTTGCGCTTTTTCTATTGCTGGACGCCGGTATGATGGGGGTTTTTGTCGCGCTCGACTTCTTTCTTTTTTACATCTTTTGGGAAGTGATGCTGCTGCCGATGTACTTTCTTATCGGCATCTGGGGGGGCCCGCGGCGGGAGTATGCGGCGATAAAGTTTTTTCTCTACACGCTTCTCGGTAGCGTGTTCATGCTGCTCGCCATCCTGGCTCTCTATTTTACCAGCGAACCGCATACCTTTGATATGACGGTATTGATGGCGCAAGCGGACCGGTATGGCACCCAGGTTCTGCCCTTCTGGCCTTTCAACCAACTCGGGTGGGGATTTCAACACGCTGTCTGGATGGCTCTTTTTATTGGCTTCGCGATCAAGATTCCAGCCTTTCCATTTCATACCTGGCTGCCGGACGCGCACGTCGAAGCGCCCACGGCGATCTCCGTTATCCTCGCTGGAGTGCTGCTCAAGATGGGCACCTACGGGCTTTTACGGATCAACTATCCCATGTTGCCCGTGGCGACCGCCGATTTGGCTTACTGGTTTCTGGGTGCGCTGGGCGCGTTCAATATCATTTACGGCGCGTTTTGCGCGATGGCGCAAAAGGATTTGAAAAAACTCGTGGCGTATTCCAGCATCAGCCATATGGGTTACGTAATGCTTGGGATGGCCAGCTTTACGACTCAGGGCATCAATGGTGCGGTGCTGCAGATGTTCAATCACGGCACGATCACGGGCATGCTGTTTCTTCTCGTCGGCGTGATTTATGACAGGGCGCACCACCGTGACATTGATGGATTCGGCGGCCTCGCGGCGATTATGCCTCTCTACACCGGGGTGACCGCCCTGGCGTTCTTTGCGTCTATGGGATTGCCGGGGCTTTCAGGATTCATTTCTGAAGTGCTCGTACTGCTCGGTGCCTGGCAGAAGTATCCAATACTGGCGATTTTAGGCGCCAGCGGCATCATCCTGACTGCAGGCTATCTGTTGTGGACCATTCAACGCGTTTACCTGGGACCTGCCAACGAGAAGTACCTGACGCTGCCGGAGATCAATGCCCGCGAAATGTTCACTCTGGTCCCCTTGGGCGCTATCGTCGTTGTTCTCGGTGTCTACCCAAATGTGATGCTCGATCTGCTACGCGCGTCGTTGGATCAGCTCAATCAGATTGTCATTCCACATTTGAACCTATAACGAGCGGCCATGGATAACATCGCAAGTCTTCATTTTTTTTATCCGGAACTCGTGCTCACCGGCGCGATTCTTCTGCTGATCGTTCTCGATCTTGTACTGCGTAGCCAGCGAGCGATGGCCGCAGTGGCCTTTCTCGGGTGCGTGGGAGCGCTTGTGGCGACCGTCGACCTTTACAGCGCCCAGCCCGGCTGGCTTTTTCACCGCATGATTGTCCTCGATAACTTCAGTCTCTTTTTCAAAGTGCTCCTGCTCGCGGCCACCATGCTGACCATCTGGATGTCCGAAGGGAGCAACGAAATAAGACAAGTCTACCACGGCGAGTACTACGCGCTTCTGCTAACGAGCACGCTCGGGATGTTTTTTATGGCGTCTTCGAGCAATCTACTGATGGCGTATCTATCGCTCGAGCTGGTGAGCTTAACGTCGTATGTGCTCACGGGCTTCTTGCCGGGTAATCGGCGGTCCAGTGAAGCTGCTTTGAAGTACCTTATTTACGGCGGCGTGGCCTCAGGCACGATGATTTACGGCATGAGCTGGGTATTTGGCATGGTTGGCAGTTTGGATTACGCCGCAATTCAGCAAGCGCTCAGTCAGGGGCAACTGAGCGGGACTGCTCTGTTCATGGCGCTTCTCTTTATCATGGCGGGGTTTGGCTACAAAATCGTCTTTGTGCCGTTTCACATGTGGTCTCCCGACGTCTATCAGGGTGCCCCGACTCCTTTTACCGCTTTTCTGTCCGTCGCTTCCAACGCGGCCGGGATTGCCATCATGGTGCGCTTTTTCTTTCCGGGCATTTCGAGTATTGGACCGGCAGGGGAATGGAGTCATATTGCCGGGGTCGAATGGCCGCACGTCGTGTTGTTGCTCAGCATGATCACGATGACCGTGGGCAATCTCTCCGCATTGAACCAGAGAAACCTGAAACGCATGCTCGCTTACTCGGGAATCGCGCACGCAGGTTACATGATGATGGGCCTTGCGGTGCTCACTAATGAGGGACTGAGCGCGATTTTGTTCTACGCGGTAGTCTATCTGATCATGAACATCGGGGCGTTTCTTGTGGTGTTGATGATCGCGAACGCCACGGGCAATGAGGACATCGACAGTTACCGCGGGCTAGCGTGGCGCGGCGCCGTTATCCCTGCCGCCTGTTTTGCTGTGTTCTTGTTTTCGTTGACAGGGCTGCCGCCGTTCGCCGGCTTTATCGGCAAGTTGTTACTGTTTGCTGCAGTGATTAATGCCGGCGGGATTTTCATCGTTTTGGCAGTGGTGGCCATCCTCAACACCGTCATCTCGCTTTATTATTACGCGAAGGTGGTCAAGACCATGTTCCTTGATGCTCCTGCTCCAAGCGACA
>CAYPHJ010000045.1:0-34045 GCA_964410485.1 uncultured Syntrophobacteraceae bacterium
GGCGAGCACAATTCGGAGTTTCTCAAGCCGCTTGGCTATGACGAACAGGCAATCGCAGCGCTAAAGGAGAAGGGCGTGATTTGAACGATCACAAGCTCCTCCAGGAGACTATGTCGCGATGCCAATTTACCGCATGTGTCATCCTGAGCGAAAGTGAAGGATCTGCTTTTGGCCCGTCCAACTCTTTCGATCACGAACAAGCAGGTTCTTCGTCGCCGTGCTCCTCAGAATGACATTGCGACACAACCTCGATGACCGCTCTGAGGTATCCCTTTACTCATTTTCCAGCTCCCGGGCCAGAAAATCGGATACCAAATGCCAGGCGCTGTCGGCCAGACGCGGATCGTAGCAATCGCCGTCGCCGAGAGCAAAGCCATGCCCCGCATGGGGAAAGAAATGCCACTCGAGCGGTTGCCCATTGGCACGTAAGCTGTTCCATAGCCGCTCCTGTACCTCAATCGAAGCCACGTGATCCTTCCCACCGAAGAGGATAATCGATGGACATTTAAACTGCCGTGCCGCTTCGTTGGGATGGCGTGGGCGTAGCTCGCTGGGCCCTTCGTCCCGAACCGAAGGATAATAGCCGACGAAAGCGCGGACGCTGGGAGTGGCAGCAACAAAGTGGATGCCGAGGCGGCCGCCCATACAGTACCCCACAACACCACAGCGCTTCGCGTCCACATCTTTTCTTTCGGTCAGATAGCGCCATGCCGTATTGATGGTCTCGACGAACTGGCCATCCGTCGTCGTTTTCTGGGCTTGATGGGTTCCGTCCGCAAAACCCAAAAGCTTGTAAAGATCGGGAACAATGGTGGTGTAGCCGAGTTTCGCGAAATTACAGACCACGGCTTTCATATGGCCGGTGACGCCGAAGTGGTGATGGACGATCAAGACACCGGGGCCGCCGTCCCTCCGGTCCGGATGGGCGATGTATCCGGGGATGCCGTCCTTTTCGGTCGAGAGATCGCGATGAATGATCTTCATGATTCCTCCCTTTAGACTGTGTCGCAATCAAGTTTATGATCTCGGTCCTGTATTACACCTCGATTCGCCTGCCGTCCTGAAACATATGAACGCGCTCAGGCGCCACATTAAGCCCAATGGTTGCTCCGAGAGCCAGCTTGAGTTCGGTATCCGCGCGGGCGACCAGCTCGAGATTGTCGCCACATATCAGATGGACGAACCGGTCGGAACCCAAATCTTCAATTAACTCCACGCGACCTTGGACCAAGGCTGTCGCTAAATCGCTCAAGCGCCAGTCCTCGGCTCTAATACCGAGCGTTACCGAGCTTCCGGCCAGTCCAGTGGGCGACATCTTCAGCATGCTCGAAAGATCAAGTTGCAAGCCGCGGGCGTGGAGAATGGCTTTGTTTTGATCCAGCCGGCCCGCGATAAGATTCATCTGCGGGGTGCCGACGAAACTTGCGACCATCAAGTTGGTCGGACGCTGATAGATGTCGGAGGCCGTGCCCAACTGCTGAATTCTCCCTTTGTCTAAAACGATGATTTTCTCTCCGAGGGTCAATGCCTCTGCCTGGTCATGCGTAACGTAAACGATCGTCGTGCCAAGGCGACGATGGAGCCGCGCCAGTTCGACCCGCATAGTCGAACGCAGGGCCGCGTCCAAGTTCGACAACGGCTCGTCAAACAGAAAAATTTTCGGGCTTCTTACAATGGCCCGTCCAAGCGCCACTCTTTGCCGTTGGCCGCCGCTCAATTCTTGAGGACGCCGCTGCAAAAGATCTTCGATCTCCAGAAGCTGAGCGGCCTGCCTGACCTTTATCTCGACGTCTCGCGTCGGTATGCTGCGGAGCCGTAAGGAAAAAGCCAGGTTCTCGAAAGCAGTCATGTGCGGGTACAGGGCGTAGCTTTGGAATACAAAGGCGATGTCCCGCTCGCGTGGCGCCAGGTGCTCGATACGCTCACCCCCGATCGCGATCTCGCCGCTTGTGGGCTGCTCCAACCCCGCGATAAGCCGCAACATCGTCGATTTGCCGCAGCCTGACGGACCCAGCAGAATGCAAAACTCTCCGTCAGACACCTCGAAAGAAACGTCATTTAAAACTTCTGTCGGACCGAAATGTTTCGATAACCGCGAGACAGATAACGAGCCGATTGTAACCTCCGAGGGTGAGTTTTTTCTCAGCGCCCATGGCCGATTGTTGCGCCAGATGGCGCTCGGCGCACTTACACGCCTGGCCGATGATCAAGATTAAGCCGTTTCATCCCTTTACCGCGCCCGCCGATAACCCGCGGATAATACCCCGTTGAAATATCAGAGTCAGCAACACCAGCGGCAGCGTGGCCATAGTCGAAGCCGCGGCAATCTCTCCCCAGGGCATCGTATATTCTCCCGGAAAGAGGGCGATGCCTACCGGCAGCGTTTGCACGCCGGGGTTGGTCATGATGATGAGCGCGAAGAAGAATTCATTCCATGCATAGATGAAGACCAGCAAAGCGGCGGTCAGTATCCCCGGCGCCGCTAAAGGCAAGATGACTTTATATAACGCCTGCAGCCGGCTACAACCGTCAACGAGCGCCGCCTCTTCGATCTCGCTCGGTACTTCGCGAAAAAACGTGGTGAGAATCCATGTTCCAAGAGGGAGCGAGAGTGCAATGTACGCTGCAACCAATCCCTGGTAGGTGTTCAGCCAACCGATGTTGTTGAGAATACTCCAAACCGGCCCGGCGATCGCGATTTGCGGGAACATCGCAATCGCGAGCAGCAACAGCAGATACAGGTTTGTCCAAGGGAGGCGAAAGCGAGCAATAGCATAGGCCGCCAATGAGCCGACCACGACGGTGATAAAGGTAGCACTGCCCGCGATAATTACGCTGTTGGCCATGTATCCGAGCAGGCCATGTGTTGCCAACGCGGATCGGTAAAACTCCCAGTGAAATGACGGGATGATCGTCGGCGGAATCGCCGTCAGCTCGGCAGGGCTTTTGAAGGATGTCAGGACAAACCAGACAAATGGCAGCAGACAGTATACTGCGATGACAAACGAACAGATCAGCAGAATCAACGATCGCCGCATCAGGCGCCTCCCTTCAGGCGAGTGGCCTGCAACATCCGCAGGTAAACCAGCGAGAGAATCAGTGAAAGCAAAAAGACACAGACCGCAATCGTCGAGCCGTAACCGATCATTCCCTCCGCAAAAGTCTTTCTGTAGCCATAGAACTGCAGCACATTGGTGGCATCCGCCGGACCGCCTTGAGTCATGACGAAGACCAGGTCGAACACGCGTAAGGCGTCGATGGTCCGGAAAAGCAAAGCCAGGAGTAAGGCTGGTTTGAGAAGAGGCAGGGTTATATGACGGAATTTCTGCCATTGTGACGCGCCATCGATGGTCGCGGCTTCATAGATCTCGTCGGGAATCGTTTGCAGCCCCGCCAGGATGATCAACGCCGCAAACGGAGAGGTCTTCCAAATCTCTGCCACAATGATCGCTCCCATCGCGAGGTGTGGATCGGCGAGAGGCGCAAAATAACGCGCCGTTTGATCACCAAAGAGAATGAAATTGAACAGTCCGTAACGGTCGTTAAAGGTGAAGCGCCACATCTGCGAGGACACCACGGTCGGGATCGCCCATGGGATGAGGACCACGGCGCGCAGAACTCCCCGTCCGCGAAATATCTCGTTCATGACCAGCGCCATGCCGAGTCCAAACAACAATTCGAAGGGAATGGTGATGCCCACGAAGAGCAATGTGGTTCTGAGAGACTGCATCGCCACCGGATCGGTCCAGAGATCAAGATAGTTTTCCCACCCGACCCACTTTTGCCCCAGCCACGGCAAAGTCAGAATGAGTCTGTAGAAGCTCAGGCGGAAAGATTCGACAATCGGATAGAGGGTGAAGAGGCTGACGAAGATCAAGCTCGGCAGAACAAACCAGAAGGCGAGGCGATAGGAGCTTTTCATGGGATCGGCTTGTCACGTAAAAGATCCAGGACGCGGTTCATATCCCGGGCGGCCAAGGCGGCGCGTCCGTCGATATCGGTATCGGGAAGCGCCAATACCGAACTGAAATAGCGTTGCATGATGTTCGACAGAGGGACATAGACAGGCGTGGTCGGGCGCGGGACCGCCCGTTCGAAAACTTTCAGCAAAGATTTCAGCTGGGGAATTTTCGCGATCAACTCCGGATGGTCGTAGAGCGCGCGTCGCGTCGGCGCCCGGCCGATCGAGAGCCCGATGCGCTTCTGCATGGCCTCGCTTGTCATATGGTCGACAAAGCGCCAGGCGAGTTCCGGTTGTCGGGAGAACCGGCTGATGCCGAGTTGCCAACCGCCCAGTGTGGCCACGCCTCGATGGCCGGCAAAACCTGGCAGGGGAGCCATGCCCACCTTTCCCGCAATCCTGGATTGCGCCGGATCATTGGCGATGACCCAGGCGTATGGCCAGTTGCGCAGGAAGATCGCCCTGCCCTGAGTGAACAGCGCAAGAGATTCCGGTTCCTCATCGGCAAGCACTCCACGGTGGGCAATGCCGCCAATGATGTGATCCCGGACGAAACGCACCGCTTCGAGCGCTCGGGGCTGATCGATCTGGCTCAGCAACCGCTTCTCATCCCACAGCGCTCCACCATTGCTGAGAATGTACTCCATCATGTTGCAGACCAGCCCTTCATACTGTTTGAACTGGCCGGAAAACCCCACCAGGTGTGGATCTTGCTCGCGCTCGAGAATGGATCGCGCTTGGTCGACCATCTCGGGCCAGGTCCGCGGCGCTGTGAAACCGTATTTATCCAAAAGATCCTTTCGGTAATAGAGGAGCCCGGCGTCGATGAAGAGCGGCACGCCGAATATTCGCCCTTGATAGCGGTTGGCCAGGATGGGGGCATCGAGAAAGCGCTTTTGTTCGGCAGCGCTGAAGTAGCGATCCAACGGCAATGCCCAGCCCGCCGAGGCAAATTCTGCAGGCCAGATGACGTCCATAAAAAAGACGTCCAAGCTGATATCGCGGTTGCGGAACTTCTGTGTCAGCAGGGAATGAAATTGCGTCGAAGAGCGGGGAGCGATCTCGCGCACAACTTTAACTCCCGGATTGTGCCGCTCGAACTCCTCAACCACTTCGCCCCAAAGCTCCGGCGCCTCCAATTGCCAACCGACAAAGCGAAGCGTCTTCTCCCGCGCGGCGCCAAAGGCCGGCTGGACGATGGCAAACAAGATCAGGATGGAGAGAAGCTTTTTCACGAGTATTTTCCTTTTGAGATATTCGCCTGCAACACTAAAGGGTCAACCACGGAAATCCTGGAGCGGCGAAAGCGAAAGAACTCGAAATATCTGCCGCAAAGTAATTCATGTACCAAAAGTACAACACAGCAGATGAAAACGAGCCCCGGCAGTTGGTATCGCGCCGATAAATCCCCTGTAGCCCCCTTTGGCAAAGGGGGCGGGCCGCAGGACCGGGGGATTTTCCTTATAGTCGGCTATTTTCATAGGAGGCGCAAAGGAATTTCTACATCCCTCACGGTTGCGCGCTATGCCGGCAGCGGCCAGTCGAGCCATTGCGCGATGCCCCGACCCATAATCCACTCTTTATCCGATTCTGAAAGGAAGCTCAGCTCTTCTGTAAACAGTGTCACTGCTTGACCGTAAGGGCACGGTAGATGCGACAAATCGGTGCCCCAAAAACAACGCCCCGGTCCAAAAGCATCGACCACGCGGCGGATGAGAGGGTGAAGCGTTGGAAACGGGTAGGGCTCGTGGACGTAAGACGGCAACGCGGAAACTTTTACTGCGACATTTTTCAAGGGCGCTAGCTTCACGAGAGTGTCTACGGCAGGGCCGAGCGGTTTACCTCGAAGCGCCGAGCCGAGCCCCATGTGATCGATAGTCAGCCGCAGTCGCGGATGCCGCTCGGCGATGTCGCCGAGTTTCGGCACGGCTTGAGGCGCAAGAGCCATGACCGGGATGTCATATTGCTCCGCTGCATCCCAAAACCACTCGGCGGTGCCGTCTTCCAACCACAGCGGCCCGCGACCTTGATGAAAGGTCATGCGTATTCCCAGCATGCCCGGCTGTTGTTTCCATCCAGGGATCAAATCTCGGCTCTCGGGCTTATTTATGGCCAGTCGGCCCATGACCGCGAAACGCTCGGGATACAGGCGCGCCGCTTCAAGTGAAACATCATTACCGAAACCCTCCCAGGTCGGCGGCACACAAACAGTCCGGTACACGCCGTTAGCGTCCATGACTTGCAGCAGTTCCTCATAGCCCAGAGCTACGGCGCGGTGAGGTTTCGAGGCATCCTCTCTTACGTACGGCTTGTCATGTCTTTCCGGTCCCCAGATGTGCACTTGTGAATCGATGATGAACATGGATGGCTCCTGCTTTTGCTTAGTTCCTACACAACGCAGCGATCGTCACTCCGGAGGATATATCGCTCGGGTTTACCCATCGTATCAAACATTATCACTGCTTTTCTTCGCCCCGGCATGGATACTGCGGACTATCTTCTCTGCGGCCTCCTCGCCGGACCGAACGCAGTCGGAGATGCCCACACCACGGTAAGCACTTCCCGCAAGCGCAAGGCTCGGGATTCCAGCAATTATGCTTTCAATTTGCCTAATGCGTGCCTGGTGTCCCACATAATATTGCGGCATCGAGCGGGGGTAGCGGTGGATTCGAGAGAAAAGCGGCTCGGCGGTGACACCAAGAAGACTGGCCAGCTCTTCCCGGACATTTTTTTCCATAGTGGCATCATTATCTTCGAATAGTTCGGGCTGCAAACTGCCGCCCACGAAGGCGCGAATGAGCGCGTAACCCGGAGGCGCGCGGCGGGGATATTTCAGGCTGCTAAACGTTGAGGCCAGGAGTTTTCTATTTTCAATGGCAGGCACGACAAAGCCGAAAGCATCGAGTGGTCGCGGAAAATCGCCAGTGCTATAAGCTAAGCTAACCGTAGCGGTGGAAGCATAGGCGATGCCTTTCAGCTCGTCGGCTGCAGAAGGTGTAACAGATCTGATGATATCCGCCGTTCGATAAGCGGGAGTGGCAAGAATCACGCCGCCGACTTCACCATCTTCATTGTTGCCGATGGTCACGCGCCACGAACCTTCATTTTCATCGTGAGACAGGTGAGTCACTGCCGAGTTCAGCCGGATACAATCTTTGGGGAGCAAACTCGAGAGACGGTCCACCAATTCCTGCATGCCATCGGCCAGTGTAACGAACAAACTCCAACGGGCGCCGCTGCCGCCTTCTGGGTTGCGGGCGCGGCGGCGCTGCTCGGAGCGCATGGCCCGAATTATACTACGTTGGTCGCGTTCCATTTCCTTAAAGCGCGGCATTGTGGCGGCAAGGCTAAGCTTATCGGGATCCGCTGCATAGATGCCACCGACCAGAGGTTGCGCAACCCGTTGGAGCGCTTCGTTTCCGAATCGACGCCGAACGAAGGATGCGAGGCTTTCGTCTTCATCGACGGCGCCGCGCGGCAAAAGCATTTCACAGGCCATGCGAAACTTTCCGGCCCATGAGAATAAGGGTGCCTGCACAAACGGCCAGAAGCGGGTTGGCGCAAGTAAGAAAAAACCTTCCGGAAGAGATTCAAGCTTGCCGCGATGGACAACGTAAATCTTCTGGTACGCTGCTTGGGTTGAGACGAGACGCGGCGCGAGGCCGATGCGTTCGCACAGGCGAAGCGCCGCAGGCTTTTCGGTGATGAAAGAATCTGGGCCGGCTTCAATGACGAAATCATTGATGCGTTCAGTGGCGATCGCGCCTCCGAGACGAGGCGACGCTTCTAAAAGCGTGAACTCGAAGTCAGAAGATTGTTCTCTCTGAAGCTCGACAAGCCGATGCGCCGCCGCTAACCCGGCGATGCCGCCGCCGACGACGATGATGCGGCGGTTCATCGCGGCCTACAAACAATCCCTAATCACATCGGCCATCATACGGATGAAGGACGGATGGTCGTTTGGGCACGGGACGCGCAGCATTTGGATGCCGTGTTCCGTGGCGATGTTTTTGGCCTCGATATCCAGGTCATAGAGAACTTCCACGTGATCGCAAACGAAGCCGATAGGCGCGACGACAACTTCGGAAGCACCTTGTGACGCTAGCTGGAGAATCACACTCCCGATATCGGGTTCAAGCCACCGATCAGTTGGCCTGCCGCTTCTACTTTGATAGGCGATGGACCAGCGCGGGTGGCGGAGTCGCTCGGCGACCAGGCGGGCGCTCTCTTCCAATTGCTTTACGTACGGAGAGTTGCTTGCCATGGCAACGGGTAGACTGTGCGCTGTGAAAACGAGGGGGGTTGACTCACGCCTGTCCGGAAGAAGCGTATTCAGACTCGATTGGATCTGCTCTACCCATGTCTCTATAAACAATGGATGCTTGTGCCATGCCGGACAAAAACCGACTTCCGGTGTAGTGGGCCCCAGTTCTTCCCGGGCGTCCGCCACATCTCTTTTATAGCGCTCCCAGCTGGCTTCGATCTGGTGGGACGAGAGAATAAAGCCGAGCACACGGTGCACCCCATCGCTCATCATCTTATTCAGGGTTTCGCGGATAAACGGCGTGGAATTGCGCATGCCGACGTGCACAGGTAGAGACAGACCGCTTTCGTGGAGAAGATTTTGTAGGGCCTGCGCCAGTCGAAAAGTGATCTCGTTTAGCGGCGACTTGCCGCCGACAGCTTCATAGTGATGCGCGACTTCCTCGACGCGCTCCTTTGGAATTGAAGTTCCTTTTAATACGCGGGCGAGAAACGGCCGTATCTCGGCCGGCGAAGTTGGACCGCCGAAGGCAATCAGGAGAACGGCATCGTAGCGGAGAGACATTGACGGGATCTATCGCGCGCTCAATTCGTGGACTGCATCGACCAAGGCGATCACGTTCTCGACGGGAGTCTCCGGTAACACGCCGTGACCCAAGTTGAAGATATGGCCGGGCCTGCCAGCGGCACGCTGGAGAATTTCTGCAACTCGCCGGCGGATTTCTCGAGGTGAACTAATGAGGGCAGCCGGATCAAGGTTGCCCTGGATGCCCACGTCGTCACCCAAAGACCTCCAGGCCTCATCAAGATGGATACGCCAGTCTATGCCAATGATATCGCCGCCCGCGTCGCGGATTAATTTCAAAAACGAACTGGTTCCGGTGCTGAAATGGATGATTGGGGTACCCGGAGTCACTCCCGCAATCGTCGCTCTTGTGTAGGGGAGAACATATCTCTCGTAATCATCCGGCGATAAGCAGCCGGCCCAACTGTCGAAGAGCTGCACGGCATCCACGCCGGCGGCAATCTGCGCGTTTAGATATTTGGCGATCACAGAGGAGAGGCGCTCCATCAGGGGTCGCCACGCGCCGGGATTCGTATATATGAGCTTTTTGGTTTTGAGATAGTTTCGGGAGCTACCGCCCTCGATGAGATAGGACGCAAGTGTAAACGGCGCTCCGGCAAACCCAATGAGCGGCACTTTGCCGTTCAGAGCAGCGCAAGTCTGCCGGACGGCTTCAAAGACAAACTCAAGTGCGTCTTGTGGCTCGAATTCCACGAGCTGCTCGACCTGCGTCCTGCTGGTGATCTGGCCTTGGATCACGGGACCGTTGTCTTTTGTATACTCGAGCCCCACGCCCATAGGTTCGAGGATGAGCAAAATGTCGGCGAAGAGGATTGCCGCATCGACGCCCAATCTTTCCACCGGCATAACAGTAATTTCAGCGGCAATATCGGGACGCTTGCACAGTTCGAGAAAGGCATGCTGCGCGCGCAGCTTGCGGTATTCCTCCATATAACGGCCCGCCTGCCGCATGAGCCATACTGGCGTGTATGGCGTATTTTCCCGCCTACACGCCGCGAGAAAAGGGTGACTGTGATTGACGTTGGCCATGTACGGTTTTAACGAGACTAAGAATCTGCGTTGGTAAAATCAACCGGAGCGGGTTTTGCCGGCTGCTGAGCCGATAGTCGCTTGGCCGTATTTTGCGCGTAGCTGATCAATTCCCGTGTAAAGCCTCTCTAGCGACCTGCGCTCTTCATTTTCCAGAAGCGGTTCCTGCCAACCCGACGTTTGTAACGCGCTGGCGCTGACGCCCAAAAGGCGAACGGCCCTGCCGCGGGACACGTTTTGAGCCAACAAATCGCTGACCACTCCAAAGATCTCGCGATCGAAACATGTCGGGGCTCCGAGTGTGCGAGATCGCGTGATGGTTTCAAAATTTGTAAAACGAATCTTCAACGTAAGGCAGCGGGCATAAAGCTTCTCCGCCCGTAATCTCCCGCCCACTTCCTCGACGAGGTTCCACAACACCTCACGCATGGCGTAGATTTCTTTGATTGGCTCATCGAGAGTGGTCTCGTTGCCGACCGAGTGATCATGATGCCGCGCGGGATGTGCGCGTTCGCTGAGATCGAGATAGCGCGACGCCAGTGCGTGGTCACCCAGCAAGTCGCCAATGGTTTTGATGCCGCGCTGCAGCAGGCGTTTGTGCGTTTTGGGTCCAACGCCGGGAATCATCTTTACATCGAGAGGCGAAAGAAACGGCTCTTCAGAACCGGCCGGCACAAAAATAAACCCATTGGGCTTGGCCATGGTCGCGGCGATCTTGGCGACAACGCGACTGGTGGAAAGTCCCGCCGATGCCGGCAGGCCCAATTCCGTTTTTACGCACGTGATGATTTCAATTGCAGTTTTCGCGGGCGGCCCAAAAATTTGTTCCGTGCCGGTTAGATCTACCACGCCTTCGTCAATCGAGATCGGGTGCACTTCGGGAGAGTAGCGCTCGAGGATAGCGAATACTTTATCCGAGAATTCACTGTATACGCGCCGGCGATTGGCAAGAAAGATTCCGTTCGGGCAGAGCTTCTTTGCCTGGAAGCCAGGCATTGCAGAGTGAACTCCAAACTTGCGCGCTTCGTAGGAAGCCGAAGTCACAACGCCTTTGCCGTCGCGCCCGCCGACGATGACCGCTTTCCCGTGCAGGCTCGGATCGAGTACCTGCTCCACGGACGCATAGAACGCGTCCATATCTATATGAAGGTACCAAGCCATGCGGACTGGCTCGACAGTAGGTGAGGATTACATTGGGTGTCAAGGACTAACTCGGAAAATCCCGCTCCCCACAGCGCAGACAATGGATTTATAGCGATTCTAAAACAGATGCGGAAGCGGTGGAGGCACAAATTCTAGCAGACCGCGCACCCCAATGGGACGATCGCAGAGCGGCGTCAGGTCCAGTTTTCAACGCGTAACCCAGTTACGCGCTTGAATTCTGCTTCATTGTTCGTGACCAAGCGCAAGCCGAGACTGAGCGCGTGCGCGGCAATAAGTAAGTCCAGCGAAGTGAAATGAGTACCGGCGACCCTTCATTTTCGCGCCTGGGAAGGTTAGCTCCGAGACGGCACACAGCAACCTGCTAGGCGGCGCCCACGACATCCTGTGCCCCAGCCGGAGTTACTTCCAAGCTCGCTTGGAGCGATTCCCCTCAACTTCGTTGAACATTGACTTACTAGCCATAATAGCTATCATGGCCATCATGGAACGGGAAAAAGCCAGTGTTGCCCACGCCAAAAATACCCTGTCCAGCCTGATTAACAAGGTGGCCTATGGGAAAACACGCGTTTTGTTAGAATCCCGAGGGAAGCCTAAGGCAGCGCTTATCAGCGCAGAGGATTTGGAGAAACTTGAACAATTAGAACGGCGAGAAGAGACTCCGGAAGTTCGGTTTCGTATACTCGCCCAGGCGAAGGCCCTCCGGCGAAAAATCTTTCGCCGGAGGAAGAAGACACTTTCCGAGTCGTCTAAGCTTTTAGATCGTTTGCGCCAACAACGAGACCATGGACTCTAGCATCTGCATCGACGCAAGCATGGCCCTCAAGCTCGTCCTTTCAGAACCGGGCAGCGAGCAGGCGGAAGTGGAATGGCAACGCTGGGTAGGTTCCGGACTGGAGATCATGGCTCCCTATCTTTTCGTCTACGAGACCAGTTCCGTGCTCCGAAATCGCGCTTATCGAAAAGAGCTAACACACAACGAAGCGGATCAAGCCTTTGCTATTCTCGCGGGCTTAGGCATCACGTACCTTCATCCACCAGCCATCCGCGAAACCGCCTGGGACTTAGCGCGCCGCTTCAACCGGCCCACTGCTTATGACTGCTTTTATCTCGCTCTCGCGCAGGATCAAAGATGTCCTCTCTGGACGGGCGACAAACGGTTGTACAACGCCGTTAAGGAGGACTTCGGCTGGGTACATCTCCTCGGCCAATAGTTTCCGGCATCGAACTGCAAGGGAATCTTTGGAGCGCTGGATGGTAATACTGGGCGCGACAATACGCGGTAATACTAAAGTTGGGTTCTCTTCCGGTATACTGATTGAACCTATTCGCGGTCGAAACAGTCCAGGAGAGCACTGGGAAGGCTCGTCGCGCCGGAACTGTCCTGTATCGCATTCAAACTATCGCATAGAAATCCGTCGTGTTTCCGTTGATTCTCTTTCAGCTGTTGCGTCCATGTTGACCTTTTTAACGTCCAAGTTTGGCCTCGCTCTCCAGCTCGGCGGCAAAGTCTTCTGAACCTGATTCCCGGTCAGCTCTTTTCACCCCCGCGGATTGCGGAAAAGAAGATTGCCAGGACTGCGAGGAGGTTGATGAGGTGGATTGTCTGCCCAAATGAGCTCAGAAAAATGTTTGGATATAAGGTCCAACTCTCTGGCGATTCGATCTGGCGTGGCGCTAGACCGCCGGCTGCCAGAGCGTAGGTCATGAGGGCGCCCGATAATGCGATGCCAATGGCGCCGCCGACCCGCGCCGTGGTTACGGTCATTCCCGAAGCCGCGCCCACTTTGTCCCGTGGTACGGTTCCCAAGATGGCGCTCTGGTTGGGTGAATTAAAAATAGCCCAACCGAGGCCGGTCAATGCTTGCGGGAAAATCATTTCCAAGATCGAGGACTGCAATGTCAGGTTTGCGATCAAGAACTGGCCTACTGCGATCAAGCCGGCTCCCACACTGCAAAGCAAGCGCGAGCCGAAACGGTCCGAAAGCCATCCGGCTACGGGAGCAACGATGATAATGACGATCGAATTAGCCACGAGAATCCAACCCATTTGTGCAGGCGAGAAGCCGACAAGCTTTTGCAGATAGAACGGGAACAAAGCGCTGGTCGCCGACTGGGTGCACGTGACAAAGAACAAACTAATGTTGGCCGCTGTGAACAGGCGATTGCGAAACAGTGAAAGACTCAGAATTGGGTTTTGTGCGCGTAGCTCTGTACGGATAAAAAGGAAAAAGCCAATGGCAGCGAGTGTGAATAGCGCCGCAACGAGTGGGTGATTAAGCCCCAGATGCGGTGCCTGGTTCATGGTGTAAACAAACGCGGTATTCGCGAACAAAAGAAGCGCGGCTCCGAGCACGTCAACGTCGGCGCTGTGCGCGCTTTCAGAGCGTTCTTTGAGGACTTTCCATGCGAAGTAAGCACTGGCAAGACCGAGCGGCACGTTTAGATGAAACAGCCAACGCCAACCAACGGTATCTATAATAAATCCGCCGAGCGTCGGCCCGGTCATGTACCCGATGTGAAATGCGGTGGAGGTGAGACCGAGAGCCCTGCCGCGCTGGTTGGCAGGCACCACCAACGTGGCGATGGCCCTACCGTTGGCCACGATCATGGCCCCGCCGATTCCCTGAAGAATGCGAGATCCAATGAGCTGCGCGGGCGTTTGAGACAGGCCGCAGAGCAGGGAACCGGCGCTGAATACAATAAAGCCGCTGACGTAAATGCGCCTGCGGCCAAACAGGTCGCCGAGACGGCCCAGGGTCAACACCAGCCCGATCACCGCTAGGTCATAAACGAGCAGCACCCATTGAATGAAGGAGAGATCGGTGTGAAATACCTCAACGAGAGTCGGCAGCGATACCAGCACGCCGCGGTGGCTCAGGCCTGTCAGAAAGAGCCCAAAGCAGACCAGCGACAAAACGAGCCGCGGGTTATGTCTTTGCGGTAACGCGCCCGCTTCAGCCATGCGATTTGATGAGAACAGAACTTCTCACGGACACCGTAAGCGCGAAAGAATCAAATAATCAAAGGGGCAGGTTGTTTCCTGCCCCTTTGTGAAAAAGAATCATGCGATGGCGAGGGCTTAGTGGAGCAAGCTCTGGCTCAAGCCTGCATCCGCCGGCGCCGAATCGCCGTGATCAAACACCAGTTGGTCCCCGTCAGCGTCAACCTTGACGCAGTCACCTTCCTTGAACTCGCCTTCGAGAATCTTGACCGCGAGCGGATCCTGAATCAAGCGCTGTATGGTGCGCTTCAGAGGCCGCGCCCCGTACGCGGGGTCATAACCCCGCTCCGCGAGTAAGGCCTTGGCGTCATCCGTAATCTCCATCGTCAATCTTCGGGCAGCCAAATTCTGCCGCAACCGCTTGAGCTGAATTTCTACGATCGCCTTGATCTGTTCACGTCCTAAATTGTTGAAGACGATGATTTCGTCGATCCGATTGAGGAACTCCGGCTTGAACGCCTCGCGCAAGGCGGTAGTCACCCGCAATTCCATCTCCTGGCGATTCTCCTGAGCTAAATCCTGGATGTACTGGCTTCCGAGATTCGAGGTCATGATGATCACCGTGTTCTTGAAGTCCACCGTTCTTCCCTGGCCATCGGTCATCCGGCCGTCTTCGAGGATCTGTAGAAGTGCATTGAAAACCTCGGGATGAGCCTTTTCAATTTCGTCAAAGAGAACCACCGAATACGGCCGCCGCCGCACGGCTTCCGTCAAGTACCCGCCCTCTTCATAGCCCACGTAGCCCGGCGGCGCGCCGATCAGCCGAGAGACGGAATGCTTTTCCATGAATTCCGACATGTCCAAACGAACCATCGCCTGCTCGTCGTCGAACAAGAACTCCGCAAGCGCGCGGCACAACTCGGTTTTGCCGACTCCGGTAGGGCCCAGGAAAATAAACGAGCCAATGGGGCGGTTGGGATCCTGGAGTCCGGCGCGAGCGCGGCGAACGGCGTTGGCGACCGCGTGGATCGCGTTATCCTGTCCGACGACGCGCATCTTGAGCCGCTCTTCCATTTTGAGGAGCTTCTGGAGTTCGCCTTCGAGCATCTTGGATACCGGAATGCCGGTCCACTTGGCGACCACCTCGGCGACATCCTCGGCATCCACCTCTTCTTTCAACATCTTCTGATCTTTTTGCAGCTCGGCAAGTTTCCGGTTCGCTTCCTCCAGCTCTTTTTGCAACTGGGTGAGCGTGCCGTAGCGTAACTCGGCGGCGCGGTTTAAGTCTCCCTGGCGCTGCGCTTGCTGCTCTTCCACTTTGGTGGCTTCGATTTTTTCTTTGAGCGACCGGATGCGTTGAATGGATTCTTTTTCGTTCTGCCAGTGACCTTTCAGGCCATCTGCCGTTTCGCGCAGGTTGTGGATCTCACGCTCTAGTTGTGCCATCCGGTCTTTTGATGCCTTGTCTTCTTCTCTCTTGAGCGCCTGCTTTTCGATCTCCAGCTGCATGACTTTCCGTTCGATCTCGTCGATCTCAATCGGCATGCTGTCAATCTCAATCCGCAGTCTGGACGCGGCCTCGTCGATAAGGTCGATGGCTTTATCAGGCAAAAAACGATCGCTAATATAGCGGTGCGACAGCGTTGCCGCAGCGATGATGGCTCCGTCCGTGATGCGTACCCCATGGTGAACTTCGTATTTTTCTTTCAGGCCGCGAAGAATAGCAATGGTGTCTTCGACTGTCGGTTCGCCGACATAGATGGGCTGGAACCTTCGCTCCAGGGCCGGGTCTTTCTCCACCCGCTTGCGGTACTCATCGAGCGTCGTGGCGCCCACGCAGCGCAACTCGCCCCGGGCCAGTGGCGGCTTCAACATGTTGGAGGCGTCCATTGCGCCCTCGGCAGCTCCGGCGCCGACCAGCGTATGCAACTCGTCGATGAAGAGGATAATCTGGCCGCTCGCGTCGGTGACCTCCTTCAGCACGGCTTTGAGTCGCTCTTCAAATTCACCGCGATACTTTGCGCCGGCGACCAACGCGCCCATATCGAGAGCGACAAGCCTTTTTTGCTTCAAACTTTCAGGCACGTCGCCGTTAATAATGCGTAGCGCGAGCCCTTCCACGATGGCGGTCTTGCCGACTCCGGGCTCGCCGATGAGCACGGGGTTGTTCTTTGTGCGCCGCGAAAGCACCTGAATGACGCGGCGAATCTCATCATCACGCCCGATCACGGGATCGAGTTTTCCCTTGCGTGCGAGATCAGTGAGGTCGCGGCTGTATTTTTCGAGCGCTTGATATTTTTGTTCGGGATCGGCGTCGGTAATACGCTGCCCGCCGCGAATACTCACAAGGGCGTTGAGGATCTGCTCCCGCGAAGCGCCGAACTCACGAAGGATTTTTCCCACCTCACCACTGTCCTCAAGCATCCCTAGCAAGAGATGCTCGCCCGAGACATACTCGTCTTTGAGCGACTCAGCTTCAGTTTCGGCGTTCTCAATCGTCTTTTTAAGTCGCGGCGTAATAAAGGTCTGACCGGTTGCTCCGGTGACCTGCGGCAGGCGATCAAGGAACCCTTGCAGCCTGTCGACTATGGCGCTGACGGGCAACCCCAGCTTCTGTAACAGGGACAACACGACCCCTTCCTTTTGTCCCAGCAGGGCAAAAAGCAGGTGCTCCAGGTCAATTGCCTGATGGTTGCGCCTCTCGGCGAGAGCATTGGCGTGCTGCAAGGCTTCCTGAGACTTTATCGTAAGTTTATCCAGACGCATGCGCAAAACTTAAGCATCGATATTGACGATGTCAAGAAATTGGAAGTGCATTGCTGGAGTGGTGGAGTAAAGGAGTGATGGACTTGAAATACGGCTGCCGGTCCGCTCCCGTGCCTCAGGAGTCGGACGAGACGTTACCGGGTTCGTTTTTGGAAGGTTCAAAGCACTCCAGGGGATGAAGGAAAGGATCGGATTGTACCGTGCTTAGCTGAGGCGAGGTCAGGACAATGCCGCTTCTCCTGATAATCCGAAACGGGTGCTCGTTTGGCTCTACCGGGGTGCCGCGCATCTTTTTTACAGTCAGCAGGCGAACGGGTCTATCGTCCATCCGGCTGACACGCAGAACCAGTACGCCTGCCGTCAAGAACTCTTCAATACCATGAGTCATGTCGTGATCAGATCGGCTCGGCAAATGCGCAGTCAGCAGGTTTGTCGTGCTCAGTTGGCTTTGCAGGAGATTAATGAGCGCTCGGGCGAGTTCGTGTATACGCGCCGGTGACTCGGCGGCAATAATCAGCGGTGTCACCGGATCGATGACAAGGCGGGTTGCTTCAATTCTCTTGGTGTAGCCTGCGAGGTCGGAAACGAACTTTTCAGGGTCGGCTCCTTTTTCCGGGCCCCCTCCCGCTCGACCGCTGAAGTAAGACGACGCATCGAGAATGACCAGGCTCTTTGCTTGAATGTAAGTTTGTAAATCCCATTCCAGAGAAGCGGAGGAGTGCAGAATCTCGGCGGGACGCTCGTCTACAGTCACGTAGACTGCTTTTTCTCCTTGCCTCAAGCCGGTCAAAAGAAACTGGATGCAGGCGGTGGTCTTTCCAGTGCCGGCGTCCCCCGCAACGAGGTACGACCGATGTTTTAGATATCCGCCCTGTAACAAGGCGTCAAGCGCCGCAATGCCTGTGGAGATACGACTGCTGTCCATGAAGCGTGCTCACCGCCGTGCTGGTTCCGGGAGAAGGACGACGCCTTTTTCTTTGACGATATCAAACTCATACTGAGAGGGTTTCACATCGGTGCAGCGCATCTTTTCTATGACGAGACTGCGCGCGAAGCGTCCTTCTTGCCAGATCATTTCCAAAACAAGGGTCCCGGCAACCAGGTATTCTTCTATTCCGTGCATTGAACGTTCGCCGGTACGCGGGACGGCATAGGAGGTGAGAAGGTTCGTTGTTGACATAGTCGTGCGCAACAGCTTTATGAGCAGACGTGTTTGATCTTGGATTCGGGTCGCCGTGTCACGTAGCAGAACGAAAGGACCTGCCGGATCGAGCACGAGCCGCTTGGCCTCGAGCCGGTTCACAAAACCGGCAAGATCACCGATTGCTTTGTGGATGTCGAGGTGGCGATCCTTATTGGCGCCTGGCAGAGAGCTGAGATAGGTGCCCGCATTGAGAATGGCAAGCTCTTTGTTTTCTATGTGCTTTTGCACATTCCATCCCAGAGAAGCCGCTTGTTCGATGATGTCAGCCGGTCCCTCATCTGCCGCTACGTAGATGCCCTTTTCACCGCGGGCCAACCCTTCAACCAAAAATTGCAGCGAAAAAATCGTTTTGCCTGTCCCTGGCTCGCCTGTGATGAGGATAGATCGACCTTTGGGAAACCCCCCCTCGAGCAAGGCGTCGAGGCCGGATATGCCTGTTGATATGCGTTCGGTTTGTGTCATCTCCCCTGATCCTTGCCTGCTCCGGGAGGAGGCGAAAACTTTATCGGGGCCTAGTTTTTCGTTCTGGCGCGCACGGAGGTCAGTTGTCTCGCTTGCGTCCGTGACGGCGAGGTTTTCCAACGTCTTTTTGCAGAGAAGCTGCTGCGCCATCTTCCAGTGTGCAACCCGCCGCAAACATTTTCGCGATTCGTGTCCACGCTGTGCACCGGTATCGGCTGCCCTTGCTCCTTCCGGTTCATCTCTGGGTTTATAGTCTTGGCACATCCTTCTCGCCAAAGAGTGCCCATTGGAAACGTGCGAGCTACTTTCTTATGGCGCTTGTTGCGCCAATTGTTCAGAGAGTCGATGGATCGTTGCTTTAAGCTCCATGACCTCATTGTTGCGACTTTCCAACAAGAGGATCTTTTCCGCCAGTTCAATCTGCAGGTCATGAATCTTGTGATGCAGCTGTTTCTGCACCGCTTCAGTCTTGGCGCGCAGCTCCTGCAACTCCCGTTCTTTTGTTTGCAATGCCGCGTCCATTCTCTCGATCTCGATTCTTACCCCTTCTCGCATTTGACTTCCTTGAACGGAAAGCAGTCTTTCGGTTTGCTGCTGGACGAACTCCAATTGCGCGTTCTCTTGAAGGAGTTTCGCTATTTCTTTACGCGCCATTTGCAGTTCTGAGTTGCCGGTATCGGCTCCCGGTTGCCGTCCAGTCCTTAAGTCTGTAAGTTGCTGCTCGCTCATTTAAGCCTCTCTTTGGTCGAATCGAAAATCGTCGCCCGCTCCCCTCCGCGAGGGTGCTAAAAACATGCCAGGCAACAAAAAACAATACACGTAAAATCGAGCGCTTAGAGGACGAGTTTGGCGGCTTTGCGGCAGAGGTAATGGCCGGGTAGATGATTTCTGGACAAAAGACAAAAATGTTGGACAAAAATGGTCGCCATGATCCCTGATTCCCACTTGTGGGAAGAACTACGGAGTCGAGGCGCCGGAAGGAAAACCTGCAGGTTGGCCCGTAGTTAGATTTGAAAAGGCGCCCTGGCTGTGGCTAGTATTATTGGCGATGCCACCCTACTTCAGACCAGCCATAGAATTGTTATCGGCCTACGTTCCCGGAGAACAGCCTGATCGTGACGGTTTCGTCAAACTCAACACTAATGAAAACCCTTATCCACCATCACCACGAGTTCGTGCCGCCATTAAGAAGTCCGTCACGGGTCAACTTAGGCTTTACCCCGAGCCGCTGGCGGGCCAGCTGCGCTCTGTAGCCGCCAGTGTTTACGGGGTAAAAAAAGAGAACATTCTGGCGGGCAACGGCTCGGATGAGCTGCTTTCAATATTGACGCGGTGCTTCGCCGGTCCCGGCGCTAGCGTAGCTTTTCCCGTGCCAACCTATTCTCTGTACGAGACCCTGGTTGCCATACAGGATGCCATTCCGCTCGCTGTTGATTACCCGGCGGATTTTTCTCTGCCCGATGCGCTACTCGCCCGGAAAGCGACGCTAACATTTCTGTGCAATCCGAACTCCCCATCAGGAACGCTGGTGCCGCTGAATGATATCGAACGGCTGGCACGGGCGGTCTCTGGCATCCTCGTCGTGGACGAAGCCTACATCGATTTTGCGGCAACCGAAGGAGCATCGACACTGCCGCTCATCCGGCAATGCCCAAACCTAGTGGTATTGCGGAGTTTCTCGAAATCCTTCTCGCTCGCGGGAATGCGCATCGGTTTGGCCTTCGGCTCGGAGGAGATCATTGCCGGTATGATAAAAGTGAAAGATTCATACAACCTGAACCGCCTGAGCTTGATTGCGGCTACGGCGGCGCTCGAGGATTTGCCCTGGATGATGCGGAACGTGCGGCGCATCCGGCGTACCCGCGAAAAGCTGGTAACAGGGTTGGTGCGCATGGGATACCGGGTGTTTCCTTCACAAGCCAACTTCGTCATGGCACAAAAAAAAGGGCAGAATTTAAGATCCATCTATGAAGCATTAAGGGAAAGAAAAGTTTTGGTGCGTTATTTTGACGTGCCGGGACTTCAAGATTGCTTGCGCATAACGGTGGGTACTCCCGCGGAGATCAAACGGTTGCTCGATGAAATGAAAAGAATTCCGGGGGATGGTTCCGTTCAATCGGTGGCGCATTCTCGCCTGGACTAGGAGTACGTATGAAACGCATAAAGGTCACAGCGCTGGATCACATTGTGCTGAATGTCAAAGATATCGACCGTTCATTGCAGTTTTACACCGGCGTGCTTGGCTTGGGTGGCGAGCGAATTGACGAATTCAAAGCGGGCAAGGTCGGATTTCCATCGGTGCGCATCAATGCAGAGACGATCATCGATCTCTTCCCTCTAACGCAGGGCGGCCAAGCGATCGAGCAAGGTGGCAAAAGGAGCGGCAACTTGAACCACTTCTGTTTGGTCGTTGAGCCTGACACTTTCGAAGGCATCGTCGAGTATCTGAAGGACAATCACGTAACCGTGCGGGAAGGTCCGATCTCGCGCTGGGGCGCGCGCGGCCGGGCAATGTCGGTCTATTTTTTCGATCCCGACGGCAATGAGGTCGAGATTCGCCGCTATTAATGCGACTTACCAGTTTCGAGTCTTGGGGTCCAGGAGATCGAGTCCTACCCTCCCCAATCCGACTCGCGAGGCGCCACAGGCGAAAGCGACGCTGTGGCTTCTTTACGTGATCTGCTCTTTTGCAGTAGGATGGCGCCCGTGGAGCTTTCATTGCCCGACAAGCGCGGCACACAGGTAACGCTTCAGGGGGCCGTCAAGAGAATCACCTACCAACACCCCGAAACCCATTATACAGTGGCTCGAATAGAGGTTGACGGCGCGCCGGATGTGACGGTCGTCGGTACACTGTTTTCTGTCACGGAAGGTGAGGAGATCAAAGTCACCGGCTCCTGGAAGCATCACTCTCGATACGGTTTGCAGTTTCAAGTCGACCACTGGGTCAAGATCGACCCCGCAACTATTGAAGGCATCGAGCGCTACTTGGGTTCTGGTTTGATCAAAGGGATTGGTCCCATTTACGCCAAGCGCCTGGTCGCTGCATTTGGCGGTGACACGCTCAGAATCTTGAATGAGGAACCGCTGCGGATTCTGGAGGTCGATGGTATCGGCGAGCTTCGCGCCCGCCGCATCATGGAGGCATGGCAAGCGCAGCGGGGCATGCAAGATGTCATGGTCTTCCTACAAGGCCACGGCGTGGGCGCATCAATGGCGCTTAAAATATATCGCGCGTTCGGTTCCGACACGGTTGGAAGGATCAAAGAAAACCCCTACGCTCTGGCGCGAGAAGTCCACGGCATTGGCTTTATTCTGGCGGACCGTATTGCCAACAGCATTGGTATTCACGATGAGTTTCCGCTGAGGATTCAAGCCGGGGTGCTCCACGTGCTGCGTGAGTTCGCCGATCAGGGCCATTGTTTCTTGTCACGTATGGCGCTCAAGCGAAACGCAGCCGCGCTCCTGAAGGTCGAGGAAGATCCGGTAGACGCCGCTGTGGACAAGCTTGCGTCTCGAGGTGACTTGGTCCTGCAAGAAGTGCTCGAACCTGGTGAGCTGCGAGTGTATCTGAAGGAGCTCTACCAGGCGGAGCAACGTGTAGGCGCCGCCCTCTGCGATTTGCTGTCGGCTCCATCTTTTTTGCAGGGCGAGAAAATCGTTGGCCCCTGGGACAGCCCGGGTAAGGTCGCGCGGGGCAGCGTGGAATTGACGAGTCCCGAGTTATTTGGCCCCTCATTCATTGAGCTCGACCCTGACCAGATTCATGCAGCAGAGCGGGCGCTGCGGGAAAAGGTCCTGGTGATCACCGGCGGTCCAGGGACGGGGAAAACAACCTTACTCAACGCCCTGCTTTCGATTCTCAGGCGTGCCAGGGTGAGCTTTGCGCTCGCGGCGCCCACCGGGCGCGCTGCCAAGCGGATCACAGAGAGCGCAGGCGAGCCGGCGCTGACTATTCACCGCCTGCTCGAATACAATCCACGGGAAGGGGGCTTCCAGCGTGACGAGGATAACCCACTTCAAGTAGACTTTGTCATTGTCGACGAGGTCTCGATGGTGGACCTGGCGCTGATGGATCATCTGTTGCGCGCCGTGGAGCGCCACAGCCATCTCATACTAGTGGGCGACGTGGACCAACTGCCGTCAGTAGGGCCGGGAAGCGTGCTGCGTGATTTGATCGACTCCGGCATCATTGCCACCGTTGTGCTGCGGCGTATTTTTCGCCAGGACCGACAAAGCCTCATCGTCGCCAATGCCCACCGAATCCTTCGGGGCCAGCCGCTTCTACTTGGTGAAGCAACCAACAATTCGCGCCAGGCCGGCTTTGACAAAGGTGGACAAGGGGAGATCAGCAGAGATTTTGTCTTTGAAGCGCGGGAACGCGAAGAGGAAATCATCGACAGAATCAAAGAACTTGTGCGGGAAGCCATACCTCATCGGTTGCGGCTCGCGGCAGAGGAGTTGTCGCACTGTATTCAAGTCCTGACGCCGATGCATCGCGGCCTGCTCGGCACCCTGAATCTCAATCGCGAATTGCAGCAGCTCCTCAATCCAACAGGCGCCGGCCTCGAGCGAGTCGGCTCATGGTTGCGGATGGGCGACAAGGTCATGCAGCTGCGGAACAATTACGAGAAGGGTGTTTTTAACGGCGATTTGGGGCGCATTGTGTCTGTTGATCGGGAAGAAGGCCGGGTCAGGATCGATTTCTACGAGAAATCGGTCGAGTACGAAGCAGATGAGCTCGATCAAATCAATCTGGCCTACGCGACGTCGATTCACAAGAGCCAGGGCAGCGAATATCCCGCCGTCGTGATACCGCTGCACACGTCACACTACCTGATGCTGCATCGCAGCATTCTCTACACCGCTGTGACCCGTGGGAAAAAACTCGTCGTGGTGGTCGGCAGTAGGAAAGCGCTGGCGATGGCGATTCGAAACGTCAGGGTGGAGAGGAGAAACACCGGCTTGAAGGAGGCCTTGGCTCAGGTTTTCAAGCCGAGGGCTGAACGACTTTAACTCTTCTGAAAGAGGCGCCCAAGCTTGTCGCTTCTAACTGATACTCCCAACTTTTCTAAACAAGCCCAGAGCGTAGCCTGATTGCTGCTGATTACCGTTTTCCCGAGATCCCGCTCCAGAGGGGCAATGGCTTCGATCATCTGCGTATTCGTACAGCTCAGAAAATAGCCGTCGGCGTCTTCTCTGGTGTTTTCCTTGACGACATCGATCCACTCTTGGGCCGTCACGGTGGAGTAGCGGTCGCTGTTCAAGCCCAGGCCCACGTCATGCAGCACGGTGAACCCCGCCTCGGAGAGATATTTCATTTCGTGCTCATTGGTTTCCTTCACGTAGGGGCTGATCAGGACAAGCTTCTTGAGGCTACAGCGCGCAAATGCCTGGCGGATTGCCTGAGCGGTGGTCATCGTGGGGCAGCGGCTTGCGGCCTGGATCGTTTCGACCAAGCTGGCCTCGCCCGCGAGTCCATTCTCCATCGAGTTTGCCGTGCAGTGAAAGACGATGACGTCAGGCTTGGTGTCGGAAAGGGCGACTGCAGCCTCTGCTAGCGCCGGCTTCAACTCGCGTGGCGACTTGCGGAACTTACCGGTCATGCGCAAGCGCGTGACGTGGACGCCCACTTCTGGAGGTGCGTAAGCGTGAAATTGCGGCTCCGTCATGCGGTTTACTGAGGGAATAATGAGGCCGATTCTTGCCTGACTCACAGGCCGGCAACCCCCAGATTATAAAATCGCCGCGCGTTTCCATGGAGCACCGCAGCCTTATCCGCCGTGGTCAGTTCCTCGTTGTCGATAAGCTCATTGATCTCGTGCTTGCAGAACTCGTTATTCACCTCATGAGGAAAATCACTTGAGTACACGAAAGGTTTGTTGCCGACTTTGCGAATCGCGTAAGCGATATCCGGCTCTTCACCCTCACAGCCGATGAAGACGCGGCCTTCATCGATCTGCCGCGCAATGTACTCACTGATCTTCTCCTTCGGACGAAGGCTGAGAAACCGCTTGCGCGGATCGTGTTGTACATGGGTTTCCCACGAACGGTCAAAGCGTTCGAGACACATGAACAGCCATGCGACGCCGCCTTCCATAAAGCCGATCTTCACGTTTGGAAACTTGTCGAAGATCCCGTTAAAAATGATGCCGGCGAAGGAAATCATCTGGCCAAACGGATGGCCGAGCGCATGAACCGGCGCGTAGGGGCTGAGGTCATCCATCCCGAGATTCTCGTGCGCGCCCCCATGGATTCCAATAGCGCAACCCAGGCGATCCGCCTCTTCGTAAATGGGCCAATAGCGTCGGTCGCCCAGGTGCGACTGAATACCCGTCGACGGCAGCATCGCGCCGCACATGCCGAGTTCCTTAACCGCCCGCCGCAGCTCTTCAGCAGCCGCTTCGGGTTCGTGCAAAGGAATCAGCGCCATTCCTTTGAATCGCGGGCTGCGCTCCAAGTACGTATGGTGCAGCCAGTCGTTGTAGGCTCGCGCCACGTCGATGGCCCAGTCGCGGCTCACGATCTTGCCGAAGGCAAGACCCAAGGTCGTATAGAGAACCGAAGTCTCGATTCCCACATCTTCGAGAAAAGCGACCCAGCCGTCGGGTCCCACTTTGTTAAAGGCGCCGGGTGGAAAGTCGTGAAGATTGGCGGAATGAAGGTGATCCAGCGGTGGAAACGGATTGAAGAACGTGTGGGTATCATACTTGTCGCGATAGGCTCGGGGCATGAACTCCACGATGGCTTTGGTGTCTTCGATCACGTGACCGTCGCCATCGATGATTGTGTGGCCGTTCAAAGGCATATAGATTCCTCCTCTACTTGCTTTATAAAGGACTATGCGCCCGTCAAGCCCAGCTCTTTGCGGCTGTGGGCCTCGGTTCAGAGCCGTTGCGCGAGTACGCGCTATGCGCTGGCTGCTTTCCTGTGGCTTTCGCCATTCCAGTTCTGGCGCGCGATCTTTAACGCTCTGGGCTGAGGGAGATTCTTGAGCTCGAAGAATGCGATGGCGTTGCGATTGAGCAGTTTTTCCTTGTCCGCAAACGTCAAATCCTTGCCCTCCACGACGTCTTTCACAGAGTAGGGAAAATGGCAGTCCCAATGGCAGTAATCCGATGCGTAAAGCACCGTTTCTGAGCCGTTGGCGCTGAAAACGCGATCGAGACCCGTCTCTTCGGATTCGCACGTGAGCACAATCTGAGTGCTTTTGATGATGTCGCTGGGCTTGCGTTTCAATTGGGGCATCTGCGGAGCGAGTTTTTCCACGTGCTCATCGAATCGTTCGGCCCAGTAGGGAAGCCAACCCGCGCCACCTTCCATATAGCCGACCTTGAGCCGCGGGTAGCGATCGAAGACGCCCTCACCGATCATGTGCATCATCGCGATCATCAATTCAAAGGGAAAGGCGGTCATGTGCACATAGACATACTTACGGAAACGCTCGCTGCCGGCGCCCATCACGCCAGATACGCCAAGCACGCCGTCATGACCGGTCTGAGGATGAACACTAAGCGCCAGGCCCAACGACTGAGCGCAGTCGTAAATGGGATCGAACATGCGGTCGCCCATATTATTGAGGCCATAAACGTTAGTCGGTAACATCGCGGTTACGGCTCCGGCTTTGGCGAGAAATTCCAACTCCTTTACTGCCGCCGGGGGATCCTGGCACGGAATCAAGCCAACGGCGCGGAGGCGCTGTGGGTCGGCGGCGCAATACTCAAGCAGCCATTCATTGACCGCCCGGCACAGCACCGTCGCCAGTTCCTTGTTCATTAGACCATTGACCGTCAACGCGATTTGCGTACCGAACAGGATTGCAACGTCGATCCCTTCTTCGTCCATGTCCTTGAGTCTTGCGGCGGGATCCACCATGCCAGGGCGAAATCCTCGGGCTTTCTCGGTCATGGGACGAGAAACACCCGGTCCCAGGCCTTGCGAGGCAGACCAGATCCGCCCTTCGAGCAGAATTCGCCAGTTGCCCTCGTTGTCCTGCAATCGGATGGGGGCCTGGGAGCGCCATTTCTCGGGCATGCGGCCGGCGAGGTCGACGTTGCCCTCGTAAACGTGACCGTCCGCATCGATCACCAGCACGTTATCGAAGTTTTCCATCGTATTTCCTCCCGTGAAGTCTTCGTGAGCGGCGCGGCTATGTGTCGGGCCAAATGGGCCCCCTTCGTTGTCGCAGCCTTGGTGCAGTTAATACGCCATCGGTTCAACACGTACCACTAAAGGTGACTTTCGATCAACCGGCGAACCAGTTGACCCTCTGTAACCGATCCGATATCAAACAAGAGCCATGTTGAGCGTCTTGAATGATGCGGCAAACGGAAAAACACTGACGCGGGATGAAGCGTTGTTGCTGTCCTCGGTCGGAGACGCAGAATTTTATGCGCTGCTTGCGGCTGCGGCTGAGGTGCGCGATCGGGCCAAGGGAAATTGCGTTAGTTTTTCGCCCAAAGTGTTCGTTCCGCTAACGAACCTCTGCCGGGATTTTTGCGGTTATTGTACATTCCGCAAGGCGCCGGATGAGCCCGGCGCCAAGACGCTGACGCTGGAGGAGGTTCTACGCGTGGTGCGCCATGGAAAGCTATTGGGGTGCACCGAGGTGCTTTTCAGTTTGGGCGACAAGCCCGAGGCAATTTACAGTGAAATGAGGCGCTTTCTCGCTGAAAACGGCCACCGCAGAACCCTCGACTATCTCTATGAAGCCTGCGAGACGGTTCTCGAGGAAACCGCGATGTTGCCCCATTCCAATGCCGGTCTTCTGGGAAAACGCGACTTGCTACGCCTCAAAGAGGTCAACGCTAGTCTGGGCTTGATGGTGGAAAACGTCAGTGACCGCCTAATGAGACCCGGAGGACCGCATGCCGACGCGCCGGACAAAAAGCCTTCGGCACGGTTGGCCACAATTGCGGAAGCAGGCAAACTCCGTATTCCATTCACTAGCGGGATCTTGATCGGTATTGGCGAGACCTGGGAAGAGCGGGTCGACTCGCTCTTCGCGCTTCGCGACCTGAACCAACGCTACGGTCATCTTCAGGAAATCATTATCCAGAATTTTCGGGCGAAGCCGCAAATCCCGATGCGGCATCATCCAGAGCCGTCTTATAGAGACATGCTCAAGACGATCGCGGTGGCGCGGTTGATCTTTGGCGGAGATATGAATATCCAGGCGCCGCCGAATCTGACACCGGAAAATTACCAGAGTTATCTCGATGCTGGAATCAACGACTGGGGCGGGGTATCGCCGCTGACGCCCGATTTCATCAATCCCGAAGCGCCGTGGCCTGCCTTAAGCGCTCTGCGGGAAAAGAGTGAAAAGTGCGGATTTGTTCTCAAGGCCCGCTTACCGATTTATCCCGAGTTTGTCGCGCGGTCCGATGAGTTCCTTCCGCCCGCGATGATCTCCTATGTGGAGCAGCTTTGCGACAGCGACGGGTGGGTGAAGGACGGCGGGCCGCTGGCACGGTTGTAATGGACACCCGGTCATCTCGCGTATCAAGATTCTAATGCGCTTAGTTGTTCTCACCGGCGGCACGGGCGGGGCCAAACTCATCCAGGGCTTGACTGGCGAGCTCGAAGCCGCCGCGCTGACGATTGTTTGTAACACGGCCGACGATGTCATTCTTCACGGCCTCCATATCTCACCCGATCTCGATACGATCATGTATACCCTGGCAGGAATGAACGATGGCAGCCGGGGTTGGGGCATTCAGAGTGATACTTTCAACGTCCTCGAGCAATTGGACCAATTGGGCGCCGAGACATGGTTTAAGCTAGGCGACAAAGATTTCGCCACTCATATCACGCGTACGCGTTTATTGCGCGAAGGATTCACACTTCAGTCCGTCACCGAATTCCTCTGCGGCCGGCTCAATATCCGCGCAAAAATTCATCCCATGTCAAACGACCGGGTGCAGACGAGAATCCAAACACCGATTGGTGAAGTCTCCTTTCAGGAATATTTTGTCAAAGAGCGATGGCAGTTGCAGGTCAACGACGTGTTCTATACTGGTATCACGGATAGCCGGCCGGCACCCGGGATACTCGAAGCGATCAGCGCCGCGACGGCGATAATAATCTGTCCAAGCAATCCCGTCACCAGCATCGGTCCTATTCTCGGCATACCGGGTATTAGAGAGGCGTTGCGATCGAGAGCGGGGCGGATTCTTGCCGTGAGCCCGATTGTCGGTGAATGCGCGGTCAGCGGTCCGGCGCACATACTGATGGCCGCAAAAGGTTGGACAGGCTCCGCCCTGGGAGTCGCCCAGGCATACGCCGATTTCCTCGACACTTTGCTGATCGATACCGCGGATGTAAACCTCAAGAGCTCAATTGAGGCACTGGATATCGCCAGTGTGTCAACATCTATTGTGATGCACTCTCTTGCGGATAAACGGCGGTTAGCCCGCGAGGTCATAGAACTTGTCACAAAATAGTGATAGAGGCTCTGTTGTCCAAAACTCTCCTCACTGTCCTTGGGAAATTTCCGTGTCATACAATTTCCCTTCAACAGAGCGGGATTCAAGAGGATTTCAGCGAAATAAATAGTTGCGTGTTCCCGAGGCACACCTTCGGTTGAATAAGAATCCATGGACGTTACCGCGCTCATACCCGTGAAGGGTTTTCGCAACGCGAAACAGCGACTCGGCTCGCTTCTGGGAACCGCTCAGCGGGAACTGCTGGCTGAAGTTATGTTCCGCGATGTGCTGCGACAGGTCTCATGCGCTCATGGACTTGCGGCAGCCTACGTTGTGACCGGCGACGAGCAGGTCAGCGATGTTGCTAAGTCATTGGGTGCGGACGTGATTCGGGAGCCGGTGGAGAACGGCGAAACTGATGCCGTGAATTTCGCGCGCCTACAGCTAAAGAAGTCTGGGCACCCGGCCGTTTTGATTATGCCCGCCGATCTACCTCTGGTTCGCGCTGAGGACATCGAACACGTTCTGAGTCAGTTTTCTGAAGGAGCCGCCGCGCGATTTGCGTTGCTCGTTCCGTCGCGTGACCGAATGGGCACCAACGCGCTGCTGTTGGCCCCCCCTGATGTTATTCAGCTGCGTTTTGGTTACGACAGTTTCAGTTATCACATGAGCCAAATTGCAGCCGCTCGCTTACCTATCCGCATCGTTGAAAATGAGCGCATCGCGCTGGACATAGATGAACCGAAGGATTTGGAGCGATTCCTTGCTTTGGAAGGAGATGAAGGCGAGTCCGGGCATGTTGCGCGCGCCTTGTTGGCGGTCCGACGCGAAGCGATCACCCGTTGAATCGGAAGCCTATGAGGAAAGTCGAGTTCATTGGCGTCGAAGGGATCGGCGAGGTTCGTGCCGGTGATTCCATTGGCGGTGTGATTTGTGAGGCATGTTCTCGCCAACGCATTGACCTGCAGGATGGCGACGTTTTGATCATTGCGCAAAAGATTATTTCCAAGTCCGAAGGTCGCATCGTTTGCCTCGATGACGTTCAACCCTCCGCGCAGGCGCTTGAACTGGCGCGGCAGCTCGATAAAGAGCCCGCGCTGGTGGAAGTAATTCTGCGCGAAAGCCGTGAGATCATCCGAGTGGGAGGGCGCGCGCTGATCGTCGAGACGCACCACGGTTTTGTTTGCGCCAATGCCGGAGTGGACCAGTCCAATGTTGGCGCACGAGGGGTAGCCTTGTTGCCTGAAGATCCGGATCGGTCCGCGCGACACATCCGGGACGAGATTCAGCGGCGCACCGGAAAAACAACAGCCGTGATTATTAGTGATAGCTTTGGCCGCCCGTGGCGGATCGGCACGGTTGATATTGCAGTCGGCGTTTGCGGACTTAAAGCGGTGAAGGATGAACGAGGCATGACGGATGCTTACGGTTACCGGCTTAGAGCCGCCGTTGCGGCGATCGCCGACGAGATTGCCGCGGCAGCGGAGCTCGTGATGGGTAAGCGAGACCGGATTCCCGCGGTAGTAGCGCGCGGGTGTGATACTGAAAAGGAGGAAGGATCGGTGAAGGATCTTCTTCGGCCCGAAGCGGAAGATCTCTTTCGTCATTTCTGAAACTGGTATGGAAGAACGATTCACTGTAGCGATCGTGGGCGGCACCGGAAATCTCGGCACGGCTCTCGCTCTGCGACTTGGAGCTCCCGGAGTGAAGGTTATTATCGGCTCGCGTGACGCGCAGAAGGCGGCGAACGTCGTGGAGACGCTGCGCCCCAGGATGCGGGCGGGTGAGCTTGCCGGAGCTACGAATCCCGACGCTGTCGTTCAGGCAGAGTTTATCGTCATTGCCGTCCCCTACGAAGGCCATGCGCAAATGGTTCAAGATCTCCAAGGCCGGGTGGCCGGCAAGATCGTTATCGACACGGTTGTGCCGCTGCGAAAAGGCCGGCCGTTCACACCCGCCGCTGGCTCCGCTCTGCTCGAAGCCCAGGAAATCTTGCGGGATGAGGCTCCCGTGATCGGCGCACTGCATAATATTTCGGCGGTTGATCTGGGCGCAGTCGATGCGCCGCTCGGGGATGTTCTGGTCTGTGGAGACAACGAAGAGGCAAAACAGAAAGTGATGGAGATTATCCGGCGCATCGGCGCGCGCTCGTTTGACGCCGGTCCCAGCGCCCACGCATATGTGGTCGAAGGGCTGACCGGAGTCATTATTCACCTTAACCGCAAGTACAAATCGAAACACGGGAGCATCAAAGTGACTGGCATCGATATTTGAGCCCCGGAGTAGGAGTATCCGGTTACGCGACCCGGTCCCTTGCCCCTGCCGCCTGGCTGGACCCTTATGCCCGTGTCCCGCCCCAGCCTCCACTCAGCGCTTACTACATGGTTTCGCTGGAGTTTTTGTGGCTGTTAACCTAATTGGCGTTTCAGCGTCTAAAGCGACAGAGGCTCCTTAGAATTCGAAAGGTTAGGGTAGCCATATCCAAAACTTTGACGAACACACTTCGCCCGACACCTTACCTGACGAAGAGCTTGTGGCTCTGTGCCAAAAAGGCGAGGGGGGCTTTTTCGAGGTTTTGGTGCGTCGATATATGGAGAGAGCTTTTCGTATTGCCTTTGACTTTACGCATGATGTTGAAGAAGCGAAGGATTTGTCGCAGGACGCGTTTCTGCGCGCATTTTCACGCATCAAGCAGTTCGACGGCAGATCGAGTTTCTATACCTGGTTTTACCGGCTTGTTGTCAACATCTGCCTGGATCACTTGCGGCGCAAAGGTCGCGTAGTATGGGAGCGGCTGGAAAAGGAATCCGAAGACGGGCGTGAGCTGCCGGAGTTGGCCGATGCCACTGCAACGCCTGATGCGCATGCGATCGCCGGCGAAACGAAGCGGCGGGTGGACTCGACGCTTAGAGATATGCCCAATAAACAGCGCACCGCATTTCTATTGCGCAACCACCAGGGTCTCTCGATTCAGGATATTGCCAAGGTCATGAAAACCACCGAAGGAACAGTGCGCGTCTATCTGCATCGGGCCGTTGCCGCACTGCGGCAAAGCCTGCTCGAGTTTGTGTAACGGAGAAACGAATGAAGACAGAACGGTTGGAGACCTGTAAAAAATTCGAAGAAGACCTGGTGCTCTACTATTATGGCGAGGGTTCGCCATCCGATCGCGCTAGAGTGGAGAAGCACCTAGAGCGATGCGCGCGCTGTTGTGCTTTTTTGGACGATCTACGCAGGTTGCTGCCCGGTCTTGTCGAAGCGAAGGAGCTTCCCGAATCGTTCTGGGCTACCTACTACAGAGAAGTCGTGGAAAAGATTGCCGCCCAGCGGGAGAAAAGATCCTGGTGGCGTGCTTTTTTTGCGCCGCTGCGCCCATGGGCGGTTCCGGCCTTTGGCACCGCCGTGATCGCGATTTTTGCCTTGACGATTGAAAGAGGCATGCCAATTTTCCAGCCGGGAGGGTCATCGGACGAAATTCCGCGAGAGGTGCTCGTCGATTCGGCCCAGTTGGAATTTTTCAGATCTATGGATATGTTGGAATCGTTGAGTAGTCTGGAAGCGCTCGATGGCGCCACAAACGACTTGCGCGCGAAACAAGGCTAATGGATCACGGCTACCAATAGGATCGAAGCAAAGAGATGTTCAAGAGAATTGTCACTGTCCTTGGGTTTATTCTAATTTTGTTGTCCCCGGTTGCCGGCGTGGCGGCTGAGAGTCGGGATAACTGGCGCAAGCTCAGCCCGAAGGAAAAAGAACGTATTATCCAAAATTATGAACGCTGGCGGAATCTTCCGCCTCAGGACAAAGAGCACTTACGTGAAGAATGGAATCGATACCGCAGTCTCCCGCCCGACAGACGCGAGCAACTGAAGCGCCGCTACGAAGACCTGCGCAAGAAGGGCTAGCGACCCGGCTCAAGTCACCAATTCTGAGTCACAAACTGGCAATCCTATTGCTGTCGCGCTATAGGTAGGGCCGCGATTTGAAATCCGTCCCTATTGACGCGCAGGAAGAATTTATGAGCACGAGCCAACGATTGCCAGCCATCGAGAAGTTCATTCGCGACATACGCGCAGCCTGGGCGGAGCTTCCTGATACCGAAAGCCGGATGAAAAGGGTCAAGGTTCTGCTTGAAGGGCTGGTCCGCGATCATTCTATTAAAGAACACTCCAAAAGCTGGCCTTCGACGGAAGGGCACAAAAATTTACTGCTGTATGAGGACCCCGATTACGGTTTTGTTATCAATGCTGTGGTACGCACACCGAATCGAGATGGCCGGATTCACGATCACGCGCATGCGTGGACGGCATATGGCGTCCTCGATGGGACCGAGTGGCTCGAGCGCTACCGCCGGATCGATGACGGCAAAAGCGAGGGATATGCGTTGATCGAGCTGGAGAGCCTCACCGAAGGTTATCCGGGAAAGGTTGATCTTGTCCCGCCCTACGCCGTTCATTCCGAAAAGGGCGGCCCGACAAGGTCGGTCGCCGTGATCGTCCGCTCCGAGCGGCTCGTTGGCCGCACCCTCCAGGGCCGGTACGACGCGAAAACGAATGTCTGCCAGCAGGGCGAGGGCCCGACGCAAGTGCCATACGAGATTGTTATTTAGCGCGGCGGTTTTCCCTGACGAGCCGTGCCGTCGGGATTGAAGAAAGTAAGCAAGCCTTCTTTAGCTTATCCGAGCGCGGCGCTGTTGATTCCCCGCTCGATAGTCGAGACAGCTTCAGGGCACCACTGCTTTGCCAAACCTAAGATCTTCTCAGCCTGGTCGGGATCGCAGTAAATGACCCAGGAGTTAGGCACTCCCCCACCTCTGCTGCTGTTGATGCATGTGGCGTTCTTGAGCGGGTCGTAACCGTGGTCTTTGGGTAGGCGAGTCAACAGACGATCGAGGTGAGCGCGGTCTATTTGAATTCTCTTCATAATAGTTGACGTTACTTCATCCACCGAAGAAGTACAATCCTGCTTTCTTGTTAATCTAAAGACCGCTGCGTGATCGACCAGGCGCACAAAGAGAGCAAACGGCACTCGGAAGAAGAAATCGTATGCGAATTGAAGTTGAGGTGGTGCCGTTCAGCAATTCGATGCCAAGGGATCCGTTTTTCCGGAGTACCTAACACGAAGCAGCGCCCTCGATGGGACCGAGTGGCTCGAGCGCTACCGCCGGATCGATGACAGCAAAAGCGAGGGATATGCGGCTCGTTGGCCGAACCCTTCAAGGCCGCTACGAAAGATGGCTCTGAAG
>CAYPHJ010000046.1:0-33701 GCA_964410485.1 uncultured Syntrophobacteraceae bacterium
CTGCCGAGTGCAGCGACTGATACCCATTGGGTTTGGGTTTGGCAATGTAGTCGTCAAACTCATCCAGGATGGGCTCCCACAACCCATGCACCACGCCCAGCGCCGCGTAACAGCCGCTCACGTCATTCACCAGGATGCGAAAACCGAGAACATCGAAGACGTCACCGACCTCGAGCCCCTTTTGGCACATTTTGTTCCAGACGCCGTAAACGTGCTTGGGGCGGCCGCTGATCTCGGCGCGGATTCCTGCGCGATGCAACTCTTCGCGCAGCCGGGCAACAACCCGCCCGATGTAACGCCCACGGTCGGCGTGCCGCTGATCGAGACCGTCCGAGATACGTTGGTAAGTGTTCGGCTCCAGGTATCGAAAAGCGAGATCTTCGAGCTCCTGTTTGAGCTGCCAGACGCCCAAACGGTTCGCGAGTGGCGCGAAGACCTCGAGGGTTTCCTGACCGAGGGTAAGTCGTGTCTGTTCCGGGGTGCTCCCCGCTGCGCGCAGAGCACACAGCTGGTGCGCCAGGCTCACGAGCACCACCCGTGGGTCCTCCGCGATCGTCAAAAGCAGCTGCCGCAGACGATTCGCCTGCAAAGTCTCGGTTGCCGTTTTGCGCAGATCTTTAAGGTTGCCGATACGAAGAGCCCATTGGGTCAGGCGGGCAACTTGAACGCCGACCCGTTTCTCAATCGCCGCCACATCGAGCGCACCCTGGTCGGCTAAGGGAAGCAGCAGGGCGACTGCACGGGTCTCGGCATCCATCCCGAGCGTACCGAGGACCTCGGCGGCTTCCGTAGCGCGATCCATAGACTCGTGAAAGCGCTCATCGTCGGAAAACCTGCTTGCGACCAGCATGCGGGCGCGTTCCAAGCTGCTCGGATCGGCACCTTGGAGCGGCGCCTGGACCGTCTCGTGAACACCTTCCGATCCAGGTAAGGCTTTTCGCTGCAAAATAACGCGGTCGGAATTCATCTCTACAACACCTGAAATCACATCGGCTGCTTTAATAGTTCAAAAGTTCCAAAGTTCAAGGGAAGAAACGGTCAGGCTGCGATTCAAACCAAATCCTAAAGATTCGTTCCAATCGTTGCAACCGTTCCAGTCGTTCCAAAGGGGCAGGGAACCGAAAGGAGGACTCAGGGTTTCATTCGAATAAAGAGCAAGGATTCAAAGCAATCGATGCCGCGCGCCAACCGGTACGCCGCAACGAACAGCGGCGTTCAAAGGTTCAAATGTTCAAGCTCGGCCAAGCCGCGGTTCAAAGGTTCAACGGTTCAAGCCTCCGGGACAAGCGGCTTCCGGGCCAGTAGCGGCAATCATCCTGACAGGCGGCGACGCCATCAGTCGTTCTGGAAGTTTCGGCTGACTTCTGTAGAGTTTCCGCTGGAAGCAAATTGTGGCAAATTGGCGGGCGATGTGTCGATTCCCAGCTCAGTCAAGCGGTTACAGGAGTTTGTGATGATCGATCCGGATAGATAAGATCCGACCAGGACGCGAACAGCGGAACTGCTATTTTCGGCGCGGGCAAGATCAATCTGCGAGTGCTCACGCGACTGATGAGGCGGCCGTCGAGGAGCTACGCCGCGGAGGATCTGAGTAAGCAGATGAACGTCAAGCTCGAAGTGATTCGAGGTGTCTTACAGGAGGAAGCGGGGCCCAGTTTCAATCGTTCCAGGGGTTCCACTCGGGCGTCGGCTCAAGGTTCAAAAGTGGCTGGCCACTCCCGTAACCGTATCAACGAGGTGTGTCACGTCGAAGCAAACCTTTCATCAAAAGCCGCCTGAAATCGCCGGTCTCACCCTGGAACAGATTGCCGAGCGCTATACGGCGCGCTTTCACGATCGCATCCCTGATTGGGCCGCTTTTGAGGACGCAAAATTCGAAGGCTATCGCCGGGCGCAACATCGCTTTATCGGAGCGGGAGCCTCTGGTAAGCACGGCGATCCCAACGTGATATCGCCTGGCGCCTTCACCTTGAGCGTGATGTATGTGCCGCCGGGTCAGGGCAATGCGTCCCACACACACGAAGTTGAAGAGATCTTTTTTGTTCTCAAGGGCCATCTGACCGCGTTCCTGGAGGACGAAGCGGGCCGGCGGGTGAATGTGAAGTTGGGACCCTGGGATTGCCTCTCCTGCCCGCCGGGCGTAATTCACGGCTTCGTCAACGAGGGCCCCGAGCCGGTTTACTTTCAGGTCATGCTAGGGAAGAACCGTCCGGACCCTGTGGGTTATACAGATCCTGAAAGTTTTAAACAGGGCGAACCGGACCCGAAGAAACCGTAAAAGGAGGCTATCGCTGCTCGAAACCGTCCAGTCGATGGGGGTCAGTTCATTGTCTCTGGAAACAGGTTGCACCGATGTCGAAACTCAAACTTACACTTGCGTGCTGGGAGTATGACCGCACCCGGCCGCTCATCGATGGCCGCGTCCAGGCGGAAGGCATCGATTTGGAGATCAAGGTCATGCGTCCGCGAGAGATCTTTCCGCGGATGCTGGAGCACAAAGAGTTCGAGGTTTCGGAGCTATCGCTTGCCTCTTACGTGAGTCTGAAGGGCCGCGGCACGTGCCCCTTCGTTGCCGTGCCTGTCGCACTGTCCAAGATCTTTCGCCACTCGTGTATCTACCTACGCACCGATGCGGGGATTCGGACGCCTCAGGACCTCCGGGGCAAACGGGTGGGAACGACGCAGCTCGGTTCCACCGCCACCATCTTCATGAATGGGATGCTACAGCACGAATACGGTGTGACCATGGAGGATATTCACTGGTTCATCGGCGGACTGACAGCGCCGACCCAGCGACCGTTGATTCCGTTGAAGCTGCCGGACAAAGTCACGGTCGAGTTTCTGCCGCCGGAGCGGACACTGGAGGGAATGCTGGAGAGCGGGGATCTCGACGCGTTGCTTGCGATCTATATCCCCTCCATTTTTCAGAAGGGCTCGCCTCGCATAGAGCGCCTGTTTCCGAACTACTATGAGGTCGAGCAGGACTATTATCGCCGCACCGGCATCTTCCCGATCATGCATACGGTGGTGCTCCGCGACGATATTTATCGAGAGCACCCGTGGGCGGCCCGGAGCATCTACAGGGCCTTCTGCGAAGCTCGGGATCTGGCGATTGACGGACTCTACGACACGGACGCGTTGCGCCTTTCGCTACCCTGGCTGATCCATCACATCGAGGAGACCTGGCGGGTGTTGGGGAAGGATTTCTGGGCGTACGGGTTGGAGCCGAATCGGCCGGCGCTGAAGGCTATCGGCCAGTATGTCTACGAACAGGGTTTCTCGCCCCGCGTCGTTAGCGCCGACGAGCTGTTCGCGGCGAACGTGGAGTCATGAGCCGACGATGGTCGCACAAAGGGGCACCTGCAGATACAGGAATATCTCTCGCAAAGAGGCGCCAAAGCGCAAAGTATATAGCCCCCTCGCTACGCGCTGCGCGCTACTCGGGAAATCGGAAAATACCGGAAAGGATTCCAGGGACTCACCACAGAGACACGGGAAGTACAGAGTTCGGGAAAAAACTAGGGGAATTCACCGCGGAGACGCGGAGGGCGCAGAGTTTTGAAAAACGTAAACCAAACCGTGCTTGCCACGACGCTATACGGTAGAATAGGATAAGGCTGCAACGGCGGGCCAGCTCGATAGAGAAGAATCAAGTCGGCCCATAGGCCGAGAGCGGTTCAGGCGCTTGATGCTCGAGTGTTTTTAACCGCAGTGTTCGTGACTCGATGGGTAACCTACGAGGGGCACGCGATGTTTGACCCTAAAAATCTGATTATAGACAACCCGAAAGAGGGAATCTTTCGAGTCCATCGCTCCGCCATGACATCGCTCGAGGTTCTTCAGATTGAGCAGGAGCGGATATTCAACAAATGCTGGCTGTATTTGTGTCACGAATCCGAAGTAGAGAACCCGGGCGACTACCGGCGCCGGAATGTAGCGGGGAGGCCGCTTTTCTTCATCCGCGGCAGCGACGGCAAGCTGCGCGTTTTCCTGAACACATGCACGCACAGAGGCGCGCTCATTTGCCGGCACGACCAGGGCCATGCCGACGTTTTGCAATGCTTCTATCATTCCTGGACCTTCAACAATCAGGGCGATCTCGTAGGGGTGCCGGACGAGGCCGGGTACCCCAGCAGTTTCAACCGAGCGGAGATGGGTCTCAAGGCGCCGCCGCGGGTGGACAGTTACCGCGGCTTTATCTTTGTGAGCTTCAATCCCGACGTCGAAGAACTGGTGACCTATCTAGCGGGCGCTCGGGAGTACCTGGACCTTATCGTCGACCAGGCGGAAAAAGGTATGAGGATCATCCCGGGTTCCAATCGATACTCTATCAAGGCCAACTGGAAGCTGCTGGTCGAGAACAGCCTGGATGGATACCACGTCAGGCCGACTCACAAGACTTACTTCGAATATGTAAACAGCCTGGGGATAAACACAAGCGGGGTGCAAACCGCGTTCAGCCGGCCGGCCCGCGTCCTCGGCAACGGTCATGCGGTGGAGGAACACGACGGGATCAGGGGCCGGCCCATTGCTCGTTGGAGCCCGCTCTTTGGCGAAGAGAACAAGGAGGAAATCGCCGCGATCCGCGCAAGACTGGTGCGCAAGTTCGGCGAGCAGAGGGCTCGTCATATGGCCGATATAAGCCGAAACCTCCTGGTCTATCCTAATCTCCTCATCATCGACTCCATCGACATCACCGTAAGAATATTTTGGCCCCTAGCTCCGGACCTGATGGAGGTGACAGCCTGGCAGCTGGCTCCCAGGGAAGAAAAAACCGAACTCCTCGCGCGCCGGCTGGACAACTTCCTTACCTTCCATGGGCCGGGAGGATTCGCAACACCCGACGACGTCGAAGCGATCGAATCCTGTCAAGCGGGTTATAAAGCCGAGGGGGTCGAATGGTCCGAACTATCCAGAGGCATGCACCGGGAAGCGATCGCCGAGGACGAGCTTCAGCTGCGGGCGTTCTGGCGCCAGTGGTTCGGCCATATCTCGAGGCTGGGAAAGGTTGAAACCAACGACCCGGTGATCGGGGAGAGGGCGGGGCTGGCCCGCTGACAACGAAAGCAATCATGCCGGAAGCAAGCTCCGCCGGAAACCATGGCAGCGCACCCTCTTTGCGCGAGACCGTGGAGGAGTTTCTTTACCAGGAGGCGGCTCTTCTGGATGCATGGCGGCTGGATGAGTGGCTGGCCCTTTTCACCGCCGATGGCAGATATGTGGTCCCGACCACGGACCTTCCGGACGGAGATCCCCGGAAGGACCTGGTGTTTATCGACGATGATATGGTACGGCTGCACGCTCGGGTGGAAAGACTGAAGAGCCGTCACGGTCACAGAGAATATCCTTCGTCTCGCACCCGGCGCCTCATTACTAACATACGAATCAAAGTAGAAGACGGCACCATAGTCGTGACTTCTTCATTTCTCGTCTATCGTTTCCGCATGGGGGAATCGAGCCCCTATGTGGGTTGGTACGAGCACAGACTGAAACGGGTGGACGGAGAGTTGAAGATCCAACACAGGAAAGCCGTTCTCGACCTGGAAGCGCTGAGGGAGCACGGAGCCGTGAGTATCATCCTGTAGTGCGCGGACGCTAAACATTCAACCACTGCGCTCGGTCCAAGTGGTTATCCGCGAAACTCCGCTTCGCCTCGCAGGGGGGCCCGGGATCAGGTCTGGGATCTTGCTCTCCGCCGGGAGAAATCCTGAGGATCAGCTCTTGTTTCTTGATTGGGTCCTATAAAAGACGATCCGCGAGTCTGGACATTTCTTGTCGCATGACTCCGTTGTGCCAACGGCAGTTCAAGTTCAAAGGTTGAAGAGTTCAAGGTCAGATGTGAGCCAGGAACTGCGCTGTGAAATTGTCAGTCCTGTAGAAGCTCCACAATGCCGCCTCGCCCAGTGAGGTGTGATGGTATCGTTTCGACTCTGATATCCCCGGTCACACGTCTTCTTTGAAGCGAAAAAATCCAAGCACGATTTTTTCGTTGACTCACGCGCGCGTCTGGTGCATTGATTCTTCTCTGGTGAAGAGATGAATCAAGTGAAAAGCTGGTCGACTGCGGACATCCTGGCCACCGTAAGCCGCTACTGGGGATACTCGGAACTCCGGCCGCTGCAAGAGCAAGCGATTCGCGCGGGACTTAACCGGCGCGATTCGCTGGTCGTTATGCCCACTGGCGGCGGCAAGTCGCTCTGTTATCAACTTCCTGCCGTGCTGGCCGAGCGGACCGACATTGTGATCTCACCGCTCATCTCACTCATGAAAGATCAGGTCGACGGCTTGCGCGAGTGCGGCTATCCCGCCGGCGCGCTCTACAGTGGCATGCCCATCCACGCGGCGCAGGAAACTGAAGCGCAGATTGCCGCCGGCCGATGCCGCCTGGTATTCGTGGCGCCGGAGCGGCTATTGACGCCGCGTTTTCTGCAGCTGATCGAGCGCCTGCGGGTGCGCTCCTTCGCTATCGATGAAGCTCATTGCATCAGCCACTGGGGTCATGACTTTCGCCCGGAATATCGACGATTGGCGGAGATCAAAACACACTTCCCACAGGCCAGCGTGCACGCATATACAGCGACGGCCACCGAGCGCGTGCGCGCGGATATTATCGAGCAACTGCGGCTGAAAAATCCGACTGTGCTCGTCGGCATCTTCGATCGTCCAAACCTGGTCTACCGTGTGGTTCCACGAGTCGATGCCCGCACGCAGGTGTTGCAAACGCTACGGCGCCATTCGAAGCAAGCTGCGATCGTTTACTGCATCAGCCGCAAAGACGCCGAAGGCATGGCGCATGCGCTTGAGGCGAATCGCCTGCGCGCGGCCTTTTATCACGCCGGCATGGAAGCCGATGAGCGTCGTAGAACGCAGGACGCGTTTGCGGCCGAAGAGATCGATGTGGTAGCCGCGACGGTGGCGTTCGGCATGGGCATCGACCGCAGCGACGTGCGCTGCGTTGTTCACGCCGCCATGCCGAAGTCGATCGAGCACTATCAACAGGAGACCGGTCGCGCCGGACGTGACGGCCTGGAAGCCGAATGCGTGTTGTTGTACTCGGCAGCGGACGTGATGCGATGGGAATCTCTAATCGAGAAGAGCGCGGCCGATGCCGGGGCCGGCAGCGAGATTATCGCTGCCTCGCGCGAGCTTCTCGAACAAATGCGCCGTCTTTGCACGGCAGTTCGTTGCCGCCATCGGGCGCTCTCCGAATACTTCGGCCAGCCGTACTCGAAGGCGGATTGTGAGGCGTGCGACATCTGTCTCGACGAGGTCGAGGGTGTCACGGATGCCACCGTCACCGCCCAGAAGATTCTCTCATGTGTGAAACGGACGGGTGAGCGCTTCGGCGCCGCTCATATTGTTGATGTATTATTGGGTGCCAATACTGAAAGCGTGCGGCGCTGGCGCCACGAAGAGGTCACCACATACGGGCTGATGAAGGACACCGATCGCAAATCGCTCACGAACATGCTCTACCAGCTTGTCGACGAGGGACTCTTGGAACGCACCAACGGGGAGCGTCCGGTACTTCGGCTGAACGAGTCCTCCTGGTCCGTCCTGCGCGGCGAACGCGCCGTGCGGCTCCTGCAGCCAAATATAAAAGTCCGAAAGACACGCTTTGACAAAGAGTCGTGGGAAGGCGTCGAGCGCGGGCTCTTCGACAGCCTACGAACATTGCGGCGCGAAATTGCCAATGAGCGCGGCGTGCCCGCTTATGTTGTGTTCAGCGATGCGGCGCTTCGAGAGTTGGCCCGGGTTCGCCCGGGATCAGCCGGAGCGTTTCTGACCATCCGTGGCGTGGGAGAGCGCAAAATGGCCGATCTTGGGGGCCGATTTCTCGACCAGATTCAAAGTTACTGCCGCGAGAATCGTCTACCACTCGACGTGGGGATCGGCGGCTGGCCGGGAAGGGAGCACGGTAGCAAGTGACAGGAAGAGCGGTTCCGGGCCTTTGCAGTGGGTCGGATCGATTGTTTGCACGAAGCTGGCCTCCAAGGATTATTGTTCCTCTCCGGCGCTTGCACTGGCAGGTCTGAAAGATGTTTGGTCCGGGTGGCCCAACTTTTCTGGAATTGGCAAGACAGGCGCTCTCCTCAACGGAGCACGGCTACGATCTTCTATCTGCCAAATTCGACCGCACGCCGTTCCGCACTCCCACCGCGCTTGTCGAAAGCGCGCTAGGTGTTTTGGGGGAAGTCGATAATGCGCTGGACGTCTGTTGCGGGACAGGCGCGGGAATGGAGCGGCTGCGCCAGCGCTGCCGCGATTACGTAATAGGCGTCGATTTTAGCGCCGGCATGCTCGCAGAGGCGCGCAGGCTGGATACAACTGCTGGCGGTGCGCTGATCCACTTTGTCCGCGCGGACGCGCGGCATCTTCCGTTCGCCGGCACGTTTTCTCTTGCCGTTTGCTTTGGCGCGCTCGGGCATTTTGTCGGAGCTGATCAAGATCTTCTCGTTTCGTCGGTTCGGCGCGCGCTTAAGCCGGGCGGACGATTCGCGTCTGTCACCGCCGCCCGGCCATCGCTCCTCTCCGCTCGTTTCTGGCTGGAGCATGGCTTTGATGCCGCAATGCGACTGCGCAATGCGCTGCTGCGCCCACCTTTCAACATGTATTACGTCAATTTCCTCATACCCGAAGCGAAAGAGCTCCTGATTCGCCATGGTTTTTCCGTTGAGGTGAAGCGGCTTACGGGGAACTTCCTCCTGGTGATTGGGACGCGTCAAGACGATGTAAGTGAGCAGAGGTGGAAAACACCGTATGCCTGACACGGAAGCAAACTCCAGGACCCTTGTTCAGAAGATGGCCGCTTACGCGTTTTCGCTGCGCTACGATTCCATCCCTGCAGAGGTCTTGACCGCCGCGCGGCGGTACTTGGCCGACGCTTTAGCTTGTGCTCTCGGGGCCTACGGCAGCACAGCCGCTCGGGCGCTTCAAAAATATGCCATTGAGAAAGGCGGCCGTCCGGAGGCGGCCATCCTCGGTACAGAGCAAAAAATTCCAGCCGGGCTGGCGGTGCTGGTCAACGGGACCATGGTCCGCTATCTCGACGCTAACGATACCTTCGTTTTGAGTCGCGGGGGTCCTTCGGGTCACTTTAGCGATGGCACACCTGCTCTCCTTGCTTTGGCGGAACAATACCATCGTAGTGGCGAAGAACTGCTGACTTGTCTTGTCGCCTCCTACGAGTTGCAAGGCGCGCTGGCGCAAGCAGTGAACTTCTGGGACTTTGGTCTTCACGCGGAGACAAATGTCGCCTGGGTCATTCCGCTGCTCGCCGCTCGTCTGATCGGCGTAACGCGCGCCCAGGCCGTCCACGCCTGCGGCCTTTCGGTGGCGACAAGCACCGTCTTGAACACATGGCTCAGACCGGCGCATCCGATCCCGATGATCAAGGGTGTCGCGGTCGGGCTAGTTCTGGAGCGGGCATTGGAAGCTGCCCAGCTGGCGGCGCTCGGCGTGACTGCAACTGAAGACGCTCTCGAACGGGTGTTTTCCTCCTTCGCTCGTCTCTCCGATCACGCGATCGATGGCAATCACGTGGAAAATCTCGGTAAGCGCTGGACGACGACTCGGAACATGATCAAGGCATATCCGGCCCAGCTTTATACCCAGGCGGCCATAGAAGCTACGCTATCTTTGTACCACGCCGGGGTCCGCGCCAGTGAAGTGCGCAAACTTGCGCTTCACGGCCATCGAGCCGTTTGCGCCGGCGTCCAAGGCTCGCCCCAAGCCTTTGCGCCCGAAACCCAGGAAGCGGCAGATCACAGCACTCCGTATGTGATGGCCATGGCACTCCTGCGCGGCAGGCTCACGCCTCGAGAGTATGCCGGCGCGCCGTGGCAAACTGCCGAGGTCAAAAGTTTGATGGCACGGATAGAATTGGTTAACGACGCTACGAGAAATAGAGAGTTCGACAAGCGGGGAATGCTTGGCGTGCGATTGGTTTCAGAGTTCGTGGATGGCCGCGTAGGGGAAGTCATCATCGAACAGCCCAAAGGTCACCCCGATGCACCCTTGAGCGACGCCGAGTTGCTACAAAAGATGAATTGTTTACTTGAGGGCGTGTCACCATCGACCAGGGCGGCGACGTTGCTTGACCTTTGTAGCCGCCTCTCGACAGCCGAAGATGTTACCGAGCTGATCGAAGGCTGCCGCTTGACTCACACCTAAGCGCGTATAGCGTGTATAGCGTGCCACTACTGAACGTTTAACCGGGCACGCAAAGAGACTCTGGACTTCAATGGATGGCGATCCGCAACGGGTGTGGTATGTGAGAGGCGGTTGACATGCTACTCCGACCGGGTATAAGGGCGATGAGTTCGGACAGCTTCCACCGATGGGCGCTAAGACTAGGAAGAGGAGGGTAGCCATGCAGAGAGATGTTGAGGCCATCGATGCGGATGGGCACATCACGGAGACGGACAATCAGCTTAGAGAATATATGGAACTGCCCTACCAAAGCCGGGGTGCGACACTGTATCCGCAGGATTACTGGGACCGGTCGGTATCGGGCACGCTGGGCGTGGAAGCCTCGGATGCCAGGACCTGGCTCGATGCGCTGGATCGGGGAGGAATCTCTACCGCGGTGCTCTTCCCGACCAACGGGCTCGGCATCGGCTGGATTCGGGAGCCTGACTATGCGGTGGCATTGTGCAAGGCGTGGAACAACTTTGTGACGGAGAAATTTCAGAAGGTCAGCCCGAGGCTAAAGGCGGTCGCGCTGATTCCAATGCAGGATGTTAACGAAGCAATCAAGGAGCTCCGGCGGGCAGTGAGCGAACTGAAACTTGCGGGCGCAATGCTACCGGCAGTAGGACTACGTGCCCCCTTGAGTCATCCCCAGTTCGATCCGATCTGGGCGGAGGCCGAACGATCCGGATGTATGATGGCCGTTCACGCGACAGTCCGTGGACCGCATGCATTTGGTGCTGACGGCTTTGATTCCTTCATCGAAGTACACACGCTTTCGCACCCGTTCGCGCAAATGACCCAGCTGACGGGGATCATCTTCCGGGGAATTCCGGAGAGATTCCCGCGCGTGAAAATTGCGTTCATGGAATCCGGCTGCTCGTGGGTGCCTTTCTGGATGGACCGGATGGATGAAGAGTGGGAGAAGCGAGGCGCCGTCGAAGCGCCCCACTGCAAGAACAAACCCAGCGAATACGTGACCAACGGTCAGCTCTTTTTCCATGCCGAAGCGGACGAGAAATCTATTGCGGAAGCTGTTCGCCGGTTAGGCGATGGCGTTCTCTTCTATGCGAGCGACTTTCCTCACTGGGATCACAGTTTCCCTCACAGCCTCGATGAGATGATCGAGCGAAAAGATTTGAGCGAGGAGACACGGCGGAAAATCTTGTTCGAGAACGCCAGGAGGCTCTACGGGCTGGCGCCCGCGAGCGCTTGAATTCACGCTATCCAACGAAGCGTTGTAGCGTTCACAAGGCGGGACACAGCGCCCGTTAAGTATTGCTACATAAGGATGCTGAGAAAGAGGTTGATCAGATACCAGTCGAACGATTGGAGTTCGAGCCACGTGGCGAGCGCTCCCGGCGGTAAGGGAACGCGCAGCACCATTTCGAAACCGACAAGGAAGAATAGATAGACTGCTACGCCATACACCAGGCTCAGTTTCCAAGACTCACGCGCTTGGAATCGCAAGAAACCCGGACTGAGCAGGAGCGAGCCCACCTTGAAACCCAATAGCCAAAAGCCCAGTGCAAAGGCGATGGTCCAGATGGAAATCGACAGCGCCCGGCGGCGGGCCGAGGTAGAGTCGATCGCGACAGTGGCCTCCGTTTTTTCATCCGCTTGACCGCCGCCACCGTGCATGGAGCGGTGGCGAATCACGGTCCAGCAACAATGTGCCAGTTGGGCCAGCGCCAGAGCCAAGACCGGAAAACCTATCGCCCACGGAAAAAGTCGCGTGCGCAAAGGCCAATCGCGCGCCTCCCAGACAACCCAGGCAAGGAGAAGGACGAGCAATGCGCTGATTAAAATATCATTTCCGGGTCGCGACAAGTGCCTCCTCCCTCTTGGCAGCCCGCTTGGCAAGCAGTTCTTGAATGCCCGGCAACAAAAGCACCGCCACGGCGATCGCGATCAACACAAGGACGAGCGGCCTTAACAGGAAGCCGAATCCATAGATTGAGTACGAAATAAACAGATACCGCTCAATCAACCGTCCGAGTACCAGTCCCAGGACGAGCGGCGGCCGCGGCCAGCCCTGATGGACCATGATCAAGCCAACCACTCCAAAGAGGGCCGTGATCGCAATGGCAAGGTACGAATTCGTATCCGCATAGCCGCCGAAAAATACTAAAGCCAGCAATGCGGGAATCAGCAGCCCTCCCCGTATGTGGGTGATCTTGGCCAGTTGGTTGAGAAAGAGGAGGCACACTGTGACTGTGATGATGTTGGACACAACGATCAGCCACACCATGGAGAAAATTAAGCTCAAGTTCTCCGTGAGCATCTTCGGCCCGGGCTGTAGCCCTTGGATGAGGAATGCGCCGAGAAGAATCGCCGTGGTCGCGCTTCCGGGCACGCCGAAGGCGATAGTCGGGATCATCGCCGCGCCGATGCCGGAATTGTTGGCCGCTCCGGGACCGAGGACCCCGCGAACGTCCCCCTTGCCGAAGCGGCTCTTATCAGCGGCGCTCTGAACCGCGTGGCCGTAAGCGATCCATTGTGACAGCGCGGCGCTGACGCCGGGAACGAGACCGAAGAACGTCCCAATCATACTGCAGCGGATGGTGACTCCCAGATGCAGAAAAGTGTCGTTGATTCCCCGCCGGACGCCCCCGAGCTTACCGACTCGGATTTGAGCTATGCTGGTGCCCTTTACCCAAAGGTCGACGATCTCCGGGATCGCAAACAGCCCGATCACCGCGGCCACCAACCCAACTCCTTCCCATAGACCCACCAGCCCGAACGTATAGCGTTCGATATTTTCTTGGGGATCGAGGCCAATCATAGAAATGACTAGCCCCACGCCCCCGGCCAGCAGGCCCTTGAGTTTATTTTGTCCGCTTAGCGCTGCGAGAAACGCGATCCCCAGCAGCCCCAGTGCCAAGAACTCCGGCGATTTGAAGGATAAGACCAGCGGAGTGACTATAGGAATTGCGGCGGCCAGGCTAAATGCGCCAATGATCGCGCCGACCAGAGAACTCATGAGCACGGCGCCCAATGCCCGTCCTGCTTCTCCCTGTTTTGCCATCGGATGCCCATCGATGATCGTTGCAGCGGAGACAGGTTCACCGGGTACGCCGAATAGGATTGAAGTGATATCGCCGGTAGTGGCCGTGACGGCATACATGCCGAGGAGAAAGGCGAATGCCTCAAGCGGCGTCATGGTGAAGATGAAGGGCAGCATGATCGCCATAGCGCCAGGGCTGCCAATGCCGGGCAGGATTCCGACCAGGAAGCCCAGAGCGATGCCCAAGAGCATCAACACGAAAGTCGGATAAGCAAAGACGTCGAGTAGACCTGAGACAAAGGCCTCAGCCATGGCCCCCTGGTTTTCTTACCCGCGGCATCAGGCGACGCCGCGAGTCTAAAGCAATTGCTCTTATCTGAGGCGTCGCAGGTTATTGAACGAGTTGCTTCATTCTCGCGATCGCCGGCTTCGGCGTCTCGAGCAACTCCTGAACGACTCGTGCCACCTCCGCCCCGATCTTGGGTTGGTGGGTCATGTTCATCTTTTTGGCTGCTGCTTGGAACTCGGGATCAGCGTAGGCTTTTTCGAAAGCCCGCCGCATCGCGTCAACGCGCTCCTTGGGCACTCCCGGTGCCATCACCATGGGCAGTTGGAGCCGATTCGGCGCGTTCATCGCGCGCAGCAGAGCGATGTCGTCCTTACCCTTTCGCAGTTTCTCCGCTAGCGTCTCGGCTGCCGGCACTCCCTTGAGAAAGCGGTGGTCCTCAACATCTCTACCGGCGATGATGATAACTTTGCAGCAAGCCCCCGGACCTTCAAACATACCGGGCTCCAGGGTGGTTATGGTGTCGAACGTCGTGCAGAAACCCTGCACTTCGCTATTTTTCACTGCCAAACGCTGCGCGGCCCCGCCCTCAAACCCTGTGATTACCTTGAACCTGGTGCCGAAGACGGCGTTCAAGACAACCGGCTCAATGTGCGAGAGGCCGCCTTTGGCGCCGAAGCTCGATACAAGGACTTCCTTGCCCTTGTCACCCATTATGTCCTCGATGCGTGTCACACCCGAATCGGTACGCACCGCGCACATGGCCGCCGAATCGAAAGCCGTAGCGATCCACTGGAACTTTGTGGCGTCGAACCGGACCCCCTGCGCACCTAACGCCTGGTTAAGAACAAGATGACTCGCGAATGTACCGAGAACCGTCCCATCTTTGGGTTCGGTTGTGTAAACTGTATTGGCCGCAAGCATACTGCCGCCACCGGGTTTGTTCTCGACCACCACTGCCGGACTCCCGGGAATATACTTTGATAGGACCCTCTGAAGCAGTCTCGCGTTCGTGTCCGTGGCCCCACCTGGCCCGAACCCGACTACGATTCGAACGGTCTTGCCCTTGTAGAAGCTTTCAACGCTGGCGCTGAAGGCTGGACCCGCAACGAACACGAGGGCTACTGCCAAAAGCAAAAATCTCTTTGCCATAGGGTCACCTCCTTTGCGGTCTGACGCGGGCGATTCAAGCACCGTACAGTGCTCCATGTCAACAGTCAGTCGCTGAACGTGCGCGCCGTTGCCGAGCGCAAAGTGGGCCGATCTCGGGCGCCGCTCCCTCGAACACTTGAGACTTGCTGTCGCGCGCATCCGCTTGCGCTCGACATAGGGTCGGCGCCAGGCCGCGAAGGCACGTGTCGGCAAGTCATACGAATGACTGATCCGCAGGCTTCCCCGTAGAAGACGTCCGGCTAAATGCTCACCTTGCCGCCATTCAGTTTTGTGCCGAGCCGGCTAAGCGCTTCAACTACGGGGATCTCTGCGCCGAGGCTCTTGCCGACTTCGGCGGCCAGCGGGAGATCTTTGTCGTAAAGATTCGTGCCCGGGTTAAATTTGAGCTCGTCGCCGGCAATATCGAACCTGTTTTCCCAACGATCCAAAACGTGTTGCGATTTGGTTTTTTGCATCAACTCGAGGGCTGCCTTGTAGCTGACACCGCCCGCTTTGGCGATCTGCAGCGCCTCGTAGATGATCAGCCCCTCCGAGGCCGTGACCATGTTCTTAAACAGCTTGGTGACATTGCCGCAGCCGAGGGGTCCCATGTGGAATGCATCCTTGGCCAGCTGCAACAAATGCGGTTTGGCGCGATCGAATAGCGCCTTTGGCCCGCCAACGAGAAAAGTCAGCCCGCCCTGGCGCACTGCGCTGGGGACGGCCGTCATGCAGGCATCTATGACATTGACTCTTGTGTCGGCTCCGGCCAAGGCAACTTTTTTTGTGGTTGTGGGCCGGATTGTGCTGTGCAGCAACACCAGCGTGCCCGGCGCCGCGCCCTCCAGGACGCCCTCATTGCCGAGCATGCAGTCGAGCACTTCCTGGTCCGTGCGTACAACCACGTCGATAATCGTCGAATTCTGCGCCACGGCTTTTGCCGACGAAGCGATCTCAGCGCCTTCTGCGCGCGCCGCTTCTCTGGCCTCGGGTACGATGTCGAATGCCAACGCACGGACGTTGGCTAGTTTCAAGCGCGATAAGAGCGCGGTGCCCATCGCGCCGGTGCCGATAAAGCCGATTCTTTCCATTTTGAGCCTCCATCTTTCATGTCCAGGTTGCCTTTGTTTACCACAAAGAGCGCAGCACGCACAGTCACAGCAATTCGCTTCGCGGCCGCCAACAATGCGCGTACGCTGGGTTGACAAAGAGTGATCCCGGTTATAACCAGTAACTAAGAGCCCCTTTGATCCTTCTAATCTAATCCTCGAAAACAGTTCGTGCGGGTTTTGGCTAAACTCCATGTTTAGACCTTGAAATTTCGTCTTGTTGTAAGTGCCCAGCGGCTACAAACGATGCAACCTTCAGGGAGGGATATTTATGAAGTTAAAAGAACACCCGAAGATCGAGTGGCCACCCAGATGGTCGGGATGGGATCATGTCTCTGGTAACGGTGAACAAGGCGTTTTGCGAGACGTGGACCTGATCGAACCAACCACGTTGCTTCTCAGTCAGGAGGTTGACGGCAAACTCTACTTCGCTGAGGTCGGTTGCTTCAACGCTGCTTTTGCCTCCAGGCTCCACGAGAGAATCAAGCCGAGTGTCGGCAGATCAATCAGAGAGGTCGGAGAGCTTGATTTCTAGCCATACTGGGGGGAATCATGAGGCAGGCGAAACAAGGCGATACTGTCAGAGTGCATTATCGCGGTAGATTGCAAGACGGGATTGAATTTTACGCCTCCTTCGATGACGAACCACTGCAGTTTACGATCGGCGGAGGTCAAGTTCTGGAGGGCTTTGAGGAAGCCGTAATCGGAATGAAGCCGGGCGACTCCAAAATGACCGATGTGCCGGCAGAAAAAGCGTTTGGACCCTATCGGGAAGATATGGTGGTGGTGGTCGATAAAAGCCAGTTTGAAGACTGGGGTGTGGAGCCCGATGTAGGTGAAAGCGTCCGCATTCGTCAATCGGACGGGTCGTCCATAGACGTGACCGTCACCGACGTCACGGAATCCGCGGTAACCGTAGACGCCAACCATCCCCTGGCAGGGGAAGATCTAACCTTTGAGATTGAGCTGATCGATATCGTTTACGGCGCGCACTGAACCATGATCATTGCTTCAGAAACGGGAGGTTTTTATGGCTGATCGATACAAAATCGACTGCAGAAAGTATCCGACAGAGAAGGCTTGCACCATTATGATTTCCGGCAGCCTGGACGAGGTGGTGGAGCTGGGGTGGACGCATGCCAAGTTGCATCATGCCCATAAAGATGAGGAAGAAAAGGGCCTGAAAGATTGGATCAGGAGCAACGCCGAGCGGGCGAACGATTAATGCACTACTGATTCGACTCGAACCGGTTTCTCGACCCGCTGTCCCAATCGATGGCTATCACGCGGCAACCTGCCGGATTCGTCGGAGTGTGTCTAAAGCACCAATCTATTTCACGATCATTATTCTCCTGAGTAACGAAGTCCGATCCGATTTGAAAACGCGCCTAGGCTCCATCAATTTTGCACACCTCTCCTCCCTGTCATTGACGGGCGGTATCCGGGTGTACTAAACCGAGGTCACGCAACAGTAGAACCGACAGTGGGCGTGCCTCTGGCAATTTCCCCGCCCGACGCGACTCGGGAATCGTAACCCGAGACTGTTTCTCTTCCAGGAGGTGGCAATGGCGCGAGTTACCGGAAGTCATCTGATCTGCAAAGCGCTCAAACTTGAAGGCGTGAGAAATATCTTCACCCTGGCGGGCGATCATATTCTGCCCGTTTTGGATGTTATGGCCGATCAGGACTTTCGCATTATCGATACGCGCCACGAGCAAGCAGCCGTTCATATGGCCGACGCCTGGAGCCGCATCACCGAGCAGCCCGGCGTTTGCATGTACACGACACCGGGCTTTGCCAACTCTATTCCCGGACTCACCAACGCAATGCACAGTGAGGCACCGGTGATTTCCATTGCCGGGTGCGCGGATCTGCATGATTTAGGAAAGGGCGCACAGCAGGAAATCGATCAGGTGGGGATGGCAAGCCCGATAACGAAGGGATCTTTCATGGTTCAGGACGCGCGCAGGATACCCGAATTTATCGCGCGTGCGATGCGCCTCGCTTTTAGTGGCAGGCGAGGGCCGGTGCACCTGACGATACCGATTGATGTTCAGGAAAGAAACGTCGATGAAGACGAGGTTACGTTCGCCGAGCCCAACGCTTATCGGCCAAAGCCACTGACAGCGGCGCATCCGGATCTTGTGCGACAGGCAATCGCGATAATGCGCGAAGCGCGCAAGCCACTGGTGATTGCCGGAAGTGCCGCGGGTTATACGCTCTCGGGTGATGCCCTTCAGCGCTTCATCGAAACCACTCGCCTGCCCATATTTACCGAGGAACAAGCACGCGGGCTGATTGCAGATGATCACCCGTACGCCTTTGGCTTCTTTGAGAGAGGGCTAAATCGCGCGGCCGCCAAAGTCCGCGAGGCCGATGTCGTAGTTCTTTTGGGGCGCAAACAGGATTTTACCATTGGCTTTTGCCGGCCGCCCAACGTGCGCGCCGATGCCCGGATCATCCAGGTCGATCCTTCGGCATTGGAAATAGGGCGCAATCGCGGTGTTGCTATGGGAATCGTTGGAGACGTTCCAGTCATCTTGGAGCAAATGACGAAAGAGGCGCAAACTCACGCATGGAAAGAACTCCCGTGGTTAGAGGAGTTGCGGGCCGCGCGGAGCGCGCAGCAGGAATGGACGGATTTTCACGCGCGATCGATCAGGCCGATGCACGCCTTGTTCGTGTACAAAACGCTCAAGTCAATGCTGCGGCCGGACGATTGCCTTGTCTTCGATGGCGGAGATTTTTGCCATTTCGGCCGCTCCTATCTCCCTGCACTCAAGCCGAAGCACTGGCTTTACGTTTCGAGCTTGGGAATGTTGGGTTCTGCCTTCCCGAGTGCGCTCGCCGCTAAACTTGCATATCCCGACTCGCGGGTCATTGTGCTTACGGGTGACGGTTCCTTTTGTTTCAACGGGATGGAATTCGATACCGCCACGCGCCACAAGCTCAACATTGTCTCTATCCTTGGAAATGATGCCGCCTGGGGTATCGATCGCCACATTCAACTGGGTCTCTACGGCAGGCCCGTTGCGACGGAGTTGTTGCCGGCGCGTTACGATCAGGTGGTGCAGGCGTTGGGCGGTTACGGCGAGTTTGTCGAAGGGCCTGAAGATTTGGCGCCTGGGCTCCAGCGTGCATTCGCTGCAGGGCGACCTGCGCTTGTAAACGTCGCTATCGAGCGCGCGATCAGCCCCAGGGCGGAAGCGGCTATCGCCCGGCGCACGGCTGCCGCGCAGAAATAGAACGAAGAACGAAGATGGAGGATTGAGGACGGCAAGCGCAAAGAAGGGAAAGATATCAACGCTCATTGATCAGTGATTAAACGCCTGCTACCTTTCTGAGTATCCAATTCGTGCATGGATACTCTTACTCATGCTCTCTCCGGCGCACTGCTTGCGCGCGCGACTGAACCAAAACGGCCGCGAAAGGACCAACTGCCGAGGCGCCTGCGCGTGTGGGTCGGGTTCTGGGCGGCGGCATTTCCGGATTCCGACTTCGTAATTGGCTTCATAGACCCGCTTTCTGCCATTACTTGGCATCGCGGTATCACGCATTCCGTCATCATGCTGCCTTTCTGGGCCCTGCTGCTTTCCGTTATTTTTATGTTGATCGTGCGGCGGCGGTACTCTTGGAGGGCGTTCATGGGCGTCTCCATGCTCGCCATCGGCATTCACATCACGGGGGATGTCATGACTGCCTTTGGCACGATGATCTTTGCGCCAATCTCAATGATGCGTGTGCAGATCCCGACCACATTCATCATCGATCCATATTTCACCGCGATTATCATTGCCGGACTTATCGCTTCGATGATCTGGAAAATTCCGCGCCTGCCTGCGGCAATTGGGCTGGCGCTGCTGGCGGGTTACGTTGGGATTCAGTGGACGTTGCAACGGCAGGCGGTCGCAGTGGCCAACGAGTTTATCGCGGCACGCCATCTCGAGAGCGCCAAGGCTCACGCGTTGCCCCAACCTTTATCTCCATTCAACTGGATGGTCGTGGTGGAACAGGCCGCGGGTTATCACCGCGCCTATGTTAACTTGCTGCGCTCAGAAGTGCTGCCTCGGCCGCCAGCGGATGCCTCATGGTTTCAGCGGCTAAAAGCCTCTTATCGGCCGCTCGCGGACCCCGACTGGCGTTTTGTGCCGCGGTATGGCGCCGATGAGATGGATGTAAAAGTTGCCAGGATGGCGTGGGCCTCCGAAGGCCTCGCGCGCTACCGTCGGTTCGCACTGTTCCCCGCGCTTTACCGCGTGGACTACGAGCCCGCGCGCACGTGTGTGTGGTTCTATGATCTTCGCTTCGCGATTGATGGCCGGCGAATGCCCTTTCGCTACGGTGCATGTCGCGATGCTGCCGAAGAGCCATGGCAAGCGTACCGCCTTAACAGCGGCGATAATGGCGCGGATTTGTTTGAACGGATTCCCGGGTAAAAAAGCGCCTGCTCTCCGCGATCTCTCAAAGAGCTCCCAACCAGGTTGAAACCCAGTTTTGCCGGTGCTATGGGTCGCTTGGCGACAAGCGGCAATTTAGTCTCGTATATAATGAAGTTGATTTGCGCTAAACGGACAACGGGAGATATCGAGAAATGACAGACGATTCAGTCATGCGGCGTTACCCTGTGCCCGGCAAGATAGTGAGGGAATGGGTGGTTCCCGCCACGGAATATTCGGTCTTCAGTATGCACCAAGGGCAAACGCTTCGCTTCATCGACATCGAAGGTAAGCAGGTACCGGATCTGGTTTGTTTCAACGAGCGTGATCTTACGGAGCACCTTAATATGGGCAACAGTCTGCTTCTTAACAGGCGGCGGGAGTTCCGGCGGGGAAACGTGCTCTACTCGGTCATCTGTGTTCCGATGATGACCATTGTCGATTATTCCAACGAAGAAAGTTACGCTTACGGGCCTATGTGTAGCGAGGAACTGAATCGAATTCGTTACGGGGTGCCTGACACAAGGAACTGCCGTGACAACTTTGCCCTGGCGTTGGCGCCATGGGGATTCGACAAGCGACAGATCCCGAACGCCTTTGTTCCATTCATGCGGGTCGAGGTTCAACCTGACGGCACGATGGAGATCAGAGAGCCGACGAGTCGCGCCGGCGACTTCTACGATCTTAAAGCCGAAATGGATTTGCTCGTGGCGGTCTCTAATTGTCCGCAGGAGCGCAACCCATGTAACGGTTTCAATCCTACTCCGATGGGCATTATCATTTGCGAGTAGCTAACAGAGCAAAGTCCGCGCGAAAACCTGCGGAGGACACTCCAATGACGTGCGCCGCTAATGGTGTGAACCGGTTAAAGAGGTCATGGCCACCCGCTGTGCTCGCGATCATGATCAGTCTGAGTTTTTCTGCGGCTTCTTTAACGGCTGCGGAAAAGCCCAGAGAGGTGTCGATTGACATACGGTTGGATTTCATAGTCGGAGGAAATCATGCGCCGTGGTTTGTCGCCCACGAGAAAGGCTTTTATGCCAAAAGGGGACTGAAGGTCAGGATTCAGCCTGGGGCGGGTTCAATGGATACGATTCGAAGCATCGCTTCGGGAGCAGCGGACGTGGGTTTTGCCAATGTTTCGACGGCTGTAGTCGCGCGATCGAGAGGGGCGCGTGTCCTCTCGGTCGCCCAGCTGGGTTACATAGCGGTCACCATTCTCTGGCGGGAAGAAACCGATATCAAGGGTCTCAAAGATTTGGAGGGAAGGTCCTGGGCCATCAGCCCTGGGCAGGCGCAATGGTTTCTCATGCCCGCCCTGGCAAGGATCAACAGAGTAGACTTTGGAACCATCAAGATCAACGAGACAGCGCCGCCTCTTCAACCAGCGGCTTTGCTCGTCAAGAAGGCCGATTTTATCACGATGTTCCGAGCCTCGAACGATGAAGTGGCGGAAATGGCTGCAGCTAAACAAGGGATTCGATTAAGACGAATGTTCATGAGGGATGCCGGCCTTGATATTTATGGAAGTGCTCTCATTGTCAAGGAAGAAGATGTGAAACAGCGTCCGGAAATGATTCGCGCATACGTCGAGGGAACGATGGAGGGTCTTAGGTACACTCGCGATCACCAGGAAGAGGCCCTGAAAATCTTATTGAAGCACAAACCCGAGCTGAATCAGGAGCTCACACGGATTCAAATCCGAAACGGTATAGAAGAAGTTTTCATTCCGCCAGAATCCGTCGCTTCCGGATACGGCTATATGAAGCCTGACGTGATGGAAAAGACCGTCAACATCACCAATGAGTTTTTTGATGTGGCCGGGAAAGTCGGAGTCGCTGGTGTCTACACGAACCAGTTTATCCGGCGCTGACCACTTTGGCTGCTTCAGCGGCAGCTCACTCGCTAGCGCTCGACCGCAAAATTGTTTTTGTTCCAGTCAACGCAAGTTTCCGGCCACGAGCCGAGTTGCCATCAGAAGCTGACAAATAGTAAAAGAAAGCTGCGTTCTGGGTTATGGCCCATCGCGCTGGAGGGAATAATCATGCCAGCCAAATATCGCGCGGAGCACATAGGGAGTCTCTTGCGACCTGCCGAGCTTCTTCAGGCACGGAGCGCGGGCGCGAGCGAGCCCCTGCGCGCGTTGGAGGATCAACAGATCCTGCGCGTCCTGGAGCGCCAGAATGCTCTTGGATTAAAGATATTCACCGATGGCGAGTTGCGCCGCGTAAACTTTATGAGCGACTTTAACGACGCGGTCGACGGCATCGATGAAAGTGACAATCTCCTGCGCTCCTGGCAGGCCAGCAACGCCGCTTCGTCGGCGCAGCCATCGCGGGTTCCCGGGATCATAGTGGGGAAAATCAAGCCGACGCGACGTTTGGCCCAGCACGAACTTGTTTTCATGAAGCAGCATAGCCCGGGCGATATCAAGATGACGCTCCCCACGGCGAACCAGTTCCCTGCCATCTATTACAAGCGCGGCATTAGCGACAAGGTCTATCCGGACCATTCAGCTCTGTTATGGGACATTGTTCCGATTATCAAGTCCGAGATTCACGCGCTGGTGGACAAAGGTGCCCACTACGTGCAAATCGACGCGCCACGCTACAGCTACTATATCGATCCGAAGTGGCGAAACTACATTAAACAAGAGATGGGACTGGAACCCGATGCGGCGCTCGATGAGGCTATTCGGGCCGATAACGCCTGTCTTGCGGGCGCTAAACGTGCCGGTGTCATCTTGGCCATACATCTCTGCCGGGGCAACAACCGCAGCCAGTGGTATGCCGAAGGCGGCTATGATGCCATCGCTGATAAGCTCTTTGGCCAGCTCGAAGTAGACGTGTTCTTATTGGAATACGATTCGGAGCGCGCAGGCACTTTCGAACCGTTGCGTTTTGTACCGCGGGGGAAAACGGTCGTGTTAGGGCTCGTCAGCAGCAAAGTGGCGCATCTCGAGCAGCCCGATCAGCTCAAAAGGCGCATCGATGAGGCGTGCAAGTATGTGCCGCTCGAGGACCTGGCGATCAGCCCGCAGTGCGGGTTTGCCTCGACTATGGAGGGCAACCTTCTGAGCGAGGAGGACCAGTGGCGCAAGCTCAAATTAGTCGTGGATGTGGCAAAGGATGTGTGGGGGCAGACGTAAAAAGAGGACCAGGGACGGGAGATGGGGGACCGGGGACTGGGGTGAAGGGAGACGGGAACCGAGGACCGGAAAACCAAAACGGTCCTCGGTCGCCGGTCATCGGTCGTTCTTGAACGAACCTCCGTTGACACCGCTACAGCCTTGAATATAACGTGCATTGCGTAAACTGGCTGCATCCCAGTCACCAGTTAAAGGATCAGAGATTCGAAAAGGGCTCTTTTCGAAGGGGGGTTCTTTATGAAGGCGTTCTCGTCCCTAAAGCGGGTTCAGGGGTTGTTGCCTGCTCAGGTGAACAGAAAGATCTGCGCATGCTTGACCGGTTTCGCTGCCGTAGCTCTTTTGAGCGCAGTCCTTATTCCCGCCCCTGTAGGTGCGGCGCAGGCCAAGACCGTGGAATTAATTCTCGGTCACCCGTTTCCCGCCGGTCACATACAGCACCAGAAGATGCTGCTGCCTCTTGCAAAGGAACTGGCTGAAAAAAGTAAAGGGAGGATAAAACTTACAATTCATCCGGGTGGAGCCCTGGGGCCCGGACCCGGAGTTTACGAAAATGTCGTGGCCGGGGCGATGGACATCGGCTGGACTCTCCAGGGTTATACGCCCGGACGGTTTCCGCTAACCGGGGTGGTGGAGATTCCATTTTTGTGGCAGGCGGCGGAGCAGGCCTCGAAGGTGCTGTGGCAACTGTATGAAAAGCATCCCGGCCTGCGCAAAGAGTACGCCGACGTGAAAGTGCTTGCTTTATGGACCCATGATCTCGGCCATATCTACACAACACGGAAGCCGGTACGCACGCTGGAGGACCTGAAAGGGTTGCGACTGCGCTTCCCTGGGCCGATGCAACGAAACTTGTTGGCGGCTCTTGGAGCGGTGCCGGTGGGAATGCCAGCGCCCGATATCTACGACTCCATGGAGCGCGGCATCATTGATGGCACCGCCATTGCCAACTCCGGTACCAAGAGCTTTCGCCTTTACGAGGTCATCAAGCACGCCGCTCAGTCGGGGCTGTATGTGGCCTCGATGGGTGTTTTTATGAACAGGAACTCGTGGGAAAGGCTTTCGCCGGAAGAACGCAAGCTAATCGATAGCTTGACCGGAGAACGGCTGTCCGTCCAGGGCGGCAGGACCTACGACGGCGAAGACGAAGCCGCGTTGAAGTTGCTCAAAGATCACCGTGTAGACATCTATTCGGTTCCGCCAAAGGAAATGGAGCGCTGGCGCGCTGCGGCCAAGGGGGTGACGGAGGAATGGATGGGAGATCTTGGTCGTCGCGGATTGGATGCACGCGGGCTCTACAAACTCATGATCGAGCTGGCGCGGAAACGCTGATCAAAACCGGGCCAGCCGGAAACACCTGCCGCTGCCATGTCAAGACTCTCTTCTGCGCTCAGTCGCTGGCTGCATTACGCCAGCTGCATGGCGCTCGCGCTCCTCATGTTTCTCACGGTTGGCGATATCATCGGTCGCTACATGCTTAACCAACCGGTTCCCGGCACGTTTGAGCTGACCGAGATATCAATGGTGTTCATCGTGTTTTTGGCGCTGGGGATTGCCCACCACGAGCATGAACATATTTCGCTCGATCTCGCCTATAACTTTTTTCCTCCTTGGCTCAAGCAGGCGGTGGATCTCTTGGTTGCTTTGATTAGCCTTGCCGTGATCGCGGCAATTACCTGGCAGCTCTACCTGTATTCCCTGCGCATGCTGGAGGGCGGCTACACGACCGCCGTTCTCCGCTTGCCGATCCATCCCTTTGTCCTGGTTGCGGTGGTTGGCACCACCGCTTACGCCCTCGCCATTATCACCGATTGCGGAGATTCCATCAGACAACGCTGGAGCAAATAGAGCGTGACGCCTGAGACGATCGGCTTGATAGGTATTCTGGCGATGCTTGCCCTGCTCGCGTTGCGTGTGCCGGTGGGTATCGCTATGATTGTCGTCTCGGTAATCGGTTATGGTTATATAGTCCGCCCGGCCGCCGCGCTCGCCCGCTTGGGCTCCGATCCGTTCGCTACCGTGACCAGCTACGCCTTCAGCGTCATTCCTCTTTTTATTTTGATGGGGCTTTTTCTCGCCAATGCCAAACTCGGCAGCGATCTTTTTGCCTTCGTGAACGCGCTCTTGGGCCGCTGCCGCGGGGGCATGGCCATGGCGACCATTGGCGCCAGTGCCTTGTTTTCTTCGGTTTGCGGCTCGTCGATCGCAACGGCATCCACCATGGCCAGTGTGTCGGTCCCGGAGATGCGTAAATACCATTACGACGAGGGGCTTGCTGCCGGCGCCGCTGCGGCGGGAGGCACGCTGGGAATTCTCATCCCGCCAAGCGCCGCTCTGGTTCTCTACGGCATCCTGACCGAGGAGGCCATAGGGAGATTGCTCATCGCTGGATTTTTGCCAGGCGCTATGACTGCGGCAATCCTGATGTTTGCGGCGCACCTCGTGGCCCGCTTCAGGCCCGATATAGCGCCGGTCGCCCTTGCCGAGCAGCGCCCCGCAATCTGGCCGGCCTTCAAAAAAACCTGGGCGGTCCCAACTATCTTTGGCATCAGCATCGGCGGCATCTACGGCGGCATTTTCACGCCGACAGAGGCAGGCGCCATGGGAGCCTTCCTGTCGCTCCTTTTTTCGGTTGCAACAGGCCGGCTATCCTGGCTCTCTTTTTGGGCGGCCCTGCGTCAAACCGCGCGCTTCACGGCAGTCATATTCCTGATCGTGGTCGGCGGGAAGATGTTCGGCTTTTTTTTAACGATCACGCGAATTCCACTTACGCTCACCAACTTTGTTGCTTCGCTGGATGTGGCGCCGTTTATCGTCATCTTCGTTTTGTTTGCTCTTTATTTCGTCATGGGCGCTTTGATGGACGAGATCGCCATTCTGGTGATCATGACGCCGATTGTTTATCCTCTCGTCATTAAGTTGGGCTATGACGGCGTCTGGTTCGGTGTGCTGACCATCATGATGCTCCTTACAGGCCTGCTCACGCCGCCGGTTGGCCTTTTGAGCTTCATAGTGAGCGGCATCACGCAGGTACCCCTGGGCAAAGTTTACGTTGGAGTCACGCCGTTCTGGATTGCGCTGATCGTGGCGATCTCGCTCGTGATTATTTTTCCGGAGATCGTGCTGTTGCTGCCGAGAATGATGAGATAATCGAGAGGACCGATGACCGACGACCGAGGACCGTTGAAGAAGCACCGGGGACGCCGACGGTCGGTTCTTAGAAGTGACGCGTTGAACGCCTTGCACAATGGTTATGCTCTTCAGTAGCCGGGCAGCGATCGAGCAGAATCAGTTAGAGAAGCTACGGCGGATGCTGGACGTTGTTCTTTCAAGCAACGGCTTCTACCGGCGAAAACTAGGTGCGCGCTGCGTTTTGTCCTCGCTCGCAGACTTTAGCAAACTCCCCGTCACAACCAAAAGCGAGTTGGTTCAGGATCAACTCGAAAAACCTCCATTTGGAGGCAATCTAACATTCCCGATGGAACGCTACATACGCGTTCACCAGACCTCCGGCACGACGGGGAGGCCGATGTACTGGCTGGATACCGAGGAGTCTTGGGAGTGGTGGGCTGGGTGTTGGAAGACCGTTTTTCAGGCTGCCGGTCTCGGACCTGGTGAGCGTATCTATTTTGCTTTTTCGTTTGGTCCGTTCGTCGGTTTTTGGGCCGGATGGGAGGGCGCCCGCAAGCTCGGCGCCATGGCCATTTCCGGCGGCAGTCAATCGACCGCGCAGCGGCTCAAAAGTATGATCGAGCAGCGCGCTACCGTGTTGGTGTCGACTCCAACCTATGCGCTCCATATGGCATCGGAGGCGCGGAAGGCCGCAATCGATCTTGCAAGAGACTCCTCTATCAGAGTCACCATCCATGCCGGAGAGCCAGGGGCGAGCATTCCAAGTACCAAGAAGATCATCGAAGAATCGTGGGGCGCAAGGTGTTTTGACCATGCGGGCGCCACCGAAGCGGGGGCTTTTGGGTTTGGCTGCGAGAGCCAAGCGACCGCGCTGCACGTGAATGAAGACGAGTTCATTGCCGAAGTCATCGATCCGCAAACTGGGGAAAAAGTCAAAGAGGGGGACAGGGGAGAGCTGGTGATTACCAACCTGGGCCGGTACGGTAGCCCTGTGATCCGCTACCGTACCGGTGATTGGGTTGTGCCGAACTACGAGACATGCCCGTGCGGCAGATCTTTCTTGCGCTTTGAGGGTGGAGTCTTGGGGCGCGTGGATGATATGATCATTGTTCGTGGGGTCAATATCTTCCCCGGCGCCATCGAGAACGTGGTGCGTGAGTTTCCGGAAGTCGAAGAGTTTCGCGTGGAGGTTTTCACAGAAGCGGAGATGAAAGAAATCAAACTTCTGGTCGAGCCACGTGCCGATTCAGGTTTGGCGCCTGACCTGGAAGAGAAAATCATCCAGTGCATGCGACAACGTGTCGGGCTGCGGCCCCAAGTCGAGGTGGTCCAGCCGGGAACGTTGCCGCGGTTCGAGTTGAAGGCAAAAAGGGTGGTCATGAGATGACGCCGTTTGCGAGTCTCGCGTCTCGGGTCTCGCGTTTCAAGACCACGATTCAAGGCAGCATGCCCTGAGCCGCATGTGAAAATCGATGGAAAAAAGGCCTAGATATAAAGCGCGCGTGCAAACGGGTAAGCAGCTTTTGTGTCTACGTGTAAATGGCGAAACCAGAGAAGTCGCGGCCGAAATCAGCAAGACCTTGTTAGAAGTCCTGCGCGAGGACATGGATTTGACGGGCACCAAACACGGTTGTGAGCTGGGCGAGTGCGGCACTTGCGCGGTTCTTGTCAACGGCGAGCCGGTGTTGTCGTGCCTGATGTTGGGCATTGAGGCGGAGGGCCTGGAGATCATGACCGTTGAGGGAATGATGCGCGATGGCGCGCCGCATCCGCTGCAAAAAGCATTTGCCGAGATCGGTGCCACGCAATGCGGCTATTGCATTCCCGGAATCCTGCTGACGGCAAAATCGTTGCTCGACAAGAATTCCAACCCGAGCCGGGACGAGATACGCCAAGCGTTGTCGGGAAATCTGTGCCGCTGCACGGGCTATACAAAAATCATCGAAGGGGTCGAGTTGGCCGCGGCAGAAATCGCGAAGCGTGAGGTGAATTCGCACTGAAAAGGCAACCGCAAAGAACGCAAAGAACACAAGAGGCACTCCCCTGGGGCCCGTTCGCGCCCGACAAAAATCTTTGCGATCTTTGTGTTCTCTGCGGTTAGCTCGACGGTGTTCGTAGAGAGCTTTCATGGAGAAGAAGAGGTTTTCAGTAATCGGCAAGCCTTTGCCGAAAATCGATGCCATGGCCAAGTGCGTTGGAGAGACACTCTACGCCGATGACGTGAATCTGCCGCGCACGATTTACGCGAAGCTGCTTCGGAGCCCGCATCCGCACGCCCGCATCCGCGCCATTCATACCGAGCGCGCGGTGCAACTCGACGGCGTTTTCGCCGTGATCACGGGGAACGATTTACCGGAAAAGTTCGGCATCATGCCGTCGACTCAAGATGAAGAAGCGCTGGCGATCGACAAGGTGCGCTATGCGGGAGATCCGCTTGCCGCCGTGGCGGCCGCATCCGAGAGCCTGGCGGAAAAGGCGCTGAGCTATATCGATGTGGAATACGAAGTGCTGAAACCAATTCTTTCAATTGAAGAGGCGCTTGCGTCAACTGAAGAGAGCGAGCGCATCCATCTTTGGAACCGGCGCGCGAATGTTCAGAAAGTGGTGTCCCTGGAGTTTGGGCAGGTGGATCGTGCCTTTGCTGAGTCGGATCATGTCGTCGAGGGCACTTTTTTTTATCAGGGAAACACCCATCTGCCGATGGAGCAGTATAGCGCCGTAGGTTTCTATGGTCCCGACGATAAGCTCACGCTCTGGTCGTCGACGCAAACACCTCACTATGTCCACCGGGCGCTCGCCAAGGTGCTTGGACTGCCGGCCAGCCGCATCCGGGTGATCGCGACACCGGTGGGAGGCGGGTTCGGCGGCAAGAGCGACCCTTTTTCCCATGAGATTTGCGTCGCCAAGCTTTCGATGATTACCCGGAGGCCGGTGAAAATCACATTATCGCGCGAAGAGTCCTTCTACGTGCATCGAGGCCGCCATCCGGTCAAAATGTGGGCGAAGACCGGCATCACAAAGGACGGCACGATCCAGGCAATGCATTACAAGACTTTTCTCGATGGCGGCGGCTACAGCAGCTATGGCTTGGCCACCGTCTACTATACCGGCGCGCTTCAGACCGTTACCTACAAGGTACCTGCGTACAAGTTCGAAGGAGTGCGTGTCTTCACGAACAAACCAGCTTGCGGTCCTAAGCGAGGCCACGGAACGCCGCAGCCGCGATTTGCATTGGAGATTCAGCTCGACGAAATTGCCGAGAAGCTCGGCGTGGATCCTGTCGATTTGCGGCTCAAGCAATTGGTCGAGCCCAATAGCGTGACGGTCAATGGGCTGCGCGTCAGTACCACCGGATTGCGCGAATGCATCGAGCGGGTGGCGGAGCGGGCAGAGTGGAAGAAAAAATTTCGCAAGCTTCCCTTCGGTCGCGGTGTCGGGTTCGCGGCTAGCTCGTACATCAGCGGCGCCGGATTGCCGATCTACTGGAACGACATGCCGCATTCGGGGGTGCAGATCAAGCTCGACCGAAGCGGGGGAATTACCGTCTTCTGCGGTTCCATCGATATCGGACAAGGTTCGGATTCGATTCTGGCGTATGCAGTCGCCGAGGAATTCGGCGTTGATCTCGCTGACATTCGGGTCGTGACGGCTGATACGGATCTTACACCGGTCGATCTCGGCAGCTACTCGAGTCGAGTGACCGTCATGACGGGCAACGCGGCAATCCAGGCTTGCTGCAAACTCAAAGCCCTCCTCCTCGAGGTGGCAAGCGAAGCATTGGAGGTTCCCGCCGATGACCTGGAGTTCGCGTCCGGGCGGGTTCGGAGCGCGAGCCTGCCGCAGCGTGGCATGGTGTTCGCCGAGTGCGTGCGCAAAGCGGAAGCAAAGTTCGGCACACTGGGAGCGACAGGAAGCTACAAGCCGCCACGCCATCCCGCCGATTTTAAAGGTTCCGGGGTGGGTCCAACGCCGGCGTATAGCTACAGTGCTGCCGTTGTGGAGCTGCGTTGCGATACTGAGACGGGCGAAATCAAGATCGACAAAGTGTGGATTGCCCATGACTGCGGCCGAGCCTTCAATCCGCTTTTAGTCGAAGGCCAAACCGAAGGGAGTGTCTACATGGCGCTAGGGGAGGCTTTGATGGAGGAGCAGATTTTCCGCAAGAACGGGCTGCATAAGATCCCGTCCATTTTAGAATACAAGAGCCCAACAACGCTCGAGACGCCAGCGATCGAAACCATATTAGTGGAGACCAATGACCCGGAGGGACCCTTTGGCGCCAAGGAAGCGGGACAAGGCCCGCTTTTACCGGTCGTGCCGGCGCTTGCCAATGCCGTCTACGATGCAATTGGAGTGCGGATTCATGAAATTCCGATCACGCCGGACAAAATTTTGCGCGCTTTTGAAGGCAGGCTGAAGCCCGTGACGGTGCCAGAGTTCGAATTTCCTCCGCCGCTAACGTGGCAGCCCGGCCAAGGCGTAGAAGTGACGCAAAAGAGTTGAGAGATGGCAGATAGCATACGCCATAAGCCATAAGCCAATGTTGCGATTACCTGAGTTCAATTACATCCGACCGCGCACGTTGAAAGAAGCCGTCAAGGTGCTAGCGAACCTCGGCGCTGAAGCCATGATCGTCGCGGGCGGCACAGATGTTTACCCCAAGATGAAGCGCGGCCAATTTACGCCGCGGCACCTGGTGTCGCTAAGAACGCTCCCCGAGCTCAAGGGAATTCGCGAACTAAAGGATGGGCTGTGGATCGGCGCAGGTGAAAGCTTAATGGCGGTTCAAAACCATGCGGGCATCGCCAGGCATTTTCCAGCGCTGGCTCATGCGGCGGAATCGGTATCTACCCCACAGCTCCGCAACATGGGAACGATCGGCGGCAACGTCCTTGTCGACACACGATGCAATTATTATGACCAGACTTTTTTCTGGCGCCAGGCGGTCGGCTTTTGCATGAAAAAGGATGGCCAAATCTGTCTGGTGGCTCCGGGGAGCTCAAAGTGCTTGGCAGTTGCCTCCTCGGATACCGCACCGGTGCTCGTGAGCTTGGGAGCAAAAGCTATCCTGATGAGCGGGCGAGGCGAGCGGCGGATCAAACTCGAAGATCTCTACCGCGACGATGGAATCGACTACTCTACAAAAGCCGGAGACGAGGTGCTCAAGGGATTGCTCGTGCCGCGGGAAGCCTTGAAACGGCGCAATGTCTATTTGAAGTTGCGACGTCGCGGTTCGTTTGACTTTCCGATTTTGGGAGTGGCGGCTTCGGTGGAGATGGATGAGAGAGGAGAATGCCGCGGTTCGAGCGTCGTGTTGACGGCGGTTGGATCGGCGCCAAAAGTAGTTCCTGAAGCCACGACCTTGCTTCAGGGTCAGACCGTAACCGAAGAATTGATCGAGAGCGTTGCCGACGCGGCGGCCAAGATCTCACATCCGCTGGATAATACCGATTTGGACTATTGGTACCGAAAGCGCATGGCCAGGGTCTTTACGCGAAGAGCGGTGGCGCAAGTGGCAGGCTTTGCGGAGCGGCGTACTGGGTAATGGAGTGATGCTTTGTGGACCCAATACTCCAGTCCTCCAATACTCCATCGCTCCAGTCTGAGAGGATGAGCCGGTTTCGCTATGCCAGTTCCGCGGCAAGGTGCTTTTGATCGTCAACACAGCGAGCGAATGTGGCTACACGCCGCAGTATGACGGTTTGGAAAAGTTGCATCGTCGCTATGGCGAGAAAGGGTTCGCGGTCCTGGGCTTTCCGGCGAACGACTTCGGTGGCCAAGAGCCCGGATCGAACCAGGAGATCGCGCAGTTCTGCCGCGTGAACTACGGCATCACCTTCCCGATTTTCGCAAAGACATCCGTCGTTGGTGCAAACGCAAACCCGCTTTTTCGCGAACTGGCCGCCAGGACAGGTAAGCCGCCACGCTGGAACTTTCACAAATATCTCCTCGACCGGGCGGGAAAGCCGGCAGCCGTCTTCGAAAGCGCCGTCGAGCCCCGAAGACCGCCGGGTGACTACCCAGATAGAAGAACTGCTTGTTGGCCGTTGAAATCGCTCGTTTCGTGCCGAAAAACTTTGCCCGCGCGCGCGCAGACGCTGAACACCCTTACCTTATCGAACGTTGTCGCAATGTCATTCTGAGGAGTGCAGTGACGAAGAATCTGCTGTTTCTGGTCGAAAGCGCGGAGAAAAGCAGATTTTCACGCAGTCTACCCTGACCTTCGTCGAACAGTTCAGGATGACACTATCGGGCAAATGGCTATTCCGACACAGTCTTTTATCAGGAGGAACAGGAGGTAAGTGTGAGGGTAAGCAACACACGAAGGATTTGAATCCAACGGGGAGACGCGGTTGATTTTAGGCGAGTTTTGGGTAGAGATTCGTGTGAAGCTCCGGCGGGGTGGCTGGAGCGAAGCCAATCTCGACAGTCACTCGGGAGGAAACGATGGGAGCGATTGACGCCGACGCCCATGTGATCGAAACCGTGCAAACCTGGAGTTACCTGGCGGGAGACGAACGGCATTTCATGCCGCAACTAATGACGCAGAGCTTCGGCTCGGAACTGCTGAGCAATGAAGGAACCGCCGTGCGTGACTTCTGGGTCATCGAGTCCCGCGCCCACGGCAAAGATCGTAATGTTGGTACCAACACATCGCAGGAGTCGCGCGAGATGTTGAGCGTGGAAGCGCGGCTCGCTCACATGGACGAGCTAGGCATCGAGACGCAGGTGCTTTATCCGACGCTTTTTCTCCGGCCCGTCGTACAGGATCCCGAGCGCGAACGCGCACTTTGCAAGTCTTACAACCGGTGGCTGGCCGATCTCTGGCGTCAGGGCAAAGGACGCTTGCGTTGGGTGGCAAAACCGCCGTTGCGGTTTCTCGAAAAGGCGCCGGCCGTGGTCCGTGATGAGCTCGAGTGGGCGAAGAACAATGGCGCATGCGGCATCTTCATGCGCGGCCTGGAATGCGAGCGAGCGCTGGGAGACCCTTATTTCTATCGGCTCTGGGAAATGTCCGCGGCTCTCGATCTGCCGGTCTGCATCCATTCCGCCAACGGCAGTTTTATCCATCACGACTTCTTCGCCGAGGACACGACTTTTACCAAGTTCAAGCTCGCAGTGGTGGGCGCGTTCCACACACTGCTCGAGAAGGAGATCCCGAGCAAATTCCCGCGCGTCCGTTGGGGTTTCGTTGAAGTCAGCGCGCAATGGGTGCCTTATGTGCTGAACGATCTGGCCGATC
>CAYPHJ010000047.1:0-33055 GCA_964410485.1 uncultured Syntrophobacteraceae bacterium
CTATCGCTTTATTGAAGTCCACCCAGCCATGGCCTTCTTTCTTCCAGTCCTTGAATGCGCGCCCGCCAACCGCCTGGTAGCCAGGGCAAAAAATACGGGTTTCCGGCTGAATCAGGTCCTCTTGTAAGGCAGCTAAGGCTACGACGATCTTAAAGGTTGAACCGGGCGCATACTGCCCTTGTACTGCACGGTTATTCATAGGCTGCGACTTATCTCTAATAAGAGCCTGCCATTCCTCCGCATTTATTCCTCGCGCGAAGACATTAGGGTCGAAGGCGGGAGAGCTTACCAGGGCAAGTATTGCGCCGCTGCGGACATCCAAAGCCACGATGGATCCTTGCTTTCCCTCAAGAGCTTCAAAAGCAGTTTCCTGAAGGTCGCGATCAAGCGTGAGATATATGCTGCGACCGGGAACATCTTGCATTTGACCCAAGACTCTCACGCTCCGCCCCAAGGCATCCACCTCTACCTGCTGGCCACCACTTCGTCCACGTAAGTGTTCTTCCCAACTTTTTTCGAGCCCAAACTGTCCTATCTCATCTCCCATTTCGTATCCCTTCTCCCTAAGCGAGGTTAGCTGTTTGGGACCGATCTCGCCGATGTAACCAAGGAGATGAGCTGCAGCGCCCTTCGTTATATAGCTCCGCCTCGGACGAATTTGCAGCGCGGCACCAGGCAATTCGATTTTATGGGTTTCCACCGTCACAACTGTACGCCAGTCCACATCTCTGCCTAATACCAACCCTTGAAAGGGCGTGTTCCCGTTACTTTCGCCTACGACATTGAGAAGTTCATCATCGTCCCGCCCCAATAGACGAGCCAACTCGCGCAGGGTAGCGCTCGGCTCAGGAGAATCCTCGGGCACAAAGTGAAGATCGAATGAAGGGCGGTTATCAACCAGGAGCTGCCCCCGGCGATCGAAGATCATACCTCTGATCCCCGGAAGTTTTTTAAGTCGAACACGGTTATTCTCCGCAAGGTAAGCAAAGCGCCCTCCCTGGACAATCTGCAAAAAATAGAGGCGGGCGCCGAGAAAAAGAAAAACCATCGAAACGAGCACAATGAGAAAGCGGGTTCGCCGCCTGAATTTGTGCTCGATCTCTTTCTGAGATGTTAAGCTCAACATGGAATCGAGAGGATTTTTTTCTGTTCAGAGACCACGAATAAAGTCTCGCTGTCTAGCGCTCGGGGCGAGGTGGAAAGTCCGCTCTGGCCCTCGGAAGCAGTAGAAAAGCTATTCAGAGAAAAAGAAGTCTAAGAATCAGAGGATTAGAATAGAGTGGAAGATGTGGCGCGGAGTTTTTGGGATAGCGGCTGCTTCTGAACCAAAAATCTTTCTTTCCCAAGAAGAATCTTTCTCAGACACATTCGGTGCAGAGGCTTGTCTGAGAAGACCCTCGCCGGTGAGAGGTGTCGGAAGAGTCCTGGATGACACGAGTGGGACGACTCCGGAAGAACAGGTGAGGTCGAGTTGCGCGCATTCGATCCTGCCGAGTAGCAGTCTTATCTCTGCGCACTCGGACTCGACGTTGCCGTGCTGGGCCGCCAAAGTAAAAGCTTCTGAACCAGCGACATGAAAGCACCCGAAGCTAAAGACAAAAAATAGGAGGGCTAACAAGATAGGAGGTTTCGCGGATCTCTTCGTCATAAAACGACGCAAGTATCAGGGATTGGCAGTAGGAAGTCAATAAATTATTGCCCAACTCTGGAATCTAAACTTCAACGGATTTCTCCTGGCCTTGGCCTCCTCTCCTCCTTCTGGGAGCCTGAAAGCTGTGCGATTTCATCAATTGTCTTCTGAATTCGTTCTTCTCATCTCCCGGTGGCAAGAGAGTTAGAAGCCTTTCCAACGTTTGCCGCGCGCCAGCAAGGTCGTCTTTATCCTTACGGACCATCCCCTTACCCCACAGGGCGAGGGCGAAGTCAGGATTGCTTGAGAGGGCCCGCTCAAAAGCCATGAGAGCACCATCCGCATGGCCTGCCCCGACGAGGATCAAGCCCATATAGGTATGCGCCTCAGGCCGATTTGGGTCTATAGAAAGAACTTTCTTGAAGAACTCGATGGCTTCCGGCCAATCTTGCCGCTCGAAGGCAGCGCGTCCCTCGCCCAGGAAGTGCATGAGATGTCTGGGCGATCCATCGCCGCCCATTCCTGCGATACGGCTTATACCTCCTGGGCCAGTACCTGTTAGAAAGTCACCGGTCATCGTGTCCATTTCGGAGAGCCGAGGTCGCACGGATTGCGACAACAAAACTCCCAGCGCGATGCCGAATAGTAGAAGGAATGTGGCCCCTGCCGCGATCTTGAAGCCACGTGTCATTGATTCATCCTCATGATCGCGTGTACCGGTCTTTTGCGGTGCACACTGAGCACAAGCACCCTCACCTGGCACCATCGTTGACTGCGCATGTGCCCGCTAAGGCCTTGGTCCTCAAAACAAACGTCCATCCAAGCAGCAGTACAGAAGCAACCCCGATATAAACCTGTAACGGGGCAAGAAAAGTCAAAGCACCGCCAGTGCCCAGGAACAAGACAACAAGTTGGTTGCAGGTGGGGCAACCCACCGACACCAGTGATAGCACTCCGCCCGATAAGACCTTTCCCTCACCGGTGGTCGATCCGGCCGCGAAGTAACTTCCAACGATCAAGCCAATCAGCACCGAGGACAAAACCCATCTGACGTAGTCTTGAGGTCGCACGGGCGTCATGCGCACAAAGAACGGATTCTCGTAAATTGCTGTTGGCAACCCAATAACAATCAAAGCTAGTGCCGTAGTCAAGATCGTAACCATCCATGCCTTAGAGGTGTACATGCTGAGGCCAGACGCCAGCGGCGCGAAATGGCCGCGAATAGTCCCGGAATAGCTCATAAAATCGTACTTCCTCGTGATCCCGTTCTCCGGCTCGACGAGAAATGCGCTGACAAAGTAGCGAGGCGAGAGTCCGCCAGCGCCGACCACTAAGGGGGCATCAATCTCTGTCGCGAGACTCGCTACCCCTTTCTTTCTCCGCCATGACCCGCGCCCTTGGGTTTCTCAATCCTGAGCTTTTTGGTGTAACTCTCGGCAGCAGGTGCTGGAGTTTTTTTTCTTGTGAAAAAAAAGCGTCTGCGGAGCTCCCTAAAGCCAAGAGGCCCAAGGCTGCTGCAAGCAGAAAAACCCGCATGACTCTTCTCACATTCAAGGCTCAGGTTTGGGTGTTCTCTGAAACTATCATTCTGGAATGTTTCATGAAGGTTTCGTGCCGTGTACAAAGAGACGTAGCAACGATCATTGTGTATTGAGCCGTCTCCTGGACCTCTTCAAAAACGGTGGCCCGAAAGTACTTTGGCAATAAACGGTTCGCATTATCTGCCGTGTTCCCAAAACCATCAAGCGATTGCACAAACAGGAACGCCATACGTATGCCTGCCGATAAACTGTTGGCACATCAGACTCGCCCTGTGGGAAAAATCAGCCACGACCAGCAAATCCTGCAAAGGCGCCACGCAGTTCCAGATGCGGAGGGAACGCTTCGTTACCATAGCTCTCCTGTGCGCAGTTGTTTTCTGACCTTACGAGCCTTACCTGTCCCGCGACACGACAAAGTTCTTTCTGTCCATCGAAGAAGCCCCGAGCGTAAGTAGTCTCCGTCCATCCCTAGTACATCACAAACGTTGCGGTAGGAGAAAATCCACATCCAGTCATCATCAAAGATCCAGGTTTTGGCCTCTTCGAAAAGAATTTTCCCTCTTCTATCCCGGGCGAGAATATATTTTTGAAAGCAGCAAACAGCATCTTCGAGTATGGCCAGCATGAGAACCTTCTCTGGAATCGCTTCGCCCTTCTTGTTCCTTTCATAATATTGCGCTGCAAGAAGCTCGGCAGGCTGGAAAAGAGAAGTTACGAATTCTCCGCTGTCCGTATCTGCTACGATGTCCATATTAACCCGTCCTGTATCTCATTGCCGCTTATCGTTAGCCCCAAGTCGTTCTGGTCTGAAAACGACTGGCGTCGTCCAGCCATTCAGCCCGGGCGCGATAATGCCAGGGATCTATGGGGAACACGGATCCAAGTCCCCGCAGCAGCTGTTGTTTTTAAGGAAAAGACTAACCGCTTAAGCGAGAGGGATCAGAGAGTATGAACACAGTGGAGAATATTGGCAGAGACTTTGATAGTGCGCGGAAACGTTAGGGCAGACAATAGACCGGCGTCAGCACCGAGGCACTTGGTAGAGGTCTGTACCAAGATTGCGCTCCCCTTCACCGGTGTGGCCCGCCCGAAGGTATCCGCCGTGTTCGCGACAGCGATCGTCTGAGATGGTCGGGCTAAAGAGTCACAGCAAGTATAAGCGGAGCCGTTCGGGTTAGGCTCAAGCAGAGCTGAAGTGCTTCCATAAACGGGATCGACAGACGTAACGCAAAAGAACCCCAGAATGAGGAAAGAGACAGAAGTCAGCAGCGCTATCTTGAGCTTCGATTGGCGTCTCATGCTGAAGGGAGAGTACTGAGTTGAAAGTCCCAAGTCAACCAACAATGATTTCTTTTGCTCGCCGCACCGAAATCTACGGTCCCCTTGTTCGAGCGTGTCAACGCAATCCGGAACACGACCATGTGGGCTCAAAGAACTCTATCACAATCTCTTTAACAACCATTCAGGGGTGAAACGGATTGCGTAGATGTTAAGAAGAGTAAAATAATCAGTTACGAGAAGGACACCAACGGTCACGAGCAGGCTGCCGGCTGCGACATGAACAGCCTGCACATAGCGACGGAATTTCTTAGAAAATCGAAAAAAAGAATTCACTGCGAGCGCGCTTAGAAAAAATGGGACCGCCAGCCCCGCTGCATAGGTTGTGAGAAGTAAAATACCTTTTCCGATGTCCCCGGAGCTTCCAGCCAGGGCGAGGATCGCTCCCAGAATCGGTCCCACACAGGGAATCCACGCCACCGCGAATGTCACTCCTACAAGGGCTGATCCCAAATATCCCGCAGGCTTATCCCTAAAATTGAACTGTAGGTAACGTTGCAGCAGGGATATTTTGAAGAGTCCCATGAGATAAATCCCAACCAAAATGATAAACACCCCCCCAAGAACGCGAATAATGTTACGGTAACCAAAAAAAAGACTGCCCAGATAGCTAGCCGAAGCGCCCAGAGAAACGAAAACGATAGAGAACCCCACGATGAAGGCAAGAGAATTAGAAACGACCTTGCGGCGGACATCGGCTTTGATGTGAGGAACACTTATCTCCTCCAGCGAGACACCCGAAAGAAAGGAGAGATATGACGGAATGATCGGCAACACGCAGGGTGAAAGAAAGGACAAGAGTCCCGCTGTGAAAGCGACAAATATACTAACGTCGGCCATGGCTCACTTTTCGCGAACTCGGTTCGCAGAGGAATCGGCTAATCACACCGTAATTCGGTACCTGTTCAAAAACACCAACAGGATCAAAGCCGTCAGTTGGGGCGTTTGTTGCTTTGGTTCAGGAGCGCCTGGATCAGTGCTCTCGCCCCGGGAGTGTACCAGTCGGCGTGTCCTCGTAGTCTGGCAATCCCTTCTCCACTGGGTCCGATCAGATAGGTGTTCGGCAAACCCCAGGCGCCGTAGGCAAGTACCCACCGGCCCGGCGGGTCGAAGACTACTGGATAGGTGACCCCAAGCTCCTTCATGAGAGCTAACGCATCCTCCCGCTTATCTCTCACATTGACCCCAAGAATCACAAACCCTTTATTCCGAAATTCCTGGTAAAGTCGCTCGATTGCCGGCATTTCTTCCCGGCACGGAACGCACCAACTGGCCCAAAAATTCAGCATGACGAGTCTTCCCCTGAAGTCTTTCAGAGAAACCCCGTTCCCGGCCGGATCGGGAAGGGTAAAATCCGGTCTGGGAGAGGTATCGTACAACCTTTCCAGATTAGGAACGAGCTCATAATCGACCTCTCGAGCGGCCAAAGACTGTATACTCCAGAAGAGAAATGTAACGAACACGACGTAAAACAATAGCCTAAACCGATATCTCAACATGGTCTCACCCTCCTATCTGGCGCGCTTGGTGTCTTGGCGCGAGCAAAAGCACCAACATCGAACGTCGAACTTACATTTACTCTGCGACTCTACGGTGAGTCCTCTGCTCTTTGGTTTTGTCCGGAACCGCGCATCATGGTTGAACCTCGATTGCGTGAAACACTCCAAAAAAAGTCCGTTGCGCGCGAGTCACTTTCAATCCTGCTTCCCTCAGCAATCTCAACGGCTCGCGATTCCAATGGCAGCCGAGAAATGCCGCGTGCCTTTCTGAGCGGCGATCCTGCCAGCGGCCTAGCCATTCACGATTGCTTCGCCCGTGCTCCAACAACAGGATTTTCCCCTCGGTTCGGCAAACCCGCCCCATCTCGTTTAGTGCGGCCACAGGATCCGGAAACGTGCAAGTCGTAAGCGAGGAGCCTACGATGTCGAAGCTGTTGTCGGGAAACGGAAGCCGTTCACCAGCGGCCAGGACAAAGGTAACTTCGAGCGACCGGTGCGCCGCTCGTCTTCGGGCGATACCCAACATCTTGGGGCTCACGTCGAGCGCTGTAATGCGGCATCCTTCCGGATAAAAACGCAGGTTCTTTCCTGTTCCTACGGCGACTTCGAGAACCCTCCCCGACGCTTGCTGCAATAGTCGGCGGCGCAATCTTCTCAATCCCAAAAGCTCGGGAACACCCTCCACCCAATCGTACCAGCGGGCGAACCGATCATACTTATGTGCCAGCTCTTGCGAGCTATACTCCATCGCTGTTAGCGTTGACTCCCAAACCGGACCGCCACGTTATTATTGCCTCTGTCCTGGACGGTGGCAGGCACATAAGGCCCCTCTTTTAACAGGCCCTCTCGCGTGTTCTCTAGTTTCCTTTGCCGGCTGTCTTAAGTTCTGCTTCTATAAACTGGCGAAACGTCTCAAACGGCTGCGCCCCTACCAGCAAGCGGCTATTAACAAAGAAACTCGGCGTGCCGCGCAGCCCCAGAGATGCGGCCACAACCCTCTCTCCTTCGATTTTTTTGCGGTATTTGCCCGAGTCAAGACACTGGCCGAAATTCTGGCTATTCAGCTTTAGCTCCTGCGCATACCGTTTGAGATTAGCATCCGTAAAGGCGCCGCGTCCCTGGTTTTTGAAAAGCACGTCATGGTACTCCCAGAACTTCTCTTGCTCTGCGGAACATTCCGCCGCCTGACCGGCCTGCTCAGAAAACCTGCCCAAAATGGCAAAGTGACGGTAGGTAAATCGCGCCTGACCTTTTTTTATATAGTTCTCCTCCAACTGTGGGAGTGTATCGCTCCAGAACTTCTTACAGAAGCTGCATTGGAAATCTGAGAATTCCACAATGCTCACGGGGGCTTTGGATGAGCCAAGTGTCGGCCCTTTGCCGAGCGCAGATAATACTTCCTTGATGGATAATGGCTGCGCTGCGCCAACTTGTGACGCGGACAGCAAAAGAGCCGTAACAAGAACTGTTACCATTCTCATGGGTTCCAAGCTCCTAACGAATTGGGATGTACTCGCTTTTGCCCTGGCCGGTCGTTACGATTCCTTTGAGCGCCTCATCCAGTTTAGCTAAAATAATTGGTGATCTGATTTCGCCCACGTGCTTGTAGGTGATCCTACCCTCTCCGTCAATGAAGAAAGTCTCTGGAATTCCCCAGACGCCGTAATCAACAGCAATTTCGCCGGTCGCATCTCGTCCATTCAAATACGTTAAACCGAACTCTCGCAAAAACTCCCGCGCGTTCTCTTCTTTGTCCTGGATGGCAATCCCCACAAAAACAACACCTCGATCCTGATATTTTTCCCAAGCAGCCTGGAGTGCCGGTGCTTCCGTGCGGCATGGCAAGCACCAGGAAGCCCAGAAGTTAACAACAACTGCTTTGCCGCGGAGATCTTCGAGCCTCAACGTTCCCCCATCGAACAATGTCAAAGTAAATGGAGGCGCTTGTCTGCTGACGAGAGGAGACTCGATGTATCGTGGATCACGCGTGAAGCCGAAAGCCAGAAGCCAGATCATGCCTCCGACTATGGCAACAACAACCGCAAGCTTAACACCGCTCTTCAAGATTATGCCCTTTTAAATCCTTTTTTCGAGTGCTCATTGTCGATTCTTGATCATCATCCGTATCATAATGAACATCCCGACAGGACAGGCGAGCAGTACTCCAAGGCTCAGGAACCCACTTGCCAGGGCGCCCAGTGACAACCCAAAGAGGGCAATCGCAGCAATGAGCAGAAGAGGCGCCGCGCAGCATAGGGCCATTCCCAGTCCGCCCTTCAGCCAGGCTTTTCTTTCTGTACTGATACTAGCTATGTCTCCGGCTTTGACTTCCTGCGTCTCCAGCGGTGGGCTGTTCTGGGCGCTTTCAATATGTGTTTGATCCGACATAAATTCCTCCTATGGAAATCCACCCTCACCCTTACCCTCTCCCAGCGGGAGAGGGCTTCTGGAAATCCGCGTGAACTTCCCTCTGTGGGAGAGAGTACAAGGTGAGGGCTTCAAGCGATCTTGGTTAGGGTAATCATCCCCCCCTCCATGTGCATCGGCTTGTGGCAGTGAAAGAACCAATCTCCGGGATTATGGGCAGTGAACTCGATAGCGACCGATCCCATGTGCGCCGCCACGTCAACGCTGTCACGAACGATGGGCTGATCTAAACGCTTGCCGTTAACCGCCACGACCTTGAAAGACTGCCCGTGAAGGTGCATCGGGTGCGCTTCCATGCTCATGTTGTTCAGCATCAATCGCACGAGATCCCCTTTTTTGACGCGTATCGGGTCGGTGTTGGGATAGCGCTTGCCGTTAATCGTCCACACATCTGATCCCATCATCCCGCCGCTTAGAGTAAGGTCGAAGCTCCGCTCCTGCCCCGAGGGAGGCGGAAGAATGTCCCGTCCCCGGCCGCGCGTGTCCTGCCAAATATTGAGCCCTCTCACGCTTTCAACCGCTGCCTCCGGCTTGCTCTCTTCCCTTCCCTCGTACATGACCAACACCTGCTCGCCGGCGGTGATGTGGCCTGCCTGTAAGCAGTGGAGGAACCAAGCACCTGGCTTATCGGCAACGAACTGAACGTCGTAGCGCTCGCTCGGGGCAATCGGCACGCCGTCTACTTCGACAGCTTGGGTCAGCGGATTGCCGTCTGTATGCGTGACCTGCAAGCGATGACCCGCTAACCGAATGACATGCGTGTGGTCAGCGCTCGCATTGATCAGCCGCAAACGGACCCGCTCGCCTTTGCGCACCTTCAATGGTTCGGTTGCCGGATAGGCCTTGCCGTTAATGCTCATCGTGTCATACGCAGGCATATGACCGCCGCTCATCATACGATCCATCATTCTGCCCATCCCGCCACTCATCATCCCTCCCATCATGCCACCCATTCGACCGCGTCCGCCTGCTGTTCCCTCCGTGGTTCTTGCGATCGCCGGCCCGCTGCCTGTAACCCAGTCATCGAGCACCAACGTGTATTCGCGGTCGAACGGGAACACCTCCGGCCCGCCGGGCTCGATAATTATCGGCGCATAGAGACCCAGGTCCAGCTGGCGATGTTCCTCAAAATGCGTATGGTACCAGCGCGTGCCGGCCGGTTTTGCTTCGAACTCGTAAACGAATGTGGCACCGGGCTGAACAGGCTTCTGACTAATTCCGGGCACGCCGTCCATCGCGTTCGGCACATCTACGCCGTGCCAATGGATTGTGGTGGGCTCCGAAAGCGAGTTCCTTAGGACAATCCTGACTCTCTCGCCTTCTTTGAAACGAAGCTCGGGCCCTGGAATTTGACCGTTGTACGCCATCGCCTTGATCCGCTTACCACGCGTCAGTTCCCACATGATCTCGCGGGTCTCGAGGTGAACCTCTTTTGTCGCGGTTGTCTTTCTCGGTTTTTCTGCAGCGTCGGGCTCAGCGACCACGGCTAGGCCGCCCAGTGTGAGTGCAAATGCTCCAAGACCGGTCCGGCCGGAGATCTCCAGGAACTGACGACGAGAGAGGGACTTTTCTTTTATTTCTCCGATTTCCATTTCGCTCCTCCGTCGGTGCTTTTGAAGATGGTGCCCTCAACGGTAGCGACATAAATCTCGTTGGACGCTCGAGGGTTTAAGACCACAGAGGCCAGGTAACTGAATTCCTCTCCCAAACGCTTCCATGATCGACCTGCGTCAATGCTTTTGAAAAGGCCATCACGCATGGCAACGTACATGATCCTCGATTCGACCGGGTCCACCGCGAAACCATTGACGGTTCGATTGGCAGGCAGACCGCCCACCTTGGCCCACCCTCAGAAACAGTCGGCACTACGTAATAGACCCGTCGAAGTGCCGGCGTAGAGAAAAATACCGCCCATTCCCGTGGAGATGTTTACCGAGGATAAAACCTTGACTTCGCCCGGAGGACCATCGTCAACTCGAACCCACGTTCTACCCTGGTCGGTGGTCCTGTATATCCCTTCGCCTTTATCTCGGACCGCGGCATGGAGCTTGAACGGCATATTGGGATCGACGGCAAGGCCATGAACGTCAGCTCCTCCCAGGCCATTATTTGCCTCCTTCCAGCTTGCTCCCCCATCGGTGCTCTTGAGCAACCCTGCCTCATGGGTTCCGACGTAGAGGGTGCGGGGATTGCGCGGATCGCTTGCTACAGCCATGACGTCCAGATGTGGATGCTTCGTTGCGAGCGGGATTTTTTTCCATGATCTTCCGCTATCTTCACTGCGATAAAGCCCCGTGTGGGCGCCTAAGAACAAGGTTTTCCCTACCGAATCCATCGCGAGGGAATGAACATGCTCAAAGTTCGGCTCGCTCTTACTCGATGTATGTTGGTTGGCAGCGAGCAAAAAATGGCGTGCGGGCTCCGCATAAGCTGTTCCGATGTGTAGCAGCAACGCCAGCCCTGCGAATTTCGAAGTTAATTTAATGCTATTCTTCATCACGCCTCCTTGATGAACCGTCTGACACCAACGTGACCTTTTTTTATCGCTTGTCTCCTGACCGAGGTTTCTTTGGCAAAACAAAAGATACCAGCAACTCCTAACTTTCCTTCTAAGGAAAAAATTGAAAGTTCAGGAAAACTCAGTTCCGAGGGTATGAACTGAGAATCGCGCGAAAAACCGGACGGCGTAGAACCGGGGAAATCAGAGGTTCAGTATAGAATCGAACAAACGAATAGAAACTTTCAGCGGCCCAATGGAGAAAGACTCGCCGGAATCTCTTGCCAGTGACGGAGGTCCAATCGCGGATAGGTCAGTAGAGCCATAGCCGACAGCCAAGCCCAAAACGTGCTTCAGCGAACCGCCTAACACAACTGAGCCATGCGAGACGAGACAGGAAGAACCACCGGGCCAGCATAAATAGCCGGGATGATCACACCCAACCATTGACATGGGACGGCTATCTTCACAGTCACTCATGGAAGGGAGAGATTGGTCGGGAGATGCCCATATGGAGCACAAATGTCCCGATGCCAAAAGTAAGGCAATCAGAACAACAGGCAGATTCTTTGCCCAGGGTTTCATTGCAGGTCAATGGTGACTCCCGCTGAATCGAATGTCAAGCTAAACGCAGGGATGAGCAATTGGTGCTCAATATTCACAGGCGAACAAATCCAACGCTTTGCCTATTGATGTTTACCCAGGAAACGTGCTCGTCTGTGGATGTAAGTCTGAAATTATGCTGGGAATAGAGAACATGTCGCGAAATCAAGTTGGGCTCGACAAGCCACCGTATCCCGGCACGCCCCACTGGGTAAAAGTGTTTGGGATTATCGGGATCGTCCTAGTCCTGCTGGTCGTCGTCATCATGTTCACCGGCGTTGGTGGCGAGCACGGCCCTGGTCGCCACTTGCGATCCGATGCCCCTGCTGGCCACACACCACCCATACAGCGCGGCGTGCGTTAGCCATTGCCATGACGCCAGGCCTCCGCAAGTTTGTGCTCACCGCCCATGTCATTTCCTCGGTCGGCTGGCTCGGTGCGGTCGTTGCTTACCTGGTGCTCGCCGTCACCGCTCTGACCATCCAGGATGCTCAGACGGTGCGCGCCGCCTGGATCGCGATGGAGTTGACCGGGTGGTTCGTCATCGTCCCGCTGGCCCTGGCTTCGCTGTCGATCGGGGTTGTCCAGGCGCTCGGCACTCCGTGGGGCTTGTTTCGGCACTATTGGGTCGTGGTGAAATTCCTCCTAACCGTTTTTGCCACCGTCATCTTGCTACTGCACATGCCGACAGTGAGCTACTTCGCACGCCTGGCAACGGGGATCGATAGTGCCACTACCTTTGGGTTGTGGGGCGAAATTCTCCATGCCGGAGGCGGGTTGCTGGTGCTGCTCGTAAACACGACCTTGTCGGTGTACAAGCCGCGCGGCATGACCCCGCACGGGTGGCGCAAAGAGATGCGCTCTGAGCGCGACCGATGTTGACAGCATAGCGCGGGTTACCGGATGAATGAAGTAAATTCTTTGCCCTTCGGTAAAGCCCTTGACGGGTGGGATCCCTGCCGGATTTAGGTAGTATCCAATCGCAACGCCGGCAAATCCGATTAACAGCGCGACGGCTGTCATTGCCGATTTACGCATTAGCTTCCATCCTCCCCCGAGCTGATCCACTTCCAGGTTCGCGGTCCAGGACATGGCCAAGCTTAGAAATTTCGTCTGCTACTTGTTCTCGCGAGAGGGACTCTTTGTAGACTGAAACGCTTAACTGCTTCTGTCTTGGATTGCCCTCGACCCCGGCAACTCCAGGGACGCGGCTGAGCGCATCACGAATTACCTGGACGCATCCCTCGCAATGAATGCTCGGGACAGTAAAATCCAACTTTTCGAGACCTTCGGTTGCGGGCACCGGAGGCGCCTCTTTTCTCGCACGTCGAGGTAAAATTTTCCCGGCGAAAGAGTTGAGGAGAACCGCGCTCACGCTTGCTGCCATTGCAGCCATTGCCCACACCGGGTGCACCCAGCCGGTGGTCGCAAGGGGTACGCCGATCCCATTGAAAGAAAACGCCAGGGCGAGATTCTGAACGGTCTTGCGGAAACTTCGCCTGCCGATTTCGTAAGCGTCCACAAATCCGCCCAGCCGCTCGCCAACCAGAATCACGTCGGACGACTCGATGGCTATATCCGTTCCTGCTCCAATGGCAACACCGACATCGGCCTGCATAAGAGCCGGGGCATCATTAATCCCGTCCCCCACCATCGCAACGCGCACGCCGCCGCGCTGAAGCTCGCGCACCCGCGCCGCCTTATCCTGTGGCAACACCTGCGCGTAGACCTCTTGGATCCCCACTTTGCCGGCCACAGCCTGTGCGGTTTGCGGATTATCGCCGGTGATCATTACGGGGGTTAGGCCTGCCTCTTTCATCCGCTGAACTGCTTCCGCCGCATCCTCCTTGAGCCTGTCGGTAACAGTGAAAAGCCCTCTAAGCTTACCGTTTTCCGAAACGCCAATAACTGTCTTGGCCTGAGCCTGAAAAGCCGCGGCGCGTCCTTGAGCATCACCGGGTTTCACCCCTTGCTCGGTCAAAAAGCCGAGACTCCCAACGAGAACTTCTCTTCCTTCGATTTGCGCCCGGACGCCCCCTCCCGCCACTGCTTGGAATTCTCGCGCATCTTTAAGCATGAAGCCTTTTTCTTCCGCGTGCCTCAGAACCGCCTGAGCAAGCGGGTGCTCGGATGATCTTTCGGCGCTTGCGGCAACTGCAAGGATCTCTTCAGGACTGGCGCCGTCAAATGCTACGACGTGCTCGACTCGAGGCTTGCCGACCGTGATAGTGCCTGTCTTGTCGAGGACGACCTTCTTAACGTCCTTGAATACCTGGAATGCTTCGCCCGTTCTCATGAGGATGCCATTAAGCGCCGCTTCCCCACCGCCCCGGATCATTGCAAGCGGAGTGGCCATCCCAAGGGCGCATGGATAGCCCATGACGAGGACAGCCAATCCTGCATAGGTTGCGCGGATCACATCGGCTTGTCCCGTCACGAGCCATGCGCCAACAGTCCAGATCAGAACCGCCAGTCCGGCAAACGCAAGAACACCAGGCACGAAACAAACGAGTATTCGGTCTACCAGCTGGATGATGCTCGGCTTTAGTGCCCGCGCTTCCTGAATGTGTCGCGCGATCTGCGCAAGAAAGCTTTCCTTACCTATCTTTGTTGCGCGAATGACGAGCGTGCCGGTCTGATTGACGGACCCGCCGATGACCTCATCTCCTTTGGACTTGTCTTTGGGCATCGGCTCGCCGGTCACTAAACTTTCGTTAAGAGCCGATTCTCCTTCCACAATGGTTCCATCGACGGGCACCTGCGAGCCGGGTCTTACCCTTATCAAATCTCCAGGTTCGAGCGCCTCGATCGGGACTTCGGCCTCTTTACCCTCCAGAATCACGATCGCCGTATTCGGCTGAAGACTAAGGAGCTTTGTGGACGGCCTGAGAACTGCGCGTGCGCACATGAAGCGAGGTGTACTGGCTGAGAATGTGGTAGGTGGTAACGAAAACAGCGACGCCGAAAAAGTCGGCCGCGGGAAATTCGCGAAAGAACAGCCCCAGAATGCCGCCAGCAAGCCCGGCAAAAGCTGCGAACTCCAGCAGAACGCGTTTGGTTCAAAATGCCCCGCCGTAATGAAGCCCAACCCGTCTTCAGAATAGGGCGGCCGACGATAAAAACAGTGAGCAGAGCGAGGCCGAGCGTGATCCACTCGATATACGGAAACATGCGCCCAACCCACATGAGCAGCATCAAGAGCAGGGCGACCCCGGTGAGCGATGCCGCAATGATCAGGCGATCGCGTTCTCGCTGAAGCTCCTCTTGTTGTTCCTCAAAGGTTCGGACCTTGTCCGGATCCTGGACCGTATAGCCAACGTCCGTAATGGCCTTTTTGAATTCCTGAGGCGCTACTTTAAAGGGATCATAGACAATCAATGTTTCCTCATGAGCGAGGCTTACGTGCACCTCGTGGACGCCTTCGATCCGTCCGACTGCGCGCTTGATCGTCTCGGTGCAAAACGAGCACGACATGCCGCCGATCTTAAACTGAACTTTCTCCATTGTGGTCCGAAGCTTTCCTCCCTTGTCCGCCTTCCCCTCCCCCGATGGGAGAGGATAGAGGTGAGGGTGATCGGCAAATGTCACTTCGCGAATTTGTAGATCACGTCCATTAGCTCTCGATACGTTTCGCCGGCTTTCTTTTTGTTGCCGGAGCGAAGAGAAGTGGTGACGCAATTTTCTAAATAGTTGCGCATGATGAGTTTCCCAACGCCCCGAAGCGCTTCCTGAACGGCGGAGATCTGTCCCAGAACCTCGACGCAGTAGCGTCCCTCCTCGACCATTTTTTGCACGCCCTTGATCTGACCCTCGATCCGGCTGAGCCTCTGAAGCGCCTCTTCTCTGGCCGGCGGCAGGATCTTCTCTTTTCCATTAGCCATTAATCAATTACCTCCAAGATGCGTACCTATACCCCTTGGGGTACCTGTCAAACTCTATCATTAAGTAAAAGTTTTTTTGGATCCAAGGGGTCAAATATGTCAGCTGAAGCGACGTTGCGCACCGTTGGTCCAGTGAAACCGCACAATCACAAAGAATAACGCCCAGTTCCTGGGACGAAAAGTTCTACCGAGGGCGCGTCAGTTTGGAAATAAAACCTTTCAGCACAGGCACAACCTCATCCGGCTTCTCTTCATGCGGTACATGCCCTGCCTCATCAATGATGACCGCTCTGCACCGGGGTAGTATCTGGCATGCGCCCTCGGCACTTTCCGGTGAAATGATCTGGTCGTGTCTTCCGATAATTTGCAGTACCGGAACGTCTAGCCCGCCGAGTTTAGCTGTGAGATCGGAGACATCGGTAGGAACCATCTGCCGCGCCGTGGTTAGAAGCGAGTGATCGGTTCCAGCTATCCGCTGATACTTCGCATAAGTTTCCACCAGCGAGTCCGTGACTTTCCCATCATCGTAATACGCCCGATGGAGAATGAGACGCGTGCCGAAGGAGACCGGCGTAAGTTTAACTGTAAGCCATCCGATCACCGGTAAGCGCAGGAGTCGCAAATAAAAAGGCAGGCTCTCTGGGTCCACTGTGCCGGCAATCAGGATAAGCCCCGAGACTGTCTCGGAGCCCTTTTGTTGATCTTTCAAGGCCACCATAAGAGCGACTGCAGAACCGAAAGAATTGCCAATCACTATCGCATTGGTAACATCGAGGTGCTCCATCAGGCCGATCACGACTTCAGCATGATCTTGGAGAGAATAGCGATCGTCTTGAGACCTGTCGGAATAGCCGTGGCCTTTAAGATCCAGAAGGATGAGCCGGTAATGCTGCTTGAGGGCATCCTCGAGGTGGCGCCACGTGTCTAGTGAAGCACCGAATCCATGGATGAAGACGAGGGTACTTCCCACACCGACATCTCTGAAATGGATTCTGACGCCGTCGTGAAAGTAGCTACTATCGAAGGCCTGCGGCGGGAAACCCGTTGTTACAACGGTGCAGCTCACCAGAACGAGCAGGCTCAACCCCAGTGTTCTGATGCGATTAAGGAAGCTCGCCACTAATTTTAGCTCATCCCTAATCTCACCACGACTCATCATCATGACACACAATTTTCACCGGGCGAGCGCGCATGCAACACGCCGCGCGGAGAGTGCTCTTCTTCTCCCGCCAGGTATTCTTGTCGCTTTACGATTTCTCTGTTAAACAGACCGGCTATGAGAAGCCTCACCAGCCGCCATTTGCGCGCTCTCTCAATTGTCATAACCTACAGGGCTGGCCCGGTCCGCTGATTCTCGTGCGCGCCGTTATTCAAAGAGTTAAGCGGGCCCGGGTTTCGGTCGATGATAATACAGTCGGCGAAATCGGGCCAGGATTATGCGCGTTCGTCGGCATCAGCAGAACCGACGGTGAGCGGAATGCAATCGCTCTGGCCGACAAAATTAAAAATTTACGGGTCTTTGCCGACGCTCAGGGAAAGATGAACTATTCGACGATTGATGTTGGCGGGGCCGTTTTGGTCGTGTCCCAGTTTACGCTGTATGGAGATTGTGCCAGGGGGAATCGGCCGTCATTTACGGACGCTGCGGCACCTGCCGAGGCGCAAAGGCTTTACGACTGCTTTGTCGAGCGGCTTCGCGCCAGCGGCGTAGCCGTCGAAACTGGTGAGTTCCAAGCTCACATGAACGTGACCCTCACCCACGACGGGCCCGTCACCCTAATTCTGGAAGTCTAACAGAGATGCACGTGGTCCTTTTCGAGCCCGAGATCCCCCCCAACACCGGAAGCGTTGCTCGCTTGTGCGCAGCCACGCGCACTCCACTTCATCTCATCGAGCCGTTGGGGTTTGTAATCGATGACAAACATCTCAAGCGCGCCGGGTTGGATTATTGGCCACTCGTGGATGTGCAACTGCATAAATCCTGGAATGAGTTTTTGCGCAGTACGGCCGCTAAACGTCTGATGTTTTTTTCAAAACGCTCAACCCAATCGTACACCAGGGCACACTATACGGAGGACGATTATCTTGTTTTTGGGCCGGAGACCCGTGGTCTCCCTCAAAAGCTGCTCGATGCCAACCAGGATCGCTCCTACCGCATTCCGATACTCGCTGAAGGGGTACGCAGTCTGAACCTTTCGAACGCCGTTTCAATCGTGCTATATGAGGCTTTGAGGCAAGTAGGGAAGACTTAATCCAATTAAGGAGGCTCTTGACCCTCCCCAGGATTATGATTAAGTATCCATCACAATTTTTTGCCCTGAGGGGGGGTCTGTCATGAGGCCTATGGCCATACGAAAGTTTTCGCGGAGTTCGTGTTTTATTGTGACGTTTTGGTTGCTATTTTTCGCTGGCGCTTGGGTTGTACCGAGCGCGGAAAAAATCGATAAGCAAGAAAGTGCCGCGAGTCAGTCCAAGGAATCCTTCGATCTGATCCTTCCCTTCAAGGACCTGACGGTGGGCCAGGGGCAAGAAGTTACCATGGATACCGAGATCGTAAACCGCAGGCGAGAGCCCGTGCATGTAAACCTGGCAATCGACGGAGTACCCAAAGGATGGGAAGTCACTTTCAGCTCCCGCTATCCAAGTTACCCTATTCGTTCAGTAATGGTACCGGGAAGCGATCAGTCGACAAACAGATCCACAACCATCGAATTTAAGGCCAAATTGCCGGAAAACGTAAAACCGGGTGATTATAGGATCAAGGTAAGCGCGAAGGATTCGGCTGGCGCCACTGCCTATACCAGCGCTGTTAACTTCAAGGTGACCTCGAGGAAGGTGGAAACCGGTGGACTAAGACTCACCAGCCAGTACCCGGTGTTGACTGCGGCGCCAGGGCAAGCTTTAAAGTTCACCGTGGATCTTAGAAATGAGACCAACAAGCCGTTGACCGCTTCGCTGGTACCGCAAGTGCCTGAAGGTTGGCAGGTCCGCTTCAAACCGCAGTGGGGCGAGCAGCAAATCTCGTCGATTCAGTTGAAAGAAAGCGGTACCGAGACCTTGAGCGTGGAACTGGACCCGCCGCTGCGGGCGGAACCCAAGGAGTATCCCGTAACGATCCGTGCTCGCGCCGGGGCTTTCGAAGCTTCCTCAAATCTGAAGGTAACCCTTAGAGGAGTTCCCGAAATCAGAATGGGAACCTTGGACAATACTCTCAATACATTCTTAACGGCGGGGACCAGAAGCGCCGTGGACATTTTGGTCGGCAACGCGGGAACCGCCCCTGTTCATAATCTCAATTTGCTTACTTCCAGAAAGCCTGAGAAATGGACTGTTGATTTTCAGCCCGACAAGATTGACGTCATCAATCCCGGAGAGGTGCGTCAGGTCAAAGTCGAAATTATGGCGCCTCCACGAACAATCGCAGGCGATTACATGTTGTCGTTTACACCCAACATACCCGAAGCAGCCGCGCGGTCGGTCGATTTTCGCGTGACCGTCTCCACGCCTACGCTCTGGAACTGGGTTGGTTTCGGGATCGTCGGCCTGGTAGTCATTGGGCTGACGGTGGTATTTTTCCGTCTGGGACGTCGATGAGCACGGTAGTTGAAACTCACAATCTGACGAAGCGCTACCACGACAAGCTCGCGGTCAATGCGCTCAATCTCACCATAGAAGACGGAGAGATCTTCGGATTCCTCGGCCCCAACGGCGCTGGCAAGACAACGACCATTCTGATGCTTCTGGGTCTGACCGAACCTACGGCAGGCAAAGCATCCGTTTGCGGTTTCAATCCCATTAGCGAACCGCTCGAAGTCAAGCGCCGCGTCGGGTATCTGCCTGAGAACCCGGGCTTTTACGAGGATCTGAGCGCCAAGGAAAACCTTCTGTACATGGCCCGCTTGAACCGTATTCCGGAAACCGAAGCCCGGCGGCGTACCGCCGAGGTCTTGGAGCAGGTCGGTTTGAGTGAAGACGGCGGGCGTTTCGTGCGGGAGTTTTCCCGCGGCATGAAGCAGCGACTCGGAATTGCAGAAGTTTTAATCAAGAAACCGCGGACGATCATTTTGGATGAGCCGACGCTGGGAATCGACCCAGACGGTGCCATTCGTATTTTAGAGATGATCAAAAACCTCAACCGCCAGGCCGGCTTGACCGTAATGCTCTCCTCTCATCAGCTCCAGCAAGTGCAACAGATTTGCAGCCGGGTGGGCATCATCGTCAAAGGGCGGCTCATCGTACAGGGCCACATGGACGAGCTGGGTCGGGCGATCCTGAAGGAACGCCAATGGAACTTTCTCTTTGAAGTTGCCGGCAGTCCCAACGGGTTCGAGAATGATTTGCGCGCAATCCAGGGCGTCGATGAAATCGAAAAGCGTCATAACGGGTGGTTCTTGCGTTGTACACGAGATGTTCGGCCGGAGTTGGTGTCATTTGTGACGCAGAAGAACGTGTCCTTGTTGCAGCTTCGGATGGAAGATCCGACTTTGGAAGAGATTTATCTTAAATATTTTCGCGAGGCTTAACCATGGGCGTCGTTTTCTGGAAAGAACTGGCCGATCACTTTAGCAGCCGCCGATTCATGATCCTTTTAGCGCTCATTGTTTTGATCGGTTGCTGGGCGACTTATACGACAGGTCAGATGATACGTCAGGACGCCGAGGAAAGCCCGGCTCATGTTTTTCTCTTTCTGCTCACCTCGGAGACTGGAACCATCTTCTCATTGGCCACTTTTTTGGCCTTTTTCGGACCCCTCGTCGGCATTACACTCGGATTTGATTCGGTCAGCGGCGAATACGCTCGAGGCACGCTCAGCCGCGTGCTTTCGCAGCCTATCTACCGAGACGCCTTGATCAACGGAAAGTTTTTGGCGGGCCTCACCACGGTGGCTGTCCTCTGGAGCTCGATCCTGTTGCTCGTCATCGGTTTGGGCACAAGCCTGCTTGGTTTTCCGCCCAACGCCGAAGAAGTTTGGCGCATGCTGATGTTTACTTTGGTGGGTATCTTCTATGTCGGATTCTGGCTCGCGCTGGCCATGTTGTTCTCCTTGCTATTTCAAAGAACCGTCACCGCCGCTCTTGCATCCATGGCCGTTTGGCTTTTCATGACTCTGTTCGTCGCGATCCTCAGTCAAGGCATCGGCAGCCTCATTGTCCCCTCCCCCTCAACTCCCGAGCAGATGGCGTATCGGGCCGATGTCGAAAATGTCGTCAGTCGTGTTTCCCCGGCTACGCTGTTTTCGGAAAGCGTCAGCATACTATTGAATCCTCGGGCACGAGTTTTTGGGCTTGCGCTGCCCATTGATGCCGAGGGGATTTTACCTACACCACTTGCTCTCCATCAGAGCCTTACCCTCATCTGGCCACACATCAGCACTTTATTTGCACTGGTGGCGGTTTGTTTTGGCATTTCCTATATCGTCTTTATGCGCGCTGAAATCAGAGCGTAGCGCGCACCGCGCGCAGTTCAAAGTTCCCGGTTCAAAGTTCCAAGTCCCCCGACCCCAGAAACTTGAAGACAACACGGCGATTTCACGGCGGAGGCGCCGAGGACGCAGAGATCGAAAAAGGATCAGAGTTTTTTCTGGAAGTAGAACCTCTGCGCTTTTCTCTGTGAACTCTGTGTCTCTGCGGTGGCAAAACGCGCGCGCAGTTAGGGGTTAGTCTTGGATTGCATTCTTGTTGCCGCCGCCATGATGGATTCGATGATCTTCTTATAACCGGTGCAGCGGCATAGATTGCCGTTCATGAAATGTTTGAGTTGTTCTTCGGTGGGATTTGGGTTTTCGTCGAGCAACACTTTGGCTGTCAGGATCATACCTGGGGTACAAAACCCACATTGAAATCCTCCATACTCGATAAACGCCTCTTGTAAGGGGTGGAGCTTACCGTTCTCTGCCAATCCCTCGATAGTCAACACCGAACGGTCTCTCACCTCAAAGGCGAGTGTGGTACAAGCGCTCACCGGACGCCCATCGATCAGCACGGTGCACGCCCCGCACACTTGCACGTCGCACGACCTTTTGGCCCCGGTCAATCCGAGGCGATCGCGAACCACGTCCAGGAGCAATTCATGAGGTTCCACTTCCATCTCTTGCAGCTTACCGTTTAATGTAAAAGAGACAGGAATGGTCTGCATCTCGGACCGTCTCGGCATCATGTTGGACAACTTACCTCCCCGCGGCAACGCCGCGAACCTTTCTGGTTTCTGCTTCCTAGTTTCTGCTTTGGGGGACCTTGAAACTCGAAACTTGGAACTAGGAACTGCGCGCCGGCTGCGCGCTCAACGCTTTCTGAAAGGCACGTTTCAACAGCACGCCGACGATATGTTCTTTGTATTCCTGGGAACCATGCAAATCGCTGATCGCCTCCGAGGCGCGACCGGCTACCTCTCCGGCGTGAACCAGGCTCTGAGCAGCCTCTTCCGTGCTCTTATTCTTCAGGAGTTCTTCGGCCTCAGGAATCCGCTTCGGCGCCGGCCCTGCGCATCCGACGGCAATCTTGACATCACTAAGCGAGTTGCCGCCATTCAGCGTCAGAGCCACTGCTAGCCCAACGCTCGGTCTCTCCAGATAACCGAACTTCATGTACGCAGCCGCTGCGTTTCCCGCGGGCAGCGGCACGTGAATTTCACTTAGAATTTCGTCTGGCTCGAGGCTTGTTTCATAAGCGCCCACGAAAAATGCTTCCGCCGGAATCTCACGCTTGGAGTCGGATTTTTCAGCAACCAACGTCGAACCCAGCGCAATCAAAAGCGTCCCGGGGTCGGCGTGCGGCTCGGCGAAACAGAGGTTCCCGCCAAGTGTTCCCGCCTGCCGCACCCTGACATTGGCGACGTTCTTTTCCAGTTGAACCAAGGCCGGCAGAGATTGCTGCAGTACGGGTGCGGTTGCTAGTTGCTGATGGGTGCAAAGCGCGCCGATATGAACGTTTCCATCGTCTAGCTTGATCTCGTTCAGTCCCCCGATTCCTTTTAGGTTGATGAGTCGTTCGTAATGGATTAAGCCCTCCTTCATGGCCAACAGAAGCTCTGTCCCGCCAGCGTAAAGTCTGGCTGATTCGCCGAACTGAGCCAGCAACCCGGAGGCTTCGCGCAAGCTCTGCGGCTCCTCCAAACGGAATCGTCGCAGCATCCTAGGCGTCTCCTTCCAGGCGCTTCTTCACGGCCTGAGCAAATTCCTCCAGCACTTGATCGGCCTTCCTTTTGATGATGCTATGCCCGAGAGCCGCCAACTTGCCCAGCATGTCCACCCCCGCCACAAAATTGAGCTTGGTTATCTCGTTTTCTTCGCGCAGGTTTACATCCAGATCCACTTTCATCCGGCTGCCGATCTTGTTATCGGCGCCCGACGCCTGCGCTTTGATATGTGACAGTTCCTGGCGTTCAAGCACTTCGATCGTGGTAGGAAACTCGACACGAAAAGGCCCCACCTTTTCTGTCATCACAGCGGTATAACGCTTACCGGCTTCCAGCGTCTTGGCTTCCTTGCAACCGGGAACACAGGTGACGAATTGATCAACATCCCAGATAAAGTTCCACACTTTTTCCTTGGGAGCATGGATCTCCACTTCTTTTTCGAAACGCAAGGCAATTCCTCCCCTTTCTTGACCCTAGTGTTGCTATCAAAACAATGAAATTGGCGCAAGCGGGTTGCCGCTTTTGCCTCAAGGCGAGAACTTCGAGGGATCAATCAATACGGGCGGTATAATCTTTAGCTCCTTTCAGCTCTTTATCCAGGAAGCTTTTCAACTTTTTTTTGACGCGCTCTTCTATTTGCCGCACCCGTTCCCTGCTGATACCGTATGTTTCGCCGATTTCTCTGAGCGTTAACGGCTCTTCGTTCAGCAACCGTTCCCGGTAGATCGCCAACTCTTTATCCTTGAGGGTCTTTGCAAACAGCTCCATTTTTTCGCTAATCAATTGCCGATACTGGCTCTCGGCGAACCGCTCTTCCGGATTCTGCTTTTCGTCAGGCAAGAAGTGCAAGAGTGTCGCCTCGCTATCGTCGCTCATGGGTACGTCCACTGACAAGTCTCGACTCGCCAGGCGCTGCTCCATTTCAATGACCTCGTCTTCCTTCACATTCAGCCGCTGGGCCAGGAGCTTCGGACCCGGAGTCAATCCTTCCGACTCGATCTTTTCCTTTTCCTTCTGCAAATTAAAAAACAGCTTCCGCTGTGCCTGAGTAGTACCGATCTTGACCATCCGCCAGTCATTCATAATGTAGCGGATGATATACGCGCGTATCCACCAAACAGCATAGGAAGGGAACCTTACCCCTCTGTAGGGATCGAAGTTTTTTACGGCCTCCATCAATCCCATGTTTCCTTCCTGGATGAGATCCAAAAGGTTCTTAAAGGCTCGTTGGTACTCGCGCGCGATCATGACGACCAGGCGCAGGTTGGCAGTCACAAGCTTATACGCCGCTTCCAGATTACCATATTCCTTGTATTCAACGGCTAGACGGTGTTCCTCTTCCCGACTCAACAGGGGAAAACGCCGGATTTCGGTCAAATAGCGCTGCAGCGGATCGTAGCGAACCAGCGCCTTTGCCGACTCCGGCTTTTCGGTGTCGTCGGCGTCAAGTGCCTTTGTGGAATCGACCTCCGGAAGCGAGATATCGATTTCTGGCTTCTTTATTTCTTCTGCCATGAGGCGTAAGCGCGGTTAAGAAAACTCCTTGCTGCACTATCGTCAGGCAAGGAATCAAACGTAAAAAAGGCGACCAGCAGAATTGCCAAGCTGGAGATATGCACGGACCGTAGTCCGCTTTAGGACTTGGGAGAAGCTTTTCTAACTTTGCCTTCTGCGATCTCCCTAAGCGCAACAACGACTTCTCGATTGTCGGACTCTATCAGCGGCTTCGCCCCCTTGAAAAGCTGCCTGGCGCGCTTGGATGCAAGCATAACCAGTTCAAAACGATTGGAAACGTTTCGCAAACAGTCTTCTACCGTGATACGGGACATAGAACTCCCCTGACACCAATTTTCACAATTCAAACAGATTTCGGTTTGGCAGTCAATGAACAACCGGCCCGGAGTATTGGTGTAGCGGGGAATGGAGCGCTCCAGTTTCCCACTGCTTGACAGGGGCGTGGCCAGACCTTACCTTCTTGTCGGCCGTCCGATCTGTGTTTATGTCCACGCTACTGAGAACCGTACTGGAAATACTGGTACCCGAGCGCATGGAAGATTCGCCTGCACGCTTTTTGACATCCGTCGAAGCACTAACAACCATTTACTCCAGCCTGATCCAGCTCGCCGGTCAAATCGAAGCCCATGCCGATTCCGCGCCGTACCCACACGTCGCCTCCCGCCTACGACAGATCGCCCGCGAGAAGGAAAACAATGCCGCAACGTTGAAACAACGTATACAGCGGCTGGGAGGATGGGTTGGTGAAGCCTCCCCGATGCCAATTAGTGGTAAGAACCACTGGCAACGACTGATGAAAGATTTAGACCGGCAACGAGAGCTGGAATACCTTCTCTCTATCCACGAGCCGCGTCTCATCACAGAGTCCCCGGAATTGGCGGAGACATTGCGACAATTGAGAGCCGGTGAGGCGACCCATCGGCGGGCTTTGATGCAGCTGGTCGCGGTTGCTGACCCTCAGGCTTCACAAACGTGATCCGATCAGCGGTCACAGTGTGGTGAAATTGCAAGAACTCTAGCGGAAATTGGTCGGCGGGAATCGTCAGGCCAAATTCACTGCCCTGACTAATGTTCGATTTCCTTACAGGTCCTAGTTTTTGCAAATGCCATATCAAGAGCTATACCAGTGACAATGGCCTGCCAGGCTTCATCTTCTGATAAGCTTTTCTCCTTGAATGAACGCCACAGGTAGATGATTTCTTCCTCAGTGACACTTTCGAAGAGGTCTTGGTCCCGTTCCTCATCGAATCGAGGGACTGGATTGTATCGCATAGGGTTACCAACCCGTTTGTTTTTGACCGAGATAAAAGCAAAGTGGGTGCCATATTTGATAACCGCCTGAAATCCTTAGAGCTAAGGTTCCGTAGACGGTCGCCGAACGTGCAAATTGACGGAAATAATTGTCCCGAATGGCGTAAAATGGCGACACGAAACGTTACACAGACCACGAAAACAGGACGCGCACCAAAACCACTTTCATGCGCCCTAATCGATCACCGCCAGGCCCGAAATCTCGACCATGCAGTCCGGATTGTAGAGACTCTTTACCTCCACAAGCGTTATTGCAGGAAAGTGTTTGCCGAACAATTCGCGATAGGCAGTTCCAATAGGTTGTTTGTTCGCCAAATAAGCTTTCAAATCAGTGACATAGATGGTCAGGACCGCGTAATGACTGGTATTTCCTCCGGCAGCCTCGACGGCTGTTTTGAGGTTATGCAGTACTTGAATGAACTGCACGAGAAAATCATCTTGCCCAACCACCTGCCCGTCAGCATCAAAGGGAGCTTGTCCGGCGACGTGGATTACTTTCCCACCAGCGCTGAGGACAGCTAAATGCGAATAACCGACGGGACGTTCAAGCCCTTGCGGGTTGAGCAACTGAAATGGCATGTAATTTCCCTCTTTTTACCGATTCTCAGTTTTTGCCGAATTGAGCTCTTGGGATCTTGGGCCATCTCACGATGAAGCTGCTGATTTCGTCTACCACATCAGCCGAGGCCGCCACGTAAGGCAGAATAACTCGCGTGGCACCTGCCTGCTCGTAAGGCCTCAGCTGGTCGATCACCTCATTGATCGACGTTGCCGCCACGAGTGGCAGGCCTTTGAACAAGGGATCCGTAATAAGCTGGCGCGCCGCGTGAAAGCCGCCAGTCTTCCAGGCTTCGCGCATCGCCTCAATCTCCGCTCCAAATCCCATTCTTGCCAACAGGTCGCGGTAATAATCAGCGAGCGCATAATAGGTCAGCGCATGACTCAAAGCCTCCCGCGCTGCTCCGTAGGTAGGCGCTATGGAGCAGCGCACTTTACAAATAATTTCGATCTTATTCGGATCCTTCCCGGCTTCCTGAGCTCCTGATCGCACATCCTCGACAATACGGCGGATTTCTCGGGGATTGGCCATGTTGATGAGTATTCCATCGGAAATGCTTCCGGCGAGGCGGCTCATCTTTGGACCAAAGGCTGCTAGAAAGACCGGGATATGGGTGGTACCCGGTCTGAATGCCATCTTAAACCCGTGAGAACGATAATACGCCCCTTCGTAATCAACTTTCTCACCGGCCATGGCCCGTCGCACAATTTCCAAATATTCCCGAATACGTCCCACAGGACGGTCCATGGTAAGACCATGCCAGCGGGCAATTGTCGGGTTTGAAACCCCAATACCCAAAAACAATCGTCCCCGCGAAAGCTCGTTTAGGCCCGCAGCCTGAAGCGCGAGCGTGGCCGGCGTTCTACCTAAAACGTGGTACACGGCGGAGCCTATTCGGATACGCTCCGTTACCGCCGCAACGGCACTGAGCATCACCGTTGGGTCTTTATTGTTCGCTTCACCGCCCCAGACGCAGCCAAAACCATGGGTCTCCGCCAGGCGAGCCAATTCGGGGATTGAGTCCAGAGGAAGCTGGGCACCGGAGTTGAACTCGATGTCGATTAGCATGAAAAAAAAGTTCCAGCGGTTCCAATCGTTCCAGCGGTTTCAGCCGTTGAACCCCCAACTATTGGAACGGCTGGAACTACTGGAACTGTTGGATGAAACTATCCCGACTTATAGCTCGCCGGCAAACTGGTTTTCAGGATCTGTATCTGTTCGGTGTTTTCCACGTACCGGATAAAGCGGTACTTGTTTTCTACCTCGTCCATGCTGTACGGGGGAACCTCTGCGCGGGCCGTTTCCACTTTCAAGCCGATAAACGTCAATTGATCCCGGCGCAGCGCTTCTGTGCTAACTCGAGCAAAGGTTTCCTGCGAGTCGGCCCAGCAGGCATTCGTAATTCCCGCCGCCAGGGCTATCCCAACCAGATCAGTTCCGCTTGCAGTCGCCGTTTCGCCGCAACCCGAAGCTTCGTACACCTGATTATCAAAAACGATATGAATAAGGTTGGCCGGCTGCATGCGCGCGATCGTGGGTAGTGAACAGAGATTCATGAGCAATGAGCCGTCGCCGTCGAGCGCAATGACCTTCCGGCGCGGCAAGCCCAGAGCCATTCCCAATGCAATCGACGAGCAGAGTCCCAATGTGCGCACGCGAAAATTGGCATCACTCGGTCGCAGAGCATTCCATTCCAGGGTTGTCGCTCCCGCGGAGCTCACCACCAGAGCATCTTTTACTTCTGCAGCCAGCACTTTTAAGCAGTCATACCGTTTCATACCGCACTTCCCTCGTCGGAGCACACCGATCGGAGGGCCCTGGTCCAACGAGTACATATCAAGACCACGAAGTGTTTCATGATCTTACGCACGCCCGCAGAGGATGAAAATGGACGCAGCACATTACCCGAACGCCAATATCGAGAAGGTTCGGCATTCCCTGCCTTCGCTACGCGCTTCGCGCTACTCGGGGAATCGGAAGGGGATGCCGTGTTCCCGAGTAGCGATCTTCCGAGATCGCGTATCGAGGGGGAGGCCCTGCGGAGCATACGCGGGTGACCGCTCTGGGGGCGCTGTCCCTTCACTCCCTCTCCACCCGAATTTTCATAGGAGCACACGAAGGTCCGTACCTCCCGCCCCTGTTCTCGGTTTGCTGCATGTGCCGCCCTATGTTTAGATCACAGTGCGCCGATCGCGGGCCGCAGGCCGAGAACTTCTTTGGTGAGCAGCAAAGCCACGGGGCGGCGGGAGTCTTCGGCCAAGATCTGCGCCCTTTTTATGGTCTCCGCCGCTTGAGACGGCTCACGCATGACATAATAACGAATTCGCAGCGCCTGCAGAACCGGTTCAGTCAGGCTACCGGTAGTGCTAAAAGTGCGGTCCCCGATATCTCCCGCGTAATAGATGAGCAGCAAAAGTGGTATTTCGTACTGCAGCAACGTGCTTACGATACCATTGTTGCTGTTGAAAAAACCTCCGTTTTGCATGACGAGCGCGCACTTCTTGCCGACGAGGTAAGCTCCGGCACAGATGCCGATCCCCTCTTCTTCCCGGCACAAAGGAACATGTGTGAATCCCGCATCCGCGTCGATGACACGGAGCAGCTCTAGCAGATTGATATCCGGCAGGCTTGCCAGAAAATTCACTCCGGCCTGTTTCAGCCCGGAAATAATCTCTCTTGCCGCGTGCTCGGCGCTCACTTTGAATCCCCTAATTATTGAGACATTCGCTTATCACCAAACCGGCGGCCGGATCAAGCGACCCCTTGGCAAAGGCCGGTTAGTAAAAGTGGCCATACCGCTTATGGCGTATGGCAATAGCTTATTTTTTGTGGTGAAATGGCCGACATCCGCATCGCAAAACACGTCCAGGGGAAGATTTTTCCACTGCCGGCTTGGCTTTCCCTTTCGCGGAAATCTTAGTATAAGAATGATCGCCACGGCCAGGCAATGACGGAAGGAGAATCCATATGATGAAGCTTTATGATTTCAAATCGTCGCCCAATTGCCAGCGCGTCAAAGTTTTGCTGGAGGAGAAGAAACTACCCTATGAGACGATTCCAATCGACCTACGAAATAAAGAGCAAAAGACACCGAATTATCTGAAGATCAATCCCTACGGCAAAGTCCCCTCTCTCGTCGATGGCGACGTGGTTCTCTACGAGAGCTGCATCATCAATGAATACCTGGAGGAGAAATATCCCAGCCCGCCGCTGCTGCCCGCCGATCCGGCCAAGCGGGCAAAAATTCGCATTCTGATCGACTACGGGCTGGTTCAGATGGAGAGCGCGTATCAGAAGCTGCGTATGGAATCGATGAAAGACGAGAAAGAAAAAAATCCAGACGTGATTCAATCGGCAAAGGCCGAGGTCAAACGGCTGTTACAACGGTTCGAAGACGAGATCGGCGAGCAACATTACCTCGCCGGTGATTTTTCTCTGGCCGACGCAGCGTTGATACCCCGATTTATCAGGTGTGAGGGTTTTGGTGTTTTACCGGATCCTTCGTTGCCTCGGCTGCGCAATTACATGGAGAGAATGAAACAGCGCCCATCGGTAAAGGCTATTTTGTAGCCGGTGAGCGGGGGAGCCTGCTGCAATGATTTGCCTGGTCAAGTGCTTTGCCGGCCTGCTTTGCCTTTTCGCGCTGGTTAAGCCTCTAGCGCTGGATGCCGCCGAAAACAAAATCATCATCGGCGGCGCTCAGTCCCTTACGTCACTGGCCGATAAATTTTCTGCGCAGTTTCGTCACCGACACCCCGGCATCGAGATCGACATCCGTCGGTCGAATTCGAATTATGCGATCCAGGCGACGCTCAGGGGCGAGGTTCACATTGGTCTGGTGACTCGCAATCTGAGCCCCGCCGAGACAACGGCGCTTTACACGCAGTCTATCGGCCATGACGCAGTGATGATTCTCAGCCACCCCGAGAACCTGGTTGCCAACCTTTCTTTAGACCAGCTTCGCGGCATTTATCTGGGCAAAATTAACCGGTGGCGGGAAGTGGGCGGCGGCGAGAGCGGCATTGTGCCGCTGACCCGCGAGCCCGGCTCAGCGCTTCATGCGATCTTTGCGGACAGACTTTTCGGTAAAGGCAGCTCCAACAAACAAAAAGCTTTCGTCCTGCGCGCCAACAAGGAAAAAGTCTTGAGAACGATCAAGCGGGTGCGCGGTTCTTTGGGGTACGGCATCGTACGTATAGAGGAGGCGCAGGCGGAAGGAGTTACCGTTTTAGCCATTAACAAATTCCTCCCCACAGCAACCAACCTTCAGAGCGAGAATTATCCATTGACCAGACCCCATCTTCTCGTCATGAAGTCCCCGCCTGAAGGCCTCATTCGGGAATGGCTAGTGGGATTTGCGAAATTCACGCAACAAGTCATCGAGTCGCGAAACTCGTAAATGCGAAGTCTGCTGTACAAACTCCTACTCTCCTCGCTGCTCATCATACTACTTCCAATGGCCCTGGCGTTGGTCTGGAGCTCGAAGACTCTGTCGACCATTCTGGAGCGACAGTTTGCGGAAAAGTCCAGAACACAGTCCGAACAAATTCAACTGCTCCTCAGCGAAAAGCAGGAAACCGCGACCGGGTTGGTCCACTGGATTGCCGAGATGCCCGGGGTCAGAGACGCGCTCAAGAAACAGGATCGCGCGCGATTGTTTCAACATCTGCTGCCGATTGTTGGATCGATTCAGCTGGATTTTATAGAAATTCTTGCCAAAGACGGAACTATCGTTTTGCGCGTCCACGATCCGACACGCTACGGCGATACTCCAGGCCTGAGCACAGCTGTGCAAAACCTTCTTCGTGGGGTAGGAGATTTTTCCAACTACGGCATAGAAGAGCGCGATGGCAAAGCTTACCTCCGCGCCGCCGAGAGCATCAACGGCGAGGAAGTTCTAGGCGTTGTGAGCGCTGGCTACGCTCTCGACCATAATCTCATCAGGCAGCTGGAACAGATCGCCGGCGGCGAGGTCCTGGTCACCATCGGCAGTCGTGTCTACTCCGCTGCCCGCCACCCGAACCAACCTAGCGAGGCGACCGTTGGCGATAGGTTCGGTTTCACACACCGAGGTTTCGGCCGTACCCTGTCATCGCCTCCCCTCCAAATCGATCTACCCTTGCACACTGACCGTGGCGTCGAAGGCACCATTTCTGTTTATTTTCCTTCCGAACAGATGGAGGCGACCATTGCAGCCTTACAAAAAACCTTGATCGTGATTGCCGCGGTCGGTATCGCCCTGGCGCTGGCGGCGTCGTGGTTTTTGAGTCAACGATTCACCCGGCCGCTGAAGGAATTGGTCTCGGGAACCCGGCAAGTGGCTTTGGGCAACTACGAAGGCGCTGTAAGCACCCGGTCAAAGGATGAAATTGGCGCGTTAGCCGACTCGTTCAATCGCATGCTGGAAGAGCTGCGCCGGTCGAAGGCGGAGCTTGAAAACTACCGCGGCGAACTGGAAAAAACCGTCGCCGAGCGCAGTGAACAGCTGGTCGAAACAGAAAAAAAACGCGCTGCGATGGCACATATGATCGCCCATGACCTGAAGAACCCGCTCCTCGGCATAAAAAAAACGCTCGAACGGATTGAGCAGAGACCCGGCGAGATCAATTCTTTGCTCGAAAAAAAGGTTTTGACCGATCTGTTGAGCGCCGGAGATCTCGTCATCGGCTTGGTCAATGAGATGCTCGATATTTATCGTTCGGATTTTGGTGAGATACCGCTCTCTCAGACTTCATTTCACGTGGAAGAGATCGTACAGGCCAGCGTGCGCATCCTCGGACCCGACATTGGGGAAAAGGGGATTCACCTTCGGATCCATTCGAATCCGGTGCATATCTCGATTATCGCCGATAAGAGAAGATTAACGCGCTTGCTGATCAACCTTTTGAGCAATGCCATAAAGTTTTCGCCCAGCGGGGGCAGCGTGACCATATCGGCAACGACTCAGCAGCAAAACGGCTCCGGCTGGCTGGAGCTTCGCGTTGAAGACGAAGGCCAGGGAATGCTCGAGCGCGACCTGCCGAAACTCTTCGATCGTTTTTACTCCCAAGACAAAGAAAAGGCCGAGGCCGGCACCGGCTTGGGCCTGCCCTACTGCAAATTAGTGGCTGAGGCGCACGGCGGCAGCATCAAAGCAACAAACGGCAATCACCGTGGCTTTACCGTATTGGTCCGCTTGCCAATGCACGAATGGAAAAGAGATAGGGTTCTATGCCGCTTAGATTGTTGATTGCAGACGACGAGCGACTCTTCCGGCAGAGCCTGAAGGTGCTTCTCGAGACAGCGAAAGACCTCAAAGTCGTGGCCGAAGCGGCTGACGGACAGGAGGCTGTAATCAAGGCGCGAGAAACCGGACCGGACATCGCCCTTCTCGACGTTCGCATGCCCAAAATGGACGGCATCAAGGCCGCGAAGCTTATATCGGCCATGTCTCCGCGCACGAAAATTCTTATGCTCTCGATTCATGACGACGATGAAAAAATTGTATCGGCCATTAGGGCCGGCGCGCGCGGCTATATATTGAAAGATACCGACCGGGCAGATTTTATTCAGATCATTCGGCACACACACACTGGCAAGGTCCACTCCTCCCCTTATCTAGCCCACTTAACGCTGCAACAATCGACGGCTTACCAGGAGTTTCCGCGCGATGAGAAAGAAAAGGAGTTCAGTGAGAGGTATGGCCTCACGGAGTTGGAGCTTAAAGTTCTCCGCTTTGTCGCCGAAGGACTCAATAACGAGGAAATCAGCCAGCTTACGCGACTCGCCCGCGAAACGGTCAAGGGCCACCTAAAGGGCCTTTTCCGGAAGCTTCAGGTCAAAAACCGCACTGAAGCCGCAGTCTTGGCCGTCCGGGAAGGGATTGGGTAAGGATCGTGCTCGTGGATCGTGTTCGTGTTCGTGGAAAACAGTCCAAAACAGCCAGGATCGTGCTCGGGCAAAAACGCCACGGACACACGCTGATTAGAACTACATGCGGGCCATGTTCCAGACGCACCTCCCCATCTGGGGCAATTAACACGCCCCCAGATGGGGGCGTTGACTTACGGGGGCCGAGTAAGAGATAAAACCCCACGCGCAGGTGAATGTTTCGCCAGGTGATTACGTCTGAAAAGGAGGA
>CAYPHJ010000048.1:0-32381 GCA_964410485.1 uncultured Syntrophobacteraceae bacterium
GCCGGCTTTCTTACCTCGGCTTGGTGGCGTCCAGCCTAACGAAGCATAGGAACAATTTGTGAAGGAGCCTCCGGATGAGATTTAGGAGTAACTTACGTTGGATACCTGGCATCGGTGCCTACTTGATCTGGAGCGTTTTGCGTATGGGCCGAGCTAACAGTGGCTATTAATCTGCTCAGGTTACGATCATGCTTCCGGAAAGCGGCGTTCGGAACGGAGAAGATTGAGTTGGCTGTGCCCCTGGGCCATGCCCGCACTCGCCGTAGCGATAGTGGTGCTACTGGGCCTCTCGGTATGGACTGCTCTGCTTGCTGCTTTGCTCGTGGTCTGTCCGGCAATCATGTTCTGGGGAATGATTCATGTCAGGAGAAATCGGCCGGGGAACAGTTGAAGTCAGCGGAAGGGTACCGCGCGGTCCGTTTCCCGTCTTGTTTCGGTATTTAAAGAAGTCGCCGATTGAAAGGATCTGGCGCTGTCAGTATCTGGACCGATGCGGTTATTTTCGTCACGAGCTCATTCTGATGATCGAAATTGTTCACGTGAACACAAAAGGAGGAAGATATGAAAAAAAATATTCTAGCGGTTGCGTTGTTCTCTGTTGTCTTGATCGGGGGCTACATGGTGGTTAGCGCGGTGGCGCAGGGCGGACAACCCGTGGGCCAGGGACAGATGGAGCACGGCAACATGGAAAAGATGGGGCCGGGGATGGGCATGATGGGGGAGCAGGGGGATATGGGAATGATGATGGGGCCCGGCATGGGAATGATGGGGCGCGGCATGATGGGCCAAATGATGTCGCCGGAACTCATGGGGACGATGATGGCCATTCATGGCGACATGATGAGCATGATGGGCCAGATGATGCAGAAGTACGGCAGCCAAATGGAACAAATGACTCCCGATCTCCAGCAGAAGATGCGAGGCGAAATGATGGACCGGATGGGGCAGATTCTCACAAAACATGGCGCTGCGCTAAGGGACAGAGCAAAAGCAATGGGCAAGTAAAATCCGACGAACTTAGCGTGCACCAATGAGCTGCTGGCTTTGCTGTACTTGCATCTGCAATCCTGCCAGCAATCCTCAATGGCATGGAGTCTAGATGAAAGACGCCATTGATCCCCGATCGGCTGTCCTCGGACCTCCGTCTGCTTTCTGGGATCCCCGGTCCTCCTTGGTCTTCAGTCGTCGGCCCTCTGTCCTGTTCTTGTTTGCCATCGCCCTAGCGTTGTTTTTCGCGTGGGCTCGATTCGCGGCACTGGCGCAATCGCCCGAGGAAAGGGGACTGGCTATTGCGATTGAAGCCAGGAAGCGGGACACGGGTTTCGGCGACAGTGCGGCGGAGTTGCTGATGATTCTGCGCGGTCTTCGGGGAGATGAAACGACCCGCGAGCTGCGTTCTCTGGTGCTCGAGCGGGCCGGCGACGGCGACCGAAATCTCGTGATCTTTGACAGCCCTCGCGATGTCCGAGGGACCGCGATGCTGACGATTTCCAATCGGATCGGCGACGACGATCAGTGGCTGTTCCTTCCAGCGCTCAAACGGGTCCGACGTATCGCCCCCGGCAATCGCTCAGGCCCCTTCATGGGCAGCGAATTCGCCTATGAGGATTTCGGCAGCCAGGAGGTCGAGAAATTCACATACAAGTGGCTGCGTGATGAAGCGTGTCCCGGACAGGTGTACGCTTCCCTGGTGTGCTATGTCGTCGAAAGATACCCAGTGGATGCAAACTACTCCGGCTACTCACGGCAGATTGTCTGGATCGATCAGAAGGAATACCGAACCGTGAAGATCGATTATTACGACCGCAAGGATTCCCTGCTGAAGAGTCTGGTCCTGACGGGGTACGAACAATATCTCGGACGCTTCTGGCGGCCGGGTGAAATGCTCATGACGAATCACCAGACCGGCAAGAGCACGCGGCTGGTATGGACCCGCTATGAATTCCGCTCCGGTCTTCGGGAAACGGACTTCACCCCCCAGGGACTGACTCGGGTGAGATAAGCCACGGCTATGCACGAGAGGCTCCGATGTTTCTTCTAGCCTGGCGTCAAGGGCAATTGGACCTGCTGCGAACGGCGCTCACCGGGATCGCACTGGGAGCGGTCATCGCCGTCATCCTCGTTCTCGAAGGCTTTGAGCAGGGGCTGTACTATCAACTGGAGCGCGCCGTTCTCAATCGCAAGAGCGATCTCATTGCCGCCGAGCCGGGCGTGTCCAACTTCTTAGTCGGCGGGTCATCGCTGCCGCAGCTCTCGCGGGAAGAAGTTGAATCGGTCTCGGGTGTCCTCGATGCGCAGCCCATCACATTGATACCGGTTATCTATGAGAAAGACGGCATTCGCACGCCGATCATTGTGTTCGTCACCGATGCGAAAGGAGGGCCGTCAAAGATTGTGGCTGGTCGTGAGGTCACCGAGGCGCGCGATATCGTGGTCGATGCCACCCTCGCCGCGGTTTACGACATTCGCATCGGCGATCCGCTTATCGTTTCCGACTTTGAATTCAGGGTATCTGGCATTACGGAGGGCGACGCGGCGCTTTTTGTCCCGTTTACCTTCATCGGTTACGACGGGATGATCGATTTTTTTCTGGATTCCGAGATTGCGCCTGACATCAGCACGTTTCCGCTACTAAGCTTTTTGCTGATCGAGCACGATCCCACTGCGGACAGGAATCATATTGCAGCCGCAATCGAAGAGAGCGTCCCTTCAGTGGCGATCTTCACTCCGGAGCGGTTAGCTCTAGAGGATGTGAACTTTGGGCGGGTCCTGTTCGGACCCATCATGAGTGTTCTCGTCATGGTGGGATATATCATTGGGCTGCTTGTGGCGGGGTTGATCCTGTACGCCGACGTTACTGGAAGGTTGCATAGTTTCGGCGTCTTAAAGGCGCTAGGGTTTCCTTTTAACCGATTGGCGCAAGCAGTGATTGCGCAGGCCTTGTTGCTGCTCGCCATCGGACTGCCGATCGGTATCGTCCTCGGCCAGGCTATGGCCGTCCTTGTCCATTGGGTCGCACCGCTTTACGTCGTGCGCATTTTCGAGCCGGCGGCTTTTGCGCAAACGATCATGGCTAGTGTGGCGTTTGCGATCGCCGGAGCACTCGTGCCGCTCGGTTCGATACGGCGCGTCGATCCCATGATCGCGTTCCAGAGGCTTTGACTATGCTTAAATGGGCCAGCAAATCCTTAATCGCGCAGCCAGCGGGACTCTTCGGCAGCGCCGCTGGTATCGCCGGTGCTTTCATTCTCTTGATCTTTTTCAATGCGGTCTGGAGAGGAGAGTCCGAACGCATTGTGGCTTATCTACGGGATACCGAGGCCGACGTGTGGGTAATGCAGCGCGGCGTTCACAATATGCACATGGCCACGTCATTTGTCTGGGATTGGAAGGCTGACGTTGTCGCCCGCCTGCCCGGTGTGCGAAGCGTGACGCCGATCGTTTACCTTAGCGGGGTGGTCGACATGAGCAACGGCCGGCGGTCGTTTTCGTACATTGTGGGCTTCGATCCCGAACAGGAGCGAGCAGGTCCACGGGCAGTGACATCGGGCCGGACGGTGGAAGCGACCGGTGAGGTCGTTATACCCGACGTGCTGGCCCGACTCACGGGCACCGGAATCGGAGATACTGTAACCGTGAGAAATGAAACGTTTACCGTTATTGGCCTCTCCCGGGGCACCTACTCTCTGGCGAATGCCATTACGTTCGTCCATATGGACGATCTCAAAGACATCCTCTCCGCTACGGGAACTTACAGTTATCTGATGGTCGATGCTGAAGAAGGCGTCGACCCGAGGGCACTGGCAGCTCGAATCAAGCAAGAGGTCGAAAAAGTCAATGCGCTGGCGCGGGAGGACTTCATCCGTAACGATTTCGGTTTGGCCATGCAGATGGGAGTGCAGCTCATTTCCATAATGACCGCGATTTCGGCAGCTCTTGCGGCTCTGATCGTCGGTTTCACGGCGTATTCCCTGGTGGCACGCCGCCGCAGGGAGCTGGCGGTAGTGAAAGCATTGGGGGTCGGGAACGCCGCGCTGATTGTCGGTGTGGTCTTTCAGGCCGTTACGGTGACGCTGCTCGGGTTTTTGCTGGCCGTGACTGCAGCTTTTACTGTCATTCCATGGGTTCCACTTCTCGCGCCGCAGCTCACGCTGGTGATTTCGATTGCCAACATCGCCAAAGTGGGACTGGCTGCTTTACCGGTAGCACTGGCAGGGGCAATCCTTCCGGCGCAGCTGGTATCCCGCGTGGATCCGGCCAGCGCGTTTCAGGGTTAGGAGGGAAACTCATGCCGCTCCTTCGCGCCAGACACCTTTCAAAGCACTATGGCAGCGGTCGCACCGAAGTCCGCGCTGTGGACGATGTGAGCCTCGAAATCGAGTCCGAGGAAATCGTGCTGATCATGGGGCCTTCCGGCTCCGGCAAAACGACGCTGCTCTCGATGCTGGGAGGCCTACTGCGTCCGACGAAGGGCACCGTTGAGATCGGCCGCATCAACATCACGGAGATGACGGAAAGAGAACTGCCGGCGGTACGGGCGTCCAAGGTCGGATTCATATTTCAGGCGTTCAATCTGCTGGACGCTCTGACGGTGGAAGAAAACGTCTTGTTTCCCGCCCGGTTGACGGAGAGCAGAACCCAAGAGGGCCGAGCGCGCGCGGACGCCCTGCTCGACCGCCTCGCCCTCTCTCATCGCCGCAAGGCCCTTCCGAAGACACTGTCGGGCGGCGAAAAGCAACGGGTGGCCATCGCGCGCGCTTTGATAAACCGGCCCCCGCTGATCCTAGCGGATGAGCCGACCGGCAACCTCGATTCACACAGTGGCCAGGAAGTGCTGATGATTCTGCACGATATTGCGCGGGACGAAGGCCGATCCATACTCATCGTGACGCACGACCCGCGCGTGGAGGACGTAGCGGACCGAATACTGTGGCTTGAAGATGGCGGCTTGCGCGACCGCAAGCAGGAGGAGCACGACTGGGTTACCGACCCGGTATGCGGTATGCGCGTTGATGCATGGACTGCAGTGTTTTTCAGCGAATATCAGGGCCAACGCTATGTCTTTTGTTCTAAGCGCTGCGAGGAGCGTTTTGGGGAAAATCCAGCATCTTACATCGGGTAGAAAACGGGGATGGTTCGTGTGGCCCCGGGTCTTGGGAGCGATGCTGTTCGTCCTCGCATTTTGCGACGCACAGGCGGGAGAGATCTCGGGCTTTGTCGCAGTCGACGCCCGGCTGTTTCCGCAGTCTCGAAGCTTCCCGGAGCAGGACGGCCGCGCGCTCCAGCCTTCGCTTGTCCTCCAGCCCGAATACCGCCGTGATTTTCGCGACCGGGCCGATCGCTTGACCGTTATCCCCTTCGCGCGGCTGGACGCAATCGATGACAAGCGCACCCACTTCGATGTTCGCGAGTTGAGCTGGCTTCGTGTCTTAGACGGGTGGGATATTCTTGCTGGCGTAAGCAAGGTCTTTTGGGGGGTGACGGAGTCGCGCCATCTGGTGGACATCGTGAATCAGACCGACCTGGTGGAGCATCCCGACGGCGAAGACAAACTAGGCCAGCCTATGATACGGCTGGCTACTTTCTCTGACTGGGGCACACTGACACTTTTTGCTCTTCCTTACTTTCGCGAACGGACTTTCCCAGGCAAGGCCGGGCGGCTGCGCTTTTCGTTGCCGGTGGATACCGACAGGGCCGTTTACGAGTCGTCGCTCAAGCAGTGGCATCCGGATGTGGCCGTTCGCTGGAGCCATGTGTTTGGCAACTGGGATATCGGCCTTGCGCATTTTCGCGGTACGAGTCGTGAACCGCGACTGGCGCCGGTGCTTGACAGGGCGGGTCGAGGGGTTCTGGTCCCGGCCTACGACTTGATCAATCAGACCAGCCTCGATCTTCAGCTGACGAGAGAACGCTGGATTTGGAAGCTCGAGACGATCGGACGCTGGGGACACGGACGGCCGTTTGGTGCTGTCGTGGCGGGTTTCGAGTACACGTTCACGGGAGTTTTTGAAACGTGGCTCGATCTAGGCGTACTGGCAGAGTATCTGTACGATGGGCGCGGTGCTGCCGCTCCACCCACGCCCTTCGATGATGACCTGTTCGTCGGCACACGGCTCACATTCAACGACCCCCAAAGTACCGAGCTCCTGGCCGGTGCCATTGTCGACCGCAGGTCGCAGGCCACAATACTGAGCGTGGAAGCAAGCCGGCGGCTGAGCGACCGCTGGACGATTAAACTCGATGCGCGGGCGTTTACGAATGTGCCGCCCCCGGACGTTCTCTTTGCCTTCCGCCGCGACCACTTCGTACAACTCGAACTCGCCTATTTCTTTTGAGGCTTAAGGACTATGGTGAAGTTCTTTAGAGAGAGTCCCAACCGCAACACATCTCGGATGCAGGCAGTTTTGCTTTTGGGACATGACGCATTGAGGTTGCGGCTGGATCTCTGTCACGATTCTTTTTGTCCTCCGAAGATTGGTCCGAGCAAATTGTGGCGATGTTTTTGCTGTGCTTCTGTAGTAGGAATCCTCACTTTTTCGGAGGGATGAAATCATGATTCTAAAGCAGTTCTATCTGGAAAGTCTCGGTCATGCATCTTATTTGGTGGGATCTGAAGAAACCGGTGAGGCGCTCGTACTGGATCCGCAACGAGACGTCAGGGGGTACTTCGCCGAAGCGCAGCATCAGGAACTCAGAATTCGCTACGTTGCGGATACCCATCAGCACAACGACTATGTAAGCGGGATCTGCGAATTCGGTCCTCGGGCCCAAGTGGAGCTCCTTTCCGGCGCCAGGGCAGATCTCGGCTACACTACCAGGCGCCTCAATGATGGGGAGCGATTTGAAATGGGTGAGGTCGTGTTTAAAGTGCTTCACACGCCAGGCCATACGCCGGAACACATCGGGTTTTTGCTTATTGATCGGTCGCGCGGCGAAGAACCCTGCGTGTTTCTATCAGGTGGGTCTCTTCTTGTCGGCGACGTCGCCCGACCGGACTTGCTGGGTGACCGAGAAGAAACCCTACGCCACGCCGCTCAACTGTGCCGCACGCTGCAAGAAAAAATCCTCAGGCTGCCTGACCATGTCGAGGTCTACCCGACCCATGTATCAGGCTCACTTTGCGGCGGTTCGATTGGCAGCCGCCTTTCTACTACCGTTGGTTATGAACGCAAGATGAACAAACTTTTGGCGGCGCTAAGTTCCGAGACAGACTTCGTCGCCAACTGCTTGAACTTGGAAAATCTGCCGGCCGTGCCGCCGTACTGGAAGCGAATGCGAAAGATCAACCAGCAAGGGCCGGCCCCTGTCGGTACTCTCGCCGAGCCCCCCGCTTTGCTGGCCCACGAGTTCGAACGCTTATTTAACGAGGGCGCAATCATCCTGGACTGTCGTTCTCCGGAAGCCTTCGCCGCTCATATTCCCGGAGCGATCAATGTCGGTTTCGGTTCATCATTTGCAACCTGGGCCGGAACAGCCGTTCCTGAGGGGAAGCCTATGATCCTAGTCCTAGAGAGTAAGCGCGATCTTTGGGAGGTATCTTGGCAGCTCCTGCGAATCGGTTATGGTCTCACAAAGGGATGGCTTTCCGGGGGAATGATGGCATGGCGTACGGCTGCCAAGCCGCTAGAGATACTGCCCCAATGGACCGTTTGGCAGCTTCATGAGAGTTTGGAAAAAGACCGCGAACTGATGGTTCTGGATGTTCGCCAGCCTGGAGAGTGGAAAGCCGGTCACATCCCAGGTGCGCTGCACATTACCGGAGCAGAACTTCCAAGCCGCATCGGTGAGGTCCCCAAGGACAGGCCGGTCGCAATGATCTGCGGGAGCGGGTATCGCTCGTCCGTGTCTGCCAGCTTGCTGCTGCACCACGGCCACACACAGGTCGTTAACGTGCTCGGTGGGATGACAGCTTGGAAAGCTGCTGAGCTGCCGATCGCGGAATAGTGCGTTGGTGCGTTGACTGCCGGAATCGTAATGGTTGTCGTAGTTTCTGTCATCAGTCGATTGGTCTGACGCTCGAACGGTCAAGCAACGACGGTCGGTTCTGATGCTGCCGTCTTTGCTTATGTTGCAGTCATTTCAGCTGGGGAAAAGCCGTATTCAAGAGATCTCCATCACTCTGAGCTAAACATATTGAATTCGTCTTGAACTCATCGCCATTCCGCGATTACATAGCGGCAGAGAGTGCCCGATGAGAACCTGCATGGGTCGTCCTCCAAAAGCATTTGCCGTAACGATTGTTTCTTTTGCCCTTCTCTACTACGGCGTCGCCTGGGCTGTGTTGAGATGCTCTTATGACGAAACCCGTTCAGATCACGAGATTACTCGGTATGATCGCTACAAGAGCGAATTTGATTCCTTCACGCGATATTACATTCCTGAAGAATTTGACTGCGTCTTTTCCGTTTATCACACGCACTCCGTCGCGGAATACTCCTCACTCTCTCACCTCAAGCGTTTGATTCCTGGAATCACTCTGCCGGTCTCTCGAGTTGAAAGCGGTTTGAGAGGCAGTTTATGGCTAACCGCGATTTTTGATAGATCTTTCGGGATTTCTTTTCTGATCGACGCACCGCGCTATCTTTCCCTCTCCAGGATTCGCATTTAACAACTCGCCGGTTCAAGCTTCTATTCCCGTCCGCGTCGTGGGGTCCGGCGGCTATTTTGCGGCCCAAGCATAGTTGTTTGTGGAAAATCATCTTGATGATCGCAACTGTTGGCGTCAACACAAAAAGCAAAGGCTCAGGGTGGGATGACATAGGAAGTAGAGAGATCTGCAGCAAAAAAGGAGGGAACAAAAATGGCAAAAGACCCAGTTTGCGGGATGAGCGTCGATGAGAACAAAGCAGCCGGAACGGCTGTTTACAATGGAAAGACTTACTACTTCTGTTCGCCTGGATGCAAGGCGAGTTTCGAAAAGGAACCCGAAAAATACACGAAGAGCTAGCAAGAACCGGTCACGAAAGCAGATAAATTTCAGGTTGCCCGGGCGGCGCCTTAGGTTTCATGTCACGGCAACCAGCCGGCCAACGTGATCGGAGTGCCAGAAGAGAACTGCTTTTTAAACTGCTGCCGGCGACTAGCGATGCAGAACATTAACGAAGAGAAGAAGCAGTTACTCGTGTTGCTCGCCTGCGTGTTTGTCGTGATGATCGGCTTTGGCATCACCCTGCCGGTGCTGCCATTTTACGTGGAGCGACTCGCGCTGTCGGAAGGGGCATCGCGCCAATCCATCGTGCTGCACGTGGGGCTTCTGACCGGCGTCTATCCGTTAACCCAGCTCATTTTTGCCCCCTTGTGGGGTCACTGGTCGGATCGTTTCGGTAGACGGCCGTTAGTATTGATCGGCATCGCTGGGTACGTCATCGCACAGGTGCTCTTCGGTCTTGCCACATCGCTGTGGCTGCTCTATGCGGCGCGCACCATCGGCGGCATGTTGTCGTCAGCGACACTGCCGGTGGCGGCGGCTTATGTCGCTGACATGACGACCGAAGAGGAGCGTAGTGCGGGAATGGCATGGCTCGGTACGGCGACGAGTCTCGGCGTCGTCGTCGGACCAGCGCTCGGGGGAATGCTGTCTCGCCGCGATTGGCATTTCAGTTGGATCTACGGGCATTTCATGGTCGACAGCTTCTCGACCCCGTTCTTCGCGGCGGCATTTTCAGGTCTTCTCACGTTCTTGGCGGCGATGCGTTGGCTGCCGGAGTCTTTGCTATCGAAGGGTGCATATCTCGCGACCGCGGGGATGAAGAGCGATTGGAGAACATTAGTGAAAGGTCTTCGCCCGCTGCTTGCTCTGGCACTCGCGGGGCAGTTGGCGCTGACGATATTCGAGGGGACGTTCGCGCTGTATGCGCAGGCGGTGCTTAACTATGGACCTATCGAAGTGGGAGCGGTCTTCGTGGTGTGCGGGCTGGTGATGACCGTTTTCCAGGCCGGCGCGGTCGGTTTCCTCGCCGGGAAAATCGGCGAAATTTACCAGCTCGGCGCGGGGTTCGGATTGATGGGAGCCGGTCTTGTCCTGCTTTCGACGGCGCGCACGACGTTCTTTGTGTTCGGGTTTGTCGCGTTGCTCGCATTAGGGATGGCTTTCATTGCGCCGAATGTTGCGGCGCTCATCTCAAAGCGCGGCGGTCGACAATCCGGCGCTGCGCTCGGCGTCCAGAATGCTGTCAACAGCCTTGGTCAAGCGAGCGGACTGCTCTTGGGTGGCGCTCTCTTTGTCTGGCAGATGAACGCTCCCTATCTACTTAGCGGAGCCTTACTGATCGCGGTCGCTTTGGCTATTGCTTGGAAGGGTATTGACCATCGTTCATCCCCCGAGTCCGCGGTATGAAGGTTGAGGAGACGGGTAGTTTGCGCGTTCTTCGACAAGCGGCGGCCCGCGCGCCAAGCGCCCCTAAGGCACAGCGAGGGTGAACCATGAAAACGACCATTGTTGACGTGAGCGGCATGTTATCGCCGCTGAGCGCCCGGGGAGTCGAGAAGCAACTGGCGCGCCTGCCGGGCGTGAAAAAAGTCGAGGTCAATTACGTGGCGGGAAGCGCCACCGTCAGCTACGACGAAGCGGAGACGAACCTCAAGACCATCAAGGCCAGAGTGGAGGAGTGCGGCTATCACTGCCGGGGCGAGATGGTGCCCCGGCACGTATGTGCGCCTGATGACCCACCAGGCGAGGTATCGGTGACAGCCATGCCAGGTCAGCCAGGGCACGTGTCCGGGGCTAAGACGGCTGAAGCCAAGGCGCCTGATCGGCACGCGGGTCATGGCGAACACGCCGTTCATGCGGAATCTGGTGTAGAAGCGCAAGCCGCTCGTCAGGCCGAGCATGCCGGCCAGAAGGATGAGATGGCCCACGAAATGGGTCACGGGGCGGGCATGGACATGCAAGCCATGGCGCGCGACATGCGTAACCGCTTCTGGATAGCGTTCGTCTTCACCGTGCCGATCTTCATCTATTCGCCGATGGGTGAGATATTCACGCCGCCGGCCCCGCCCTTCGGACTTCGCCTCGATCTGTGGCTGCTCTTCCTCGCCACGGCCGCCGTGGTCTATCCGAGTTGGCCGTTCTTCGTCGCGGCCTGGCGCGCCCTCAAAAACGGTGTGCTCAACATGGCCGTGCTCGTGGTCCTGTCAGTAGGTACGGGCTACGTATTCAGTGTTGCCACCACGTTCTTTTTCCCGGGAGTGCAGTTCTACGAAGCGGTGGCGATCCTCCTGGTCTTTATCCTGCTTGGCCATTGGCTGGAGATGCGTGCCCGGGCCGGCGCCTCGGAGGCGATCCGCACCCTGATGGACCTCGCCCCGCCGATGGCGATGGTGCTCCGGGACGGACGTGAGGTCGAGCTACCCACCGCCGAGGTGCTGGTGGGCGATCTCGTCGTCATCCGGCCGGGCAACAAGATCCCGGTCGATGGCGAAGTGATCGAGGGCGAGTCCCAGGTCGACGAGTCCATGCTGACCGGCGAGTCGATGCCGGTGAAGAAGGAGCCCGGCGATGCGGTGATCGGCGCGACGATCAACAAGAGCGGGACGTTCAAGTACCGTGCCACCAAGGTGGGGGCGGAGACGGCGCTCGCGCAGATTGTCAAGCTCGTACAAGAGGCGCAGAACTCCAAGGCCCCAGCGCAACTGCTTGCTGATAAGGCTGCCCAGTGGTTGGTGCTGATTGCGATCGTCATCGGGCTGCTTACGTTTGCCGTGTGGTTCTGGTGGATTGGCCAGACCCTGTTGTTCGCAATGACTCTCACCATCACGGTGTTCGTCATCGCCTGCCCCGATGCGCTTGGCCTTGCGACCCCCATGGCGGTGATGGTGGGCACGGGGCTCGGCGCCGTGAACGGCATTTTGTTCAAAAATGCCTCAGCGCTGGAGGACGCGACCAAGCTGGGTGTGATCGTGTTTGACAAGACCGGCACGCTCACCCTCGGCCAGCCTGAGGTGGTCGAAGTCGTCCCCACGCCCAAATCGAGCGAAGACGAGGTGCTGGCGCTGGCGGCTGCGGTCGAGCAGGGGACGGACCATCCCTTGGCTCAGGCGATCCTGCGGCGTGCGGAGGGCCTCGCGACCGAACGGCCGAGCGGTTTCGAAGTGGCCGAGGGTAGGGGTGCGCGTGCCGAGGTCGGCGGACGCTTAATCCTCCTGGGCAATCGCCGCCTCATGGTTGAAGAAAAAGTCGATCTGTCGCCGCTGTCGGGTGAGATCGAGCGGTTGCAGGGTCGGGGTCAGACGGTTGTGCACGTGGCCCGCGGTGGGGAGCTGGTCGGGCTGATTGCCATTGCCGATGCCCCGCGGCCCACCTCGGCGGCCGCGGTGAAAAAGCTGCGCGAGCGCGGCGTCGAGGTGGCCATGATCACCGGCGATAACCAGGCGACGGCAGACCGCATCGCCGGTCAGCTGGGCATCGACACCGTGCTGGCCGAAGTGCTGCCCGGCCAGAAGGCGGACAGGCTCAAGGAGCTGCAGGCTCAGGGTAAGAAGGTCGGTATGGTGGGTGACGGTATCAACGACGCACCCGCGCTTACCCAGGCAGATGTGGGATTCGCTATCGGTGCCGGGACCGACGTGGCGATGGAGAGCGCTGATGTGGTGCTGATGAAGAGCGACCCGTACGACATCGTCGGCGCCATCGAGCTCTCCCGCGCCACGCTGCGCAAGATGCACCAGAACCTGTTCTGGGCGGTGGCTTACAACGTGGCCGCATTCCCGGCGGCCGCCGGGGTTTTCTATCCTCTGGTGATCAGTCCCCAGGTGGCGGCGCTCGCCATGTCGGGCAGCACGGTGCTGGTGGCGCTGAACGCTCTCCTGCTCAAGCGTACGCGCCTGGAGGGTATCCAGCGGCAGAAAGCGCGGCCAGAGTCGAGCCCATCGGCCACGAGGACTTAAGTAAACCGTAGCTGTAATCAATCCGTTCCTCTAGGATCAGGCCGCATGAAGTGGAAGGGGTGAACAAAAGCAAACCCACAAACGGTCTATACACAAGCGAGAGGACGGGTCACATGATGAGCCGTCTGAAAAACGGTTCGTTGTGGATGGGGTAGGTGAGGCTGAACAAGAGACAGATGCTTGGTTTGCTTATCGGGCTACATAAGGGATTCCAGCGGGGTGCCCGCGTTATGAAAAATTTCCTTCCCTCAAGCGAGCCGGTATCAATCCCTCATTTTGGGGAACCTGGAGCGTCTCATCTTTCCGCGGCTGCGGTGCGGGCAGCCCAGGTGAGGTGTCTCTGCGAGGGATTCAAGGGAGCAGAGGAACCTGAGGATTGGGAATGAAAAGCCTCTGGACTGGAGGCAGTAGATGGGCTGTCCGAGACTGCCTGATCCAAAACCTGTGAGATTACGACAGTATACTTCCCATCTTCTCATCCGCGCACTGAAAGCATATGGAGCGATACAGTCGATGACGACGTGGAGATGGGTCGGCATTTTCATCTGTTGCCCTAAAACTCAGAATGAAGGAGGGATCTATGGTTGCAGCTCGGTCCGAGCAAGAACTCAAGGCGATCGATGCGTACTGGCGCGCGGCGAATTATCTTTCGGTGGGGCAGATCTATCTCTATGGTAATCCTCTGCTCAAACAGCCTCTGGAGCTTGAACATATCAAGCCACGGCTGCTTGGGCACTGGGGGACGACGCCTGGACTGAATTTTATTTATATCCATCTCAACCGTGTGATCAGGAATCACGATCTCGACATGATTTACGTTTGCGGTCCGGGGCATGGCGGTCCCGGCATGGTAGCGAACACGTATTTGGAGGGCACCTACAGCGAGCTTTATCCGGAGATTTCGCAAGATGCAGACGGCTTGAGGAAGCTGTTCAAGCAGTTTTCGTTTCCCGGTGGTATTCCGAGCCATGCCGCGCCCGAAACTCCCGGGTCGATCAATGAGGGGGGCGAGCTAGGTTATTCGCTTGCGCATGCCTACGGCGCCGCCTTCGATAACCCTGACCTCATCGTGGCCTGTGTGGTGGGAGACGGCGAAGCTGAAACGGGTCCTCTTGCGGCCGCCTGGCATTCGAATAAATTCCTGAATCCGAGAAACGACGGCGCTGTATTGCCGATTCTTCATTTGAACGGCTACAAGATCGCCAATCCGACCGTGCTGGCGCGAATCAGCCGCAGTAAACTTGAAAGCCTGTTCGTTGGTTACGGCTATAAACCCCATTTCGTTGAAGGATCCGACCCAGAAAAGATGCACCGCCTGATGGCGGAGACCCTGGACAGCGTGATCGAGGAGATCAAGTCCATCCAACGCGATGCGCGAACGAACCAATCATTCGAGCTGCCAGAGTGGCCGATGATCGTGCTCACGACGCCGAAAGGCTGGACAGGCCCCAAAGAGGTGGACGGCAAGAAGACAGAAGGCTTCTGGCGCTCGCACCAAGTCCCTTTTGCTGACATGGCCGAGAACAAAGAGCACCTCAAGCTGCTGGAAGACTGGATGAAGAGCTACAAGCCCGAGGAGCTTTTTAGCGAGACCGGAGAATTCAAACCAGAGCTGGCGGAGCTCGCTCCCACGGGCAATCGGCGCATGGGAGCCAATCCGCACGCCAACGGTGGTGTCTTACTCAAGGACCTCCGAATGCCGGATTTTCGAAATTACGCTGTCGCTGTTCCCAAGCCGGGGGTCGTGTTTGCCGAAGCCACTCGAGTGCTGGGCAGCTTTCTGCGCGATGTCATGAAGCTCAGCGAGAAGCAACGGAACTTCCGCGTGTTCGGGCCGGATGAGACGGCGTCAAATCGACTGAGCGCTCTGTTCGAGGTAACCGATCGTGCCTGGGTCGCGGAGAGAATTCCGGAGGACGAGAATCTGGCGCCCAACGGGCGAGTAATGGAGATCCTGAGCGAGCACACCTGCCAGGGCTGGCTCGAAGGCTACCTACTGACAGGGCGGCACGGCCTATTCTCGTGCTACGAAGCCTTCATCCACATTGTCGATTCGATGTTCAATCAACACGCCAAATGGCTCAAAGTGTCCAGCGACGAGATTCCATGGCGCCGTCCAATCGCCTCGTTGAATTACCTCCTCACTTCCCACGTTTGGCGTCAGGATCACAACGGCTTCTCGCATCAGGACCCCGGTTTCATTGATGTCGTCGTAAACAAAAAAGCGGAAGTGGTGCGTGTCTATCTGCCGCCCGATGCGAACACGCTTCTGTCCGTTGCCGACCACTGCTTGCGGAGCCGCAATTATGTCAACGTAATCGTCGCGGGAAAGCAGCCGAGTCTTCAGTATCTGGATATGGATGCCGCCATCAAGCACACCACTGCAGGCATCGGCATCTGGGACTGGGCTAGCAATGACAAGGGCAGCGAACCGGACGTGGTGATGGCCTGCTGTGGGGACGTCCCTACGCTGGAAACCTTGGCGGCTGTCGATCTTCTCCGCTCCCACATTCCCGAATTGAAAGTTCGCGTGGTGAACGTAGTCAACCTGATGAAGCTTCAGCCTCCGAGCGAGCATCCGCACGGATTATCGGACAGAGAGTTCGACTCGCTGTTTACAACGGATAAGCCGATCATTTTTGCTTTTCATGGCTATCCGTGGCTGATTCACCGGCTCACCTATCGGCGGACGAACCACAAGAACCTTCACGTGCGGGGCTATAAGGAGGAAGGCACCACGACCACCCCGTTCGACATGGTCGTATTGAACGATCTCGATCGCTTCGGGCTCGTTGCCGACGTGATCGATCGCGTGCCAAAGCTGGCTGCGAGCGCCGTGTACGTAAAGCAGCAGGTTCGCGACAAACGCATCGAGCACAAGGAGTATATTAGAAAATACGGCGAGGACATGCCGGAGATCCGCGACTGGAAGTGGCCGTATAGTTAATCCGGGCGGCGTATAGCGTTCCTGCTTCTGGGGTTAGCCATCCGGGAGGACAAGAGGAACAAGAGGCAGCTTTATGGCGAACCAAATACAGAAGGTCTATGCGATCCGACACGGGGAAACGGAATGGAGTGTCAGCGGACAACACACCGGCATCACCGATCTTCCTCTAACGGAGAATGGGCGAAGGAAGGCCGGACTGCTTCAACCTGTGCTTCAAAGCATAGCTTTCGCTCTTGTCCTGGTCAGCCCCCTCAGACGAGCGATCGAGACCTGCGAAATTTCCGGGCTTGGAGACGACGCCCAAATTGATCGCGACTTGATGGAATGGAATTACGGAGAATACGAAGGGCTGACCCCAGCGCAAATCGAGGAAAAGGCGCCGGGCTGGCTCCTATTTAAGGACGGCGCTCCCGGCGGGGAAACGCCGGAGCAGGTGAGCGCGCGAGTTGACCGAGTCATCGCCAGAGCCCGTGCTACCAAGGGAAATGTTGCGCTTTTCGGACATGGGCATTTGCTGCGTGTTTTGGCTGCGCGCTGGTTGGGTTTGCCCGCGAGTGCAGGCAGCCACTTTCTTTTGGGTACAGGGACTCTGAACGTTCTCAGCTATTATAGAGAAGTCCCGGCGATCGAGACATGGAATTGCACGGTCGAATAGAAATGAAAACGTGGTTGTCGCGGGCCGCGGCCATGCTTGATTCTCGCCAATTTCAAGGAAAGGTGCCCCGATGCGCGCTTCACCGCGCGGGCGGCAAGAGCAATAAATCATGACCAGCATAGCTTGCGTTGTTACGCTCTCTCCTCGCGATTACGACGCTTTCTTGTTTGACCTGGACGGTGTGTTGACTAGGACGGCGAGCGTGCATGCGGCGGCGTGGAAAAGGTTGTTCGATGAGTTTCTCAAGCAGCGCGCCACAGACACAGGTGAAGCGTTCGTCCCGTTTGACATCGATCAGGATTACCGACGCTACGTCGACGGCAAGCCGCGGTACGACGGCGTGGCGGCATTCCTCGAATCCCGCGGCATTGAACTGCCTTTTGGCACGGCCGAAGACGGTCCCGACGCGCCAACGGTACACGGGCTTGGCAATCTGAAGGACCAATATTTTACACAACAGTTGGAGCAGCACGGCGTCGAGGTCTATGAAGCGGCGATCGCGCTGGTTCGCACACTTCGGGCTCAGGAGATCAAAACTGCAGTCGTCTCCTCCAGCAATAACTGCGCGGCGGTGCTCCAGGCAGCCGGTATATCGCAGCTGTTCGACGCACGGGTGGACGGTCTGGATATCGCCCGCCAGGGTCTTAACGGCAAGCCGGCGCCGGACGCGTTCCTGGAGGCCGCGCAGCGCCTCAAAGCCGAACCCTCGCGCGCGGTGGTCGTGGAGGATGCGATCGCCGGGGTCGAGGCGGGGCGCGCCGGTGGATTCGGCTGCGTGATCGGCGTCGATCGCGGTGGGCAATCGCAGGAACTCCGCGACGCCGGCGCCGATGTTGTCGTGACCAGCCTGGAGCAGGTCAAAATCGCGGTGGAGGCGCCTTCTGCGTGGTCGCTGGTGTTCGAAGGATTCGAGCCGGCTCGTGAGGGAGTCCGCGAGGCCCTATGCGCACTCGGGAACGGCTATTTTACCACCCGCGGGGCGGCGCCCGGTGCTGTAGCGGATGGTATTCACTATCCGGGAACTTACCTCGCATGCGGCTACAACCGGCTGCGCACCGATATCGCCGGGCGAGTCGTCGAGAACGAGGACCTCGTCAATTTTCCCAACTGGCTCTCGCTCCAGTTCCGTATTGCCGACGACGACTGGTTCGATGAGACAGCGGTCAAAATCCTCTCGTATCGCCAAGAGCTCGATCTGCGGCGCGGTATGCTCTTTCGAACGATAAGTTTCGAGGACGGGCGGGCACGCCGCACCACGCTCAAGGAGCGCCGGCTGGTCTCGATGAGCGACATGCACGCGGCTGGACTAGCGCTTTCGCTCACGTCCGAGAACTGGTCCGCAAAACTCACGGTGCGGTCGGCGATTGACGGTCGCATCGTAAACGCGGGCGCAAAGCTCTATCGCAAATTCAACAGTAAGCACCTGGAGCCGTTGGCAGCCGAAGTCGTCGGCACGGATACCGTGTATATGCAGGTTCGCACCTGCCGGTCGAAGATTGATGTCGCTCAGGCGGCGCGAACGCAAGTGTTCGTCGACGGACAGCTTCGCGAGGGCCCACGGCTGACCCTCGAAGAACCCGGCTACATCGCCCAGGAGCTCGTGATTGATCTCCAGCAAGGAGAGACCGTCGTCCTGGAGAAGCTTGCCTCTTTCTACACGTCGCGAGATCACGCGATTTCGGAGTGCGGGCTGGCGGCTCGTGCGGCGATCGCCTGCGCGGCTCGCTTCGATGCGTTGATGGCGGAGCATGTGCTTGCCTGGAAGCACTTGTGGCGCCGCTTCGACGTGCACATGCAGCCGCGAGAATCAGGGTTCAAATTGAACGTGCCGATGCTGCTTCGGTTCAACATGTTTCACTTGCTCCAGGCGGTTTCGCCTAACTCGATCGGACTGGATATCGGCGTGCCTGCCCGCGGCTGGACCGGTGAGGCGTACCAGGGTCACATCTTCTGGGACGAGCTATTTATCTTCCCGTTTCTCAATTATCGAATGCCTGAAATCACCCGGTCGCTTCTGCTGTATCGCTACCGGCGTCTCGGAGAAGCGCGGGTTGCGGCGAGGAGCGCAGGACTTCAGGGAGCCATGTTTCCCTGGCAAAGCGGTAGCGACGGACAAGAGGAAACGCAGGAGCTCAATTTGAACCCGCGCTCGCAACGCTGGGTGCCGGACAATACTTACCTGCAGCGCCACGTGGGCAGCGCCATTGCCTACAACGTCTGGCAGTACTTTCAAGTTACTCGTGATGTCGAATTTTTGCAGGCCTACGGCGCAGAGCTGATTCTCGAGATCGCCCGCTTCTGGTCGAGCCTTGCAAATTTCAATGACGAGCGCGGACGTTATGAGATTCGCGGTGTGATGGGCCCGGACGAGTTTCACGACGGTTATCCAAATTCATCCAGGCCCGGTCTCAATAACAATGCCTACACCAATATCATGGCGGTGTGGGTCCTATGCCGTGCGCTCGACGTGCTCGACCTGCTCCCCGACATACGTCGCGCCGAGCTCACAACGCGGCTAGGTTTGTCGGTGCAAGAGATCAAACGCTGGGGGGACATCAGCCGCAAGATGTTCGTGCCCTTTGATGACAACGGGATCATCAGCCAGTTCGAGGGATATGAAGCACTCGCCGAGCTGGATTGGGAGGACTACCGGAGACGGTACGGCAATATTCAGCGACTCGAGCTCATTCTCGAGGCGGAAAATGACAGTGCGAATCGTTACAAGCTCTCGAAGCAAGCGGACGTGCTGATGCTGTTTTATCTCTTTTCCGCCGAAGAGCTTGGCGATTTATTTGCGCGGCTCGGCTATCTCTTCGAATACGAGACCATTCCGCGAAACGTTGCGTATTACGACGCTCGCTCGTCCCACGGCTCCACGCTATCCCGTGTGGTCCATGCCTGGGTGCTGGCACGCTCGGACCGGCCGCGGTCGATGCGCTACTTCGCGGAGGCGCTACAGAGTGACGTCAATGATATCCAGGGAGGCACCACCGCGGAGGGGGTGCACCTCGGCGCCATGGCGGGAACGGTCGATCTCATCCAGCGCACAACGACCGGTATCGAAGTAACAGGGGAAATTCTGCGGCTCAATCCCCGGTTGCCGGAGGATCTAGAGCGCCTCGACATGCGCATTCGTTACCGTGGGCATTCGCTCGATCTGCGGCTTACACACGATGTCCTTACCGTGCGGTGCCGCGAACCAGGGATTGCCCCGATCCGTTTGGGCTTCAAGGACGAAGTTTATGAGGTTGCCGGCGGTACTACACACGTTTTTAAGCTCGGGACCGCACGATGAGCGGCACGACTTTTCAGCAGCCTGACACAGAGTTCGATCGCCAGCCGGTGGACGAAGGTACTGGCTGCGTTCGGGGTGGACGCGCAGCCTGGGTTGAGCGAAGGGCAGGCGGGCGCGCTGGCGCCGCACGCCGAACCCGACCATCAGGACTATTATGCCCACATAGCGGCGGATTTTCGGAACGGTTCTGGATCACGCTGGTTATGACTTGCCGATCGACGCGCTCTCACCGCTGCTCCAAACGCGTGATGAATATCGTGCTTAGCGGAAACGCGTGCCGATGTTCATCCCGCGCTGGGGTCAATGGCGCAACCTGGCCACGACGCGAAGCGACACCCCTGCCGTGAGTATTCCAGACACCGGAAAAATCGAAATCAAAAGACAATAATAACAAGAAAGGAACATGACCATGAATGCATCGAAAACCGCGACCAAAAACCCCATCTGCGGCATGACCGTGGAAGAAGTAACCGCTCTTCACGCCGTACGCGATGGCAAGATGTTCTACTTGCGGCGAGCACTGGCGGCGAAAGTTTCTGTCCACGCCCGCCAGCGCTAAGCCCAAGGCCAAGTCTGGAGGCTGCTGTGGATAACGCGCGCACCTTGTAAGCAAAATAAAACCCCAGGATTGAAGCGGCGAAGGATAAAGAATTGAAAGTCAGAGCGCGTAGGTGAACTGGCGACGCGTGTAGCGCCTAAACAGATTGACCAGGAGAAGATCAAATGTATACGCGGATACTAATACCCCTGGATGGCTCCAAAACGGCAGAGAAAGTCCTGCCCTTCGCGCGTTACTTGGCAGGGAGCTTCAAGATTCCCATCGAGCTATTTGGTGTTGTCGATATCGCCGACATGGCCGCACAAATGTCAGCCGAGAAGGCACGGCTTCTCGATACCATGGTCGAGAACGGCGTAAGGCACAGTACGGTCTATCTCCAGGGCGTCGCGAGCACCTTTCCCAACGCCGACGTGAAATGCACGGTGGAGAAGGGCCAAGCTGCAGATGCGATCATTGAGAGAGGCGGAGCGGACACGGCGATGCTGATCACGATGGCCACGCATGGTCGTTCGGGATTGAATCGCTTCTTGTTGGGTAGCATTGCCGAGAAAGTTTTGCGTGGAACAGCGAATGCTTTGCTGTTGGTTCGAGCGACGGAGGAGGCAGAATCGGCAGGTGAGGCGGCGTTGAAGTCCATCATTGTGCCTTTGGATGGCTCTGAGCTAGCGGAGAGTGTGTTACCCATGGTCGCCGGTCTCGCGAAGAAACTCGACTTAGAGGTCGAGTTGTTCCGCGCTTACCACATTCCCTACACCGCCCTCGCTGGGGGCGAGGGGTTCTACGCAGGAAACTACGAAGCGTTGATCACCGGCGTAAACGAAGAAGCGAGTGAATATCTCGACAAGAAGGTTTCCGATGTCAAGAAGCTCGGAGTTGCCAAGGTGTCATGCCTGACGAAGGAAGGTGCGGCTGGGGACGAGATCATCGCGCTGGGACGCAAGACGCCGGGCGGACTGATCGCCATGTGTTCGCATGGGCGCTCCGGCGTGAAACGCTGGGTACTTGGCAGTGTAACGGGGATAGTAGTGCGCCATTCCGGCGGTCCGGTTCTGATTACTCGGCCCGGTTGATACGGCCAGGATCCATTTCATCGCGCTCGCTCTCGGTATCGCTTGGAAAGCGATTGCAGCGCGCCGAGTGAGTAAGAATCTGATACTTGGTTTTGCTGTTCAAGTGCCGACAACGAGACGCAGACTTCCCCTCGCAGATGGTATTTCAACCGGACATTGAATGGAGAACAAGGTGGCGGAGCGAATAGACGCGGCAGGTTCGGCGGCGCGCGAAGAGGAACGGGATGAGCATTTGTTGACCGGACGTGCGAAGCGCTGCTGAACCAACATTATAAATATTGTCCGAATCGAATGTTCGGACGGGAGGAACAGCCGTGAATACAGAAAATGGTATCAAAACGGAAAGTGGGATCGTCATTGTTACAGGCTCCAACGGAACGATCGGCGATGCCGTTATGCGGCGGTTTGCTGGGCGATTTGACGATGTCGTCGGCTTCGACCGCAAGGCGCCCAACCCGCCACCGCCCGGCTGCACCGCCGTAGCCGTTGACATCACGTCGGACGAGAGCGTGCGGGAAGGACTCCTCATGATCCGCGAACACCACGGGGCGCACGTCGCCTCAGTCATTCATCTTGCCGCCTACTACGATTTCTTCGGTGAGCGGAGCGAGCAGTATGACGAAATAACCGTGCGCGGCACCGGACGACTGCTGCGGGGCTTGCGCGAGATTGATTTTCATGTCGAGCAGTTTGTCTTCTCAAGCACGATGCTCGTCCATCGCCCGGCTGAGCCGGGACAGTTCATCAATGAAGACTGGGCGATTGAGCCGACGTGGGCATACCCGGAATCGAAAGTTCGCACCGAGCAGCTTATCCGGGAGGAGCGCGGCGGTATTCCCGCCGTGCTGCTGCGCATCTCCGGGGTGTACGACGATCTCTGTCACTCGATTCCGCTTGCACACCAGATTCAGCGCATCTATGAGCGGCAGTTGACGAGCCGGCTCTATGCCGGCAGCACTTCGCACGGGCAGTCTTTCATGCATCTGGACGATCTGGTGGACGCCATTGCGCTGGTGGTCGAGCGCCGCGCCGCACTGCCGCCCGAGTTGCCTTTGCTGCTGGGCGAGCCAGAGCCGCTCACCTACGACGAAGTTCAGCACACGTTCGCGCGCCTGATCCACGGCGAGGACTTGGAGACTTTGGAAGTGCCGGGTGTGCTTGCGCCGCTGGCAAAGGCGGGCGCGTGGGTGATGCAGAAACTGCCCGGCGCCGACCCGTTCATCAAGCCGTGGATGATTGATCGCGCGAACGACCACTACGCGCTCGACATCACGCGCGCCCGCACCTTGCTCGGCTGGGAGCCGAAGCGAAGTTTGCGCGGCACGATTCCGAAGATGATTGCCGCGCTCAAAGCCGACCCAATCGGCTTCTACCGCGAGAACAATCTGGAATTGACATCCGAGTTGCAGAAGCAGGCTGAAACACCGCCCGAAGGGGGTAAGTCCCATGACGCCTGACCACACGCAGCACACAGTCCAAAAGCCGTCGGCGCAACAAGCCACTCCGACATCGGGCGACAAGGCGGGGCAGACGCACGATCACAAAGCGATGCAGATGCCCGATGACAAAACGGCGACATCCGGCGCGCTGATGGAGCATCAGACAGCGCAGTGGGCGCACTTCGCCAATATGACGCTCGGATTGTGGTTGATTACGGGCGTCTTCGCGCTCGGATACCGCAGCACTGCGCTTCAAGTGAGCGATGCGGTGAGCGGCGCACTGGTCATCGTTCTCGCCATCCTCTCGCTGTCGCACCGCCCGTGGTTCAAGTTCTGGGCACCGTGGGCGAACTCGCTGGTCGGCCTTTGGCTGCTCTTTGCGCCGCTCGTCTTCTGGTCGCCCACGTCCGCAGTCTACGCCAACGACACGCTGGTCGGGGCGCTGGTCATCGTGTTCGCCATCCTGGCGCCGGGGATGCCGATGGCGCCGGGAATGAGCATGGAGCCCGGCCCGGCTGTGCCGCTTGGCTGGTCGTACAACCCTTCGAGTTGGCCGCAGCGTGCGCCGATTATCGCGCTCGCGCTCGTCGGCTTCTTCCTCTCGCGGCAAATGACCTCTTTCCAGCTCCAGCACATCGCGTCGTTCACCGACCCGTTTTTTGGCGACGGCACGGTGCATGTGCTGACCTCTGACGTCTCGCGCGCCTTCCCGATCCCCGATGCCGGACTGGGCGCGGTCGCCTACATGATCGAATTTCTGATGGGCTTCATGGGCGACAAGGCGCGGTGGCGGACGATGCCATGGATGGTCACGCTCTTCGGCATCCTCGTCGTGCCGCTCGGCGTCGTCAGCATCACGCTGATCGTCCTGCAACCGCTCGCCGTCGGCGCGTGGTGCACGCCGTGCCTCATCGCCGCCGCAGCGATGCTCGTCATGATTGCGCTCACGCTCGACGAGGTCGTGGCGACGTTGCAGTTCCTCGTCCAGGCGCGCCGTGAGGGACAGTCGCTCTGGCAGGTATTTTGGATGGGCGGCACGCTGCGCGAAACGCCTGAAGCCGCCGCCGCCGTCACCGTCCGCCCCGACGTGGTGAGTCCGGCGGCGATGGTCTGGGGGGTGTTGCTGCCGTGGAACTTGCTTGTCAGCGTGGCGCTCGGCCTGTGGTTGATGTTCGCACCCGCCGCACTGAGCAGCACCGGCATGGCTGCACACAGCGATCACCTTATCGGCGCGCTGATCGTGACCGTCGCCGTGATCGCGCTCGCCGACGTTGGGCGCGCGGTGCGCTTTGTCAACGTGCTCTTCGGCGCCTGGGTGATCGTTGCGCCGTGGCTGCTGGGCGGCGCAACGGCGAGCGCGACGTGGAACGACATGATCGCCGGCGCTCTCGTGATCCTCCTCAGTTTTCCGCGCGGCACGGTCGGCGAGCGATACGGTAGCTTTGAAAGATTCATACGATGATTCCTGATGTATGACGCGGTGGAGTGGCAGGCTCTCGTCAGATGTCGAAAGGAGATGAGCGATGACGAACCACGTAATGACTGACGACCGGGCGCAAGTCGCCGCGGCGAAAACAGACCGTGTGATGGAACCTTGCGCGCTGGTGCTGTTTGGCGCCTCAGGCGATCTGGCGCAACGCATGGTCATGCCCGCCATCTTTCGCCTCGCGCGGCGCGGTCTGCTCTCGCCGGAGTTCCGCTTGATCGGTTATGCGCGCAGCAAGATGACCGACGACGAGTTCCGCGCGCGGATGCAAACGGCGGTTATGCGCGAAGCCGGAGCGGACGACAAGCAGGCGTGGACGGATCTCGCCGCCCGCCTGTCCTACATCCCCGCGCAATACGACGGCGATGACTTGCAGGGCTATGCGCAACTGGGGCGTAAGTTTGAGGAGTTGGATCGCGCAACGGGCGCAAGCGGGCGGCGGTTCTTCTACCTCGCCACTCCGCCGTCGCTGTTCGCGCCGATCATGAGGCACCTCAGTGAAGCGGGACTCGCCGGTCATGCCTACCAACCCGCTAATGGAAGCTGGGCTCGCTTCATCCTCGAAAAACCCTTCGGGCGCGACCTCGCTTCAGCCCGAGCGCTGAACGCCGACATTGCCGGTAGCTTCGATGAGCAGGATATCTACCGCATCGATCATTTCCTGGGCAAAGAGATCGTGCAGAACCTCTTCGCCCTTCGTTTCGCCAACGGCATTTTTGAACCCGTGTGGAATCGCAACTACATCGATCACGTCCAGATCACGGCGGCAGAGACGCTCGGCATGGAAGGGCGAGGCAGCTACTATGAAACCGCCGGTATTGTGCGCGACATGGTGCAGAACCATCTGCTACAACTCTGCGCGCTGGTCGCCATCGAGCCGCCCGCCGAATGGAACCCGCGCGCCGTACGCGATGAGAAAGTGAAAGTGCTGCGCGCCGTCCGCAAGATCAATCCCGTTGAGGTCGAACGCTACGCCGTGCGCGGGCAGTACGGGGAGGGCACTATCGGTGGCGAGCGCGTTTTCGCATATCGTGAAGAGGAGGAGGTGGCGGCGGATTCTCCAGTGGAGACCTACGCCGCGCTCAGACTCCACATTGATAACGTGCGCTGGGCGGGTGTGCCTTTCTACCTGCGCTCGGGCAAACGTCTGGCGCAGCGCGCCACCGAGATCGTCGTCGAATTCAAGTCCGCGCCGCACACGCCGTGGATACCGGGCGGCACGGTCGGCAAGGCGGCGCGCCCCAACCTGCTCGTCGTCAACGTCTCGCCTGAAGAAGGCATCGTCATTCGCGTCGAAGCGAAGCAGCCGGGACAGGAGATGCGGCTTCAGTCAATCAAGCTCGATTACTGCCGCAGTGACGAACGCGGCGCAACCGAGTCGCCGTCGGCGTATGAACATCTCCTGCTTGATAGCATGAGGGGCGACCCGACCTTCTTTGCGCGCGCGGATGAAGTGGAAGTGGCGTGGGAGATCGTCGAACCGGTTATCGAAAAATGGGGGGCGGAAAAGTCAACGGACTTTCCCAACTACGCCGCCGGCTCCGCCGGTCCCGCAGCGGCTGATGAACTGCTCGCCCGTGACGGGCGGTACTGGTATGACGCGACCGATCAAGCAGGGTGCAAAATCAACGTCAAGGACGCCGATTCGTCTCGCGCGAAAGGCGCTGAGGGCTAAGCTACGGCGCTCGATGAATCAACTGATCATTTGAGGCGATGACAATATAGAGCAATCCAAAGGGAGGCAGAAAGCAATGCAATGTGGAATGATTGGATTAGGACGGATGGGAGCTAATATGGCGCGCCGCCTCGTGCGAGGTGGGCACGAGGTCGTCGTCAGCAACCGAAGCCCGGAACCGGTTGAACAACTCGAAGCGGAAGGAGCGGTCGGCGCGCGTTCGCTTGGCGAACTGCTTGAACGGCTGAAAGCTCCACGCGCAATATGGGTTTCGCTGCCGGCGGGCGAGGTGACGGAGAACACTTTGAATCAACTCGCGCCGCTCCTAAAGGGCGGCGACGTGATTGTCGAGTCAGGCAACTCATTTTTCAAAGATACGATCCGGCGTGCCGAACTGCTCAAGGCGAGCGGGCTCGATCTGCTCGATCAAGGGACGAGCGGCGGCATCTGGGGACTGGAGATCGGCTACTGTCTGATGATCGGCGGCTCTCGCGCGAGCTTCGAGCGGCTTGAGCCCGCCTTCAAAACGCTCGCGCCGCCCGACGGCTACCTATACACGGGACCGAGCGGGTCAGGGCACTTCGTCAAGATGGTGCATAACGGGATCGAGTATGGAATGCTCCAGGCATACGGCGAGGGCTTCGAGATTCTCAAGTCATCCGACTTCGACGCGCTCGATTTGCGCGCGATCTCGCACCTGTGGAATCAGGGCAGCGTCGTTCGTTCGTGGCTGCTCGAATTGGCTGAACGCGCGTTCGAGAAAGACCCGGCTCTCGCTTCGATTCGCGGCTATGTGGAGGACTCAGGCGAAGGGCGGTGGACGGTGCTTGAATCTATCGAGAAGAATGTTCCCGCTCCCGTTCTGGCTCTCTCGCTTATGATGCGTTTTCGGTCGCGGCAGGATGAGAGTTTCGGCGCTAAGGTGATCGCCGCCTTGCGCAACGAGTTTGGCGGTCATGCCGCGAAACCTCCCAAATAATCAATCCGCTCCGCAACGCGCCGATTAAGGAAGGTTCGGTCGGATGAATTCTTATTTAGAAATTTTTAGAAATTAAAAATAAGGGAGGAAAAGAAAATGAGTTGTTGTAGTGATGTCATGGAACCAATCGAAGAGTCTTCGTGCTGTACGCCGCAAGACACGGCGGCGCGTGCCGCGCAAGCAATGCGAGAATCGAAATGTGGCTGCGCGCCTGTGGTTGAGGATACAGAAAAACTCAAGCTGGTCAGCGTCGTCACCGAGCGCGACGTGAGTTGCGGCGTGGCGGCTGATGACCGGCGCGCTCCGGAGGTACGCGTCGAAGAGATCATGCGTCCCGCGTCTGCGCGTGTTGGCGCGGATGAGCCAGTTGAAGAAGCGCGCCGAAAACTCCACGAGCATCGCGCGACGAGCTTGCCGGTTGTGGACAGCGCTGGAGGCTGCTGCGGGACCGTCAGCGGCCACGGTTTGGAGAAGTCGTAGAGTAACACGAACGAAAGGGGCTTTATGATGAACCAAACTGACGGATGGATGGGCGGAGGGATGTGGATTTGGACGGTGATCGGCGTACTGGTGGTGGTCCTGCTGGTTGTCGCGATTAGCAAGCTGTCCAAGAAATAATCGTGGGTTCACGACTTGCCTGTGAAGTGAACTGTTAACCATGAAAGGAAACTTATGCTGATCAAATTACCTACTGAGAAAACCGTGCGTGACGCTGCGGCTGCCTTGCAGGCTGCCGTCCAGGCCAATCACTTTGGCGTCATGCAGGTTCACAACCTCAAAGAGACCATGGCGAAGAAGGGCGTGGAGTTCGCCCGTGAATGTCTGATCTTCGAGGTGTGTCAGCCTCAACAAGCGAAGAAGGTTCTCGATGAAAACATGAGCGTCTCCACCGCACTGCCATGCCGGATCTCCATTTACGAGGAGGGCGGTAAAACCATTCTGGCTACTTTGAAGCCAACCACTCTGCTGGCGATGTTCAACGCGCCGCAACTGGAAGGGGTGGCGCAGGAAGTGGAGGACACGATTGTTAAAATCATGAAGGAGGCGGCGTCAGGATGATTGGCTGGCGTTTGAACTCCCCGATGGTTCGGGTCCTAGTCATCATCGTGCCCGGCTGTCTGGATCGCAGTTATGACACCGCTGAACCAGTCAAATGAAACTGAATTGATATGGCCATCGACCCCATCTGCGGCATGACGCTGGTGCTGAAAACAGCGACGGCGAGCCTGGATCAAGGCAACAAGGTTGGCATGGTGGGCGATGGCATCAATGATGCACCCGCTCTGACGCAAGCCGACGTGGGCTTCGCCATCGGCGCCGGCACCGACGAGGCGATGGAAAGCGCCGATTCGGTATTGATGAAGAGCGATCCTTTCGATGGTTTAGGTGCGATCGAACTTTCCCGGGCCACGCTGCGCAAGATGCACCAGAATCTTTGGTGGGCAGTGGGTTATAACGTCATTGCGTTCCCGCTCGCTGCGGGCGTCTTCTACCCGTTCACGCTGAGTCTCGAGATCGCGGCGCTTGCCAAGTCGGGCAGCTCGGCGCTGGTGGTCATCAATGCGCTCATGTTGAAGCGCACGAGGTTGGCGGGCATCCGTCAGTTTGGCGGGGCCGCCAAAATAGAGACGGCCAGGAGATAAAAATCTCCATAACAATAACTTTAACTTTAGGAGAGACAGCAAATGAAGAACGACCAACCGCCTGCTTCAACCGCATCGCCGACCGAGTTGCTTGTGCCGGGCGCAGCGTCGGCTTTGGAGGTGAACATCACCGCCGCTCTGGCTTCGGTGGACGTGATGCATCATGGCCGGAAGGTCACGATCATGCGCAATCAGAATCAGAGCAACTCTGTCAATCCGGATTTCGCCAAGACTTCGCGCAAATGCCCACCATTCTGCATTCAGCCCAGTGAGCTGGCGCCTGGCGTGAAAACCATAGCGGAACTCGAAGTGTTGCACATTCTCAAGAAAATAAGCGACGGCGATGCGTCCATGATGGTGATCGACTCGCGTACGCCGGCCTGGGTAGAAAAGGGCATCATCCCCGGGACGGTGAACATCCCGTGGGACACACTTAACATCGGTAAGTCGGATCCGGCCGCCGTGCAACAAATTCTGGAAAACCAACTTGGCGCCAAGCGGGAGGATGGCTTCTGGAATTTTAACAACGTTAAGACGCTGGTGATGTTCTGCAATGGCCCTTGGTGCGGACAGTCATCGACGACGATCAAGGACCTACTGAAAATCGGCTATCCGGCGCACAAAATCCTCTGGTATCGCGGCGGTATGCAGGATTGGGAAAGCCTCGGGCTGACCACCCTCAAACCATTGGGCAAATAAACGTTTGCAGACGGCAGCCGCCGACGTACGCCATCCACAGTATGACGGTTTCATTCTCATCATGCTCGGATTTTTATTCCAGTGGCCGACGTTCGTGACCATAATCATGTTCCCTATTCTCGTAACGATGTATGTCAAACTTGCGCGCCGGGAAGAAAGAGAGGTGTTGACAGAGTTTGGCGAGAAGTACTGCCGTTACAAGGTGTCTACACCGGCGTTCTTCCCACGCTTCGGTGGCGGTGCGCGGACTGACTAGAGAGGCGCAAGGAATTTATTCTTTAGCGGTGCCAATGGGGAAGCCCGCACAAGATTTCGCCTCCAGGAGAAAATACTTTTACTTGGAAGAATGGGAGATCCAGTCTGTGGGATGAATGTAGATGAGACGAAAGCGGCCGGTACGGCTGTTTACAAAGGAAAGACTTACTATTTCAAGAACCCGACAAGCACGTCAAGAACTGAGTAAGGCCGGCGGGCTACCGTTGGCTTCAATTGGGATCGCGGATGTCTATAAACACAGCGTTTCCCGAAGAGGCCTACGGGTTTATGCGAGGTGTTTTCATGCTTCGGCAAGCAATTGTTGGACGCTATTGCTGCGCGTAGTCGACCAATCCAGACAATTACAGGTCTTTGGTTGGCGATGTGAAGAAGGAGGAATCCGCCCATGCGCCTCAGGGCGCGAGAAATATATTGACCAAGAACGCCGGCTGGAAGTGATCAAGCTCGAGTTGGACCGTGGATTCTTGTCTCGCGCGGCAACCGGCGCAACTTATGGCTCACACTCGAACATGCCTGCTGGGGTGCTGGTGATTACCGGGTTACGAAAACCCGAAAATAAAAAGTCATAGAATGGTTAATCGAAAACGCGGAAGTGCGCGATTGGAAGTGGCCGTATTCTTAAGCCAACGGTAGCCAAGCGCGTCGGACTGGTGGTATCACTGGCAAGTTCCGGGGACACCAGGTTCGTCCCGAAATGTGGCATAGGGAAGTAGGTCAAAGCGTTTGCTGCGTAACTCTTTATTCGGCTTTTTTTCAGCTCGAATCGGCCTAGGGCTGGTGGTCATTTTGATATGGAGCGCATGCTTCGTCGTCATCAAGTCAACGTACCGCGATTCTCCTCCGCTAATCTATGCTTCATTCCGCGCGTTGACAGGAGGATTGCCTCTGTTGTTGCTGGCAATAACAACGGGAAAGGGGATGCCTCCTCCCGGAACCTGGGGTTGGATTGTTGCTCTTGGCGTGACGAATACGACATTGGGGCTTGCTGGAATGTTTCTCAGCGTGGGACCGCGGGGGCGGCCATCCCCGCTGTATTGGCTAATAGCCAAGCATTATTTGTGGCTCCTTTCGCGATGGTCCTTTTTGGCGAGGCTTTAACCGCGGGCCGAATGGTAGGGCTTTTCGTGGGAACCGGTGGAGTACTGCTGATCATGTCGGGAAGCCAGTTGCAACTAGGGACGATGGAAGGTGCGGTTCTGGCACTGATCGCCACGGGAGGGCTGGCCACGGGGAATCTTATCATCAAGCATATCGGGAATCGCGTGGACGCGCTGAGCGCTACTGCTTGGCAGTATGTGATTGGAGGTCTTTCTCTGGTGGTCTGGTCACTCTTGAGTGAGGATCTAAACACCATAGAGTGGTCGGCTCACTTTGTCGCAGGCTTGCTCTTTCTGGGTCTGGTTGGATCTGGGCTGGCATCGTGGGTCTGGTATCAACTTGTGAGAAAGGGAGAGTTGATCTCCCTCAACAGCTTGACTTTGCTGACACCTGTTTTTGCCCTGCTTTTGGCTTTGGCGATTTACAGAGAGCCGTTAAGCACGATGAGCGTGCTTGGCATCGTGATGGTGCTTGGAGGCGTCATTTGGGTGGGCTGGCCTTCGTACCGGCAAGACATCGAGAAACAAGCGCGGTGATTCGAGAGCCAGGTGCGCAGTGGCACGGTTTTACGCGTCTGGAGAGATCAATAAAACGCACGCTTTAAGGAGCTAAGGTATGCCTCTAGAGAATGTCATTGTCACAGGTGGCTCCGTACTGCTGATCGCTTTCCTCGCCTGGTATTTCTTCGGCCCGAAGAAGGCACTCCGAGCGGAGGTGCGGGGTGGTCATCAGGAAGTGGAAATCACAGTCAAAGGGGGTTATTCGCCGGATGTGATTCGTGTTCGCGAAGGCGTGCCCTTACGTCTTGTGTTCAATCGCCAAGAGAGCAGCGACTGTACAGCTCGGGTCGTGTTTCCCGACTTCGGCGTCAGCAAGTCTTTGCCTGCTTTCGGCAAGACCGTTGTTGAGTTCACACCAGACAAGAGCGGTACTTTCGGTTTTGCCTGCGGTATGAACATGGTCCATGGAACGCTGCTCGTAGAGGGTCAGGGGATGCAAGCTGCGGATTCTGGCGAGGCGCTGGAGGAACACCGACACGAGGTGGCCCAGGCGGTTGGTGTTGGCCCGACGCGCCAGGTGGAGAAGGGCCGGGTGGTCGAATTCCTCATCCGAGGAGGCGGAGTGACCTGCCCCACGTGCGTCACCCGCATTCAGGATGGTTTGGATTCTCTAAAAGGAGTGGAGGCGGTCGAGGTGAACTTTGGTGCTGAACGCGTGACCGTAACGTACGATCCGAACCAGATCGCGCCCGAAGCCCTTCGGGAGGCAATTGCCAATACCGGCTACGAAGTAGAGGAACGGCGCGACCCTGGATCGCAAGAGACGGAGGACAGCGAGACGGCCGCCCGGCGGCTGGAGATGCGTGACCTCACTTGGCGCGTGGTCGCCGGGGCCGTTCTGACGATTCCCACGGTTTATGCTGTTATGGCCGGAGATCTTCTTGGCTTGCCGGTGCCGGCCTGGATGCACAATCCTTTCGTCCAGCTTGGGCTGATCGCGCCGGTTTACTTCTATACTGGTTGGCCCATTCACCGGACCGGATGGCTCGCGCTTTCACGGCGGACGGCCGACATGAACAGTCTGATTACTCTGGGCACCACGGCTGCATTTCTTTACAGTCTCGTTGTTACGCTCGCGCCGGGTCTCCTGCCGGTCGAGCTCAGGGCAGTCTATT
>CAYPHJ010000049.1:0-19097 GCA_964410485.1 uncultured Syntrophobacteraceae bacterium
TGATCGGTAAATCAATATGCAGCAACGGCACTTGTACCTATTTTGGACAGCAGTGAATCATACTAATAATTTTCCTTGTGCGTTCTTATTGTAGCGCAAGCGGCATGCCATCATGAATTACTGCCTTTGCCGTTACAAAAACTCTTTAACGGAGGCTACTTACGAGGAATAGAATCCTCGCGGACATATTCTGATAACGCGATGATTTGCCGAGTGTTCGGCACGCGCCGAAATGTCGGCACCGCTGCCGTGCGCTACCCGCCTGTCGGAATGCATTTTGAGGAGTCCTTCGGCGATGCTCCGGATATAAACTCCGCCACGAAAAATCTGCTTTTTACCGTCGACAACGTGGAAAAAGCAGATCCTTCACTTGGTGGATGGCAGCACGTGGAAATTCATTATTGAGAGACTTATGAGGGGGGCCAGAAGCTGCTCAAATGTTGACGCGATCCAAGTCCTTCGTGCGCGGGCCAGCGGCAGCCCCAGGGGGTAAGATAACGTCCAGTCTGGCTCGATCCTCATTCGTAAGCTTCAGCTCCATTGCTTTTACGTTCTCCTCCAAATGACGGCGACTCTTGTTGCTCGGGATTGGAATGATGTCCTCTCCCTGTGTCATGAGCCAAGCCAATGCTAGCTGCGCAGGTGTGACAGATTTTTCCCTGGCAAATTCCTCCAGCTGTGCCAGCAGCTCGAGGTTGTGCTCGATATTGCCAGGCGTAAAGCGGGGGTGATCGCGCCGACTGTCGTTACCGGGAATCTCCTTTGCGTCGTGAAACACGCCCGCGAGAAAGCCGCGCCCCAATGGCGAGTAAGCCATGAAACCCATGCCGAATTCGCGGCACGCCTGAATATTTCCCGCCTCCGGATCGCGTGACCAGAGTGAATACTCCATCTGTAATGAGACGATCGGATGCACCTTTTGGGCGCGCCGAATGGACGTGGGGCTCGCCTCCGATAAGCCGATGTAACGAACCTTGCCCTGTTCGACGAGCCGCGCCATCCCGCCGACCGATTCTTCGACCGGAATTTTGGGGTCTATCCGCGACATGCAAAAGATATCGAGGACATCGACACCAAGTCGTTTGAGACTCTCTTCACAGGTCTTGATCAGATACTGAGGCGTACTGCCGCCGCGGTCGCCCGTAGCATCGGGTATGCGGGGGCTACCGGATTTCGAATGGATGATGATTCGTTCCCGCCTTCCTTTAAGCCCCTTAGCGATCAGCTCCTGGTTGTGACCGTTGCCGTAGCTGGCCGAAGTGTCGAGAAAATTGATGCCGAGATCAAAGGCCCGGTGCAATGTGGCAATAGATTCAGCGTCATCGGACGGACCATACACTCCGGACATGCTCATGCACCCCAATCCCATGGGTGAAACTTTCAATTCAGTCGGGCCAAATTTTCGATACTCCATCTTAGATCCTCGTGCTCGTCAATTTCGCTCGCCAAAACATCGAACCTAAAATCTCGAACTTCCATCCTTACATTCCCTCAATGTCCAAAGGTAGGGGTTCACGACCGCCGACCACGGCCGGCGCTCCCAATGCCCTTTTAGATTGCGCTGCGCCAGCCATTGGTTGAGTTCTTCGAGATCCATAAGCCCTTTCCGAGAGCAGCTGTTGCCAGCCAACTCCCGTTTTTCAAATACAAACGACAGGATGAACTTGTCAAGCAGTAAAAGCGTGCTCTTCAGGTTTTCCACCTGGCAAGACTCCGGTAGGCTCAGGCTCGAAGCGAACTCCAGGAAGAATAGAAACGGCTAGATGGCCTATGACGGTGGGGAACCAGACACGAGACGAACCAACATTCGTGTCCCGTTGTTTGAGGAACTCAAGGATGACTAATTCTTGAATGTGCGCCTTTTAAACCTGCCTGAGCGGGCAAAAGCGAAAATCTTCGCTAGGCAAGCGCCCGCAGAAGATGACATTGGCGGAGCGCTACTCGAGAGGTCGGGCAAAGTCTTGTCGATGAGCGTTTGGGCCATATGAAAGGCGCAGTTGTCGGCTTCGATTTTGCTCCGAAAGGCAAGCTCCTGAAAACCGAAGCAGTGGGCAAAGCTGGCGGTCCACACGCGCCTTGGGCCGTTTTCCGTGTCGATCCAGAAGCAGGCCTGCGGCGTCCAATCTCGCGCTCCCGATTTAAATGACGCCGCGTGGATATCACAACCCTTGTACTCTTTGGTGCGAAAGACTGAACTTACCAGTGAATTCATACGTACGTGTTTGTGAAGATCCGATGCCGCCGGGGCGAGCTCTCTTGCGTGCTCTTAACCGCCGCCTTGCAGCATCGGCTGTAAATGCCAGACCGGCTGCGAAAAAGCCGCAAGAGGCGTACCAGGAGCTTTTGGGAACGCAATGGAAAGAATGACCGCAACTTTGCCGCCGAGAACTGACACTGCGTTCAATGTTCCGCTTTGATGCCTGCGGCTAGCACAACCTTGAACCTTGAACTCGAATTACCGCAATGGCAAAGGCAATTTCGAGAGATCGAAGCGCGCCCAAATGGGCAGGTGATCGGAAGCAAGCCGCGACAGGCCCTTGCGCGGCACGTGGAGCTCTAACAATCCCGCGGGAGGCGAAGCCCAAATACGATCCAAACAAAATACCGGATAATTGGCTGGAAACGTACGCGGCGCCTTTGTCTTGCCAAAGCGCGCATCAAGTGTGCGCAGCACGAACGACAACGGCCGCCATTCGTTAATGTCGCCAATCAGAAAAGTGAAGTCTGCGGAGTCATCCGTGAGAATTTTTAAAAGCGCGTGAACCTGGCATTTTCGCTCGCGGATACCCAGCCCGAAATGAGTGACAAGAACCCGAATCGTATGCGCTGGCGAAATGATATCGGCATCGATGATTCCGCGCGGCTGGCGGCGGGGAACGCTAATGTCATGAAATCTGACGTTGCTGATCTCGTGCCGGGTGAGAAGGGCATTGCCGAATTCCGCGTCGCCGCGGAAAATAGTTGGCCCACCGACCCCATTTAATCCCGTCGCTTGTGCCAGATATTCGAGTTGGCTCGACCCGTTCAGTCCCACGCGCTTGAAATCGACCTCTTGCAGGCCCACGACATCCGCTTTCAATTCACGAATGACCTGGGCAACCCTGTGCGGGTCCCGCCGTCCATCCATTCCGACGCACTGGTGAATGTTGTACGACGCAGCAGTAAACACGGTTTATCTATCGCAAGCTACTCACGTTGTGCTGGAGGGTTTCGCGCCAGCGCTTTGGCGAGCACCACCGGCCGAAAGCCAGTGCTACTATAGCAAAGAAGATCGCCAGCGTAAAAAGAAGCGATGCGGTTTGAATGCTAGGATCACGCAGCAGCGCCTCGATCCGATTTTCAAGCAGAACGATGGCAAGAATTCCCGGAGTCATTCCCACCAATGTGCCCAATAAAAAATCGCGCAACCGGATCTGCGCGGCGCCGGCAGCCATATTGACCACCGCGAAAGGCGCCACGGGAACAACTCGGGCAAAAAGCATCGAAACAAAGCCATGCCGAGAGATCTGGTGTTGGACGTATCCCAGCCGGGAACCGGCAATGCGGCGCACCAAATCGTGTCCGGCAATGCGGCCCAACGCGTAAGTCACCAACGCGCTTACCAATGCGCCGAACACCGAGTAAAAAAAGCCAAGCGCAGGACCAAAAGTCGCCCCTGTCACAACGATGAGCAAGGTAACCGGCACCAAGACCAGCGCGCCCAGAGTGTAGCCTGCGATGACCCAAAGCGGCGCAAATGGACGATTGTCGATAGCCGCGGCCCAACCGCCCAGATCGCTCGGATCGAACAAGTTGACAAGCGGTGTAGAGCGCCAGATCAGCGCAAGGGCGGCGAGGCAAGCGAAAAGAACCGCCAAGCGAAGAAACCCGGGCAAGGCGCGCCGCCGCGTTCCTCCCGGCACCAACTCCTCAATGAGAAGTTCGGGCCGGACCGGACGTTCAGGGTCCACAACCCTGGATTCCGGAATCATGTCATCGAGCCATTTTGGCGCAGTCCCGTCCAACACTTGAAGCGTCCGGCCCGTGCCGCGCAATTTTTCAATGGCTCGGCTCAACGAGGTCTCCGCCGCATGCTGTTGCGCGACGCGTTCTGGAGTGACTCCCAGATGCTCGGCGAGAAGCCGATTGCGCTGATGAGCAATGGCCTTTCGCGTCGCTCCATCGCGCGCTTCTATGGTCAAGTCACATTCCGTATCCAAACCCATAGAGCGATTCGTGAGATTTGCTGAACCGATACGCATCAAACGATCGTCGGCGAAACAAACTTTGGCGTGGATCCGGACATCTTTGCCGTTGCCGGGGACAAACGGGTAGTAGACATGAAAACGGCCAAAGCGATCCTCGGCGCGCAGTCTTTGTAACAGCCGCGAGCGCAAAGCCACAGCCGTGATCTGCTCCACCCATTCGGAGGTCTCTCGCGGCAGGACCATGACAATCTCGGGCCCGTCTTCATCTCGGAGCCGAGCGGCAATGGCGTTGCCGATAACCGCCGAGGTCAAGTACTGGTTCTCAAAATAGATAAGATGCCGCGCCGCACGAATGCTGTCTAAATAAAGCGCCTCCACTTCTTTGACGTTCGGTCGTCCCTCCCACTCGGGTTCGGTACGGGAAATCGCAACCGAGACATCATTGAAGTCCGGCCTTACCTCCGGTGGCCATGGATCATTAACCCGTCCTGGTGGCGTCCGTGGTGCTTTTCCAGTGGCTCGCCGCCAGCGCTCCCTTACTATCTGGCCAAGCGCCGCAGCAGCATCGCCATCCACCATCAGCTGCACGTCATGATAAGGCCCGTAAGGGCGTCCGCTGGAGCTGACGCGCCGGGTATCGTCCGGCCGGTGCTCCTGTGTGTCCCAGCGTTTTTCAGCGATGTCCAGCCCACCGACAAAGGCAAGTGAATCGTCGATGACGACGATTTTCTGATGATGCGAACCGCCTAAAGGATGGCTCCCATCGAGGCGGAAATGGATCCTCCTGTGACTACGCCACGGATGACCATAAAGAGGAACGATTTCGCGATCTGCAGCAAAGATCATCGCATAATCCCACACAAGCGCGTATACACGCAGCTTGCGGTTGCGGTAGACGAGCCCGTGCAAAAAATCTCCAAACGAGGGGCACTTCGGATCGGCGGGATTGAGCCGCACGCGGCTATCCAGCTGCCAACCAGAGATAAAGACGAACCGCTGCGCGTGCTCGAGCGCCTTAATAAGAACTGAAAAGTAAGCCGCGCCGTCTATGAGAACTGCCGCCCGGTTTGCCCAAGCAATCGCGCAACAGTTTCTCCCCTCCGCACAGAGGCGCGAACTTTCGAGTTGTGCGAGTTGGTGTTCAGCTTTCAATGGAACTTATAGCGGCAAACCGAGGAACCTAAAGACTTAACGGACACATGTCACTACCTGCAAAGAGTCGTTGTATATTGCGGCGCAGGTCTGGTTATCGGGCACAGAGCAATTTTACCACCCGTCTTCAAAAAAAAACCGGCCAAAAGGGGCCGGAGTCTCCTCAGGTGCGCACCTCGACTTCGGAGAATCCTCCTATGGCGCCAAAGATGCGGAAGTTCCCGGCTCAGGCTGTCTGATGCGCTCGCGGCGGCTCGCCTGGCTTTTTGTCATCGCCACGCATACTCTCCATGCGCGTCGGCGATGGCCCGACAGGTTGTCCGGCAATCGTCGGCTTCTCGCCGGCCTCTGCCATGGTTTTGAATGCGCGCAGGTCCTGCCTGATTTGATGTTCAGTCAGGCGACCGATCAACTTCGCCACCGCCTCGCCGGCAGGGCCAAGGGGGGGCCTGTAACTCATGACGATTTTCACTTCCGTCAAGTTTCGCGCCGGGAGATGGCGGAATAAAACAGATCCGGAATGATCGACCCTAGACTCCGCCAGCGAGCGCCAGGAGATTTTTTTATTCGGCTCGTCTTCGACGATGATCGCATCCCATTCAAGTCGGAGAGGTCCGGACATCCTCGCCACCCAGTGCGACTGGCGCTCATTCACAGGGGTCACCGATTCGAGGTGAGACATGAAACGCGGAAGATTTTCGAGCCGCCGCCACAACCGGTAAACCTCTTCCGGCGGTTTATTGACTGTGATGGTCTCTTCAATTTGCAATCCCTGCGACCCCGGTGAAACACCCAGCGCATTGTAAACGTAACAGAAACCGGTGGCGCCGCGATAAAGTAAGGCACCGCTGCCTGCCAATAGCATCAAGCTCCGGCGGCGCAACGCCGATAGCAGGAGAACACTGCCGGCAAGGAGCGAAAGGTAACGTTCGGCCGGTGGAACATTCGCCTCCTTGTTTGATGAGCGGGGTGAGCGTCGGACATCGTACGGCGCAGGCGTCATGGCTTCAGAACCACTTTTGTACATGCCTCCTCCTTGTTATTGAACATTTCATACGCACGCGGCGCCTCGTCCAGAGCCATCCGGTGAGATATGATCGACGTCGGGTCGATCTGCCCCGCTTCGATCTTGTTGAGCAACGGCCGAAGATACCTTTGAACGTGGGTTTGGCCCATCTTGAACGTCAGTCCTTTGGCAAACGCGGCGCCCACAGGAAATTTGTCGACGTAGCCGCCGTACACCCCTGGAATCGAGACCGTTCCGCCCTTGCGGCAAGCAAAGACCGCCTGACGGAGAGCAGTCGGACGATCTGTCTCCAGCATCAGCTTATGCTTGGCGGCATCGTACCAACCCGACAAGCCCGCTCCATGCGCCTCCAGGCCGACAGCGTCGATACACGCGTCGGCGCCCCGGCCGCCGGTCATCTCGCGCAATTCCTCGTCGATGTTGACGCTCTCGTAGTTCAACGCGACAACGCCGCTCTGCGCACGTGCCAGCTCGAGCCGTTCGGGGAATCGGTCAATGGCAGCAACGCGCTCGGCGCCCAGCATGAGCGCGCTCCTGATCGCAAACTGGCCGACCGGGCCGCAGCCCCACACAGCGACAACATCACCTTGTTTAATGCCGCAGTTCTCTGCCGCCTGGTAACCGGTTGGAAGAATATCGCTGAGAAAAAGAACTTTCTCCGCATCTATGTCGGGAGAAATTTTGATCGGCCCCACGTCGGCATAAGGCACCCTAACGTACTGTGCCTGTCCGCCGGCATACCCGCCCATCATATGGGAGTAGCCAAACAAGCCTGCCGGCGCTTGGCCGTAAAGCCTTTCCGTGATCCACGGATTGGGATTGGAGTTGTCGCAGAAGGAATACTCCTGGTTGCCGCAGTAAAAACAGCTTCCGCATGCGATCGGAAAAGGCACGACGACGCGATCGCCGCGTTGCAAATTTGTAACCGCCGGCCCAACCTCCACGACTTTACCCATGAACTCATGGCCGAGGATGTCGCCCGCCCTCATCATCGGAATGTTTCCGTTATACAGGTGAAGATCGGAGCCGCAGATGGCGGTCAGTTCAGTTTCAATGATTGCATCCCGGGGGTTGAGAATCTTGGGATCCGGAACGACTTCCACACGCACGTCTCTTTTGCCGTACCAACATACCGCTTTCATGCTGCAAGCCTCCGTCTGAGCAGTATCCGCGAGTGAGTGTGTCGAGAAGACGACGCAAGGTGAGGCAATGAGCGTGCCAGCAGGTTATTCCAGATGGTGTAGCGTCAGGGGTTGAATTATCCCAATTTGGCGACGCACACGGGGGGGAGGTGTCCCAGAACTGCAATAAAGGGATCTCCAAGCGTTTCGCTGTCGCGACACCGGCGGTGTAGTGCGGTGGGAAGCTTTTAGACAGCTTTTCTACCTGCTCAAGGTTCGCTTGATCTCTACAAATCGCAACAGCCCGGTTTCGGTAACCATGCCCACCATTTGGTTGCCACGCATCACTAAAAGCCGGTCGAGGTTTTTTTGCGACATCCGCTGTAGAGCTTCGCTCAACGGAACGTCTGGCTGGATGATCATCTCGGAATCGAGCGGCGCCATGATGTCGGCAACCGTTTTCACGCCGTGTTCGGATTCGGGAATATTTTTGATGTGCGCAATCGAGATCACCCCCCGCACATGACCATTGGAAGTCACCGGGAAACCGCGGAAACCGTAGCGTAGAAAGTAGTCCGCAATAGCCCGATCGACTGGAAGATCGGCCGGCGCAGCGACAATGTCGCGAACCATAATATCCTCCGCCCGGGTGCCTTCCAGCGATCTTCGCAGTATCACGTCCTGAAAACTGGCTTCGGCGATACCACGCATGAACATACCTATAAAAATGAGCCAAATACCGCCGACCAGAGCACCGGCGAAAATCTGAATTGCGCCAAAGATCATCAATGCGATGGCAAAGCCCTTGCCCCAATCGGACGCCAGGCGCGTGGCATCCACCATCGACCCTTTCTTCCACCACCAGAAAGCACGAAAGATCCGACCGCCGTCCAGCGGGAACCCCGGAATGAATCCAGCCATAACCACCCCGATCAAAATGCGCACAGCAAGACGCTCGCCGCGCCAGCAAGGATTCCGGTTGGGAACTCGACCAAGTCTGCAGTCCCCCGGTCTTCGGTCCACGGTCGCTTGTTATCCGGTCTTCAAACTACGGTCGTCTGTCTACGGTCATCTTCTTATGCAGAAAGAAAACTCTGTCAGCTTCGCTTGGGTTCCCTGGGCCGATACTCGCCGAGCGTAACCTCGATCTGTTGCTCGCGCCCGTCGCGTAGAATTTTGAGCAGAACGCGGGTCTGTGGAGCTGTGCTTGCTACGTGATTACGCAAGCTGTTGGCATCGAGCACAGGCCTATCGTTGAACGCCACGATCACATCTCCGCGCCGGATTCCTGCGCGCTCTGCCGGCCCGTTCGGATTTACCGAGTTGACCAGGACTCCACGATGTTCCGCGAGGCCCACCTTGTTGGCCAGGTCGTTTGTCGTCGGCTGAATCTGCACGCCGAGTTGACCGCGCCGCACCTTGCCGCTCTTCAGCAACTGCTCCATGACCGTACGAGCCATATTGGATGGAATCGCAAAACCGATTCCGATATTTCCCCCCGAAGGCGACAAGATTTGTGAATTGATGCCTATAAGCTCTCCCCGCGTGTTGACCAGCGCTCCCCCTGAATTACCCTGGTTAATTGGCGCGTCGGTCTGCAAGAAGTCTTCGAATGTGCCGTCACTCACCCCAGTGGCTCGTTCTTTCGCGCTAATAATTCCTGCCGTCACTGTCTGGCCGACGCCGAGTGGATTACCAAACGCCAGCACAACATCCCCGACCTGTACTGCATCCGAGTCGCCCAACTCAAGCGCCGGCAAATCAGCCGCACTCACCTTGAGGACCGCCAAATCGCTCGGTGGGTCCGTGCCCACGACTCTGGCTTTGTAGACCTGGTGGTTGCGTAACTCGATTTCGATCTGTTCGGCGCCATCAATAACATGGTAACTGGTCAGAATGATACCCTGGGGCTGCACGATGACGCCGGAGCCGATACCCAACTGCACGTTGGGCCTCGCTGTCTCGCCGCCCTTACCAAAAAACTGTTGTAGCAACGGATCGTCAAAAAACGGATACTGCTGAGGCGCCCGAGCACGCCGGGCGACGCGCACCGTAACGACGCCAGGGACGACCCGTTGCACGATAGGCGCATAGGAATGAAGGCCAGGCTCGGTTCGCGTTGCGGGCGCGGGGGCATTTAGCGGAACCGGGGCAGATTTTCTCGCCGGCTCGACCTGCTCTCCACATGCCACCAGTAAAACGACCAGGATAAGTGACCGAGCGAGCCGACGCGAGTGCTGCGATTGCAACCAAGATGATAGGCGGAGCGCAGCTCGAAGGACAAATACGGATTTGAGGCTATCGAGACACGCGCACAAGCGGAAAAAAAGCCGCTCACGAGCCGTGTGACCAGTAGCCGGAGCGTTCATAGTGCTTGTAGAGTTGCGTCTCATATTCTCTGCCGACGGGGGCAGACGGGTCGTACTCTGGACTGTTGCTGATCGCTTCGCGTGACACATCCACATAGACTGCCCCGTCCGACCAACTCACATCGCGTATCCATTGCGGAGACACGAGCACCTTTTTTCCCGGCCACCAGTTGCGCGTGTCGACAACCATGTAACGGATCGCCCAGTCCTGATCATCGAGAATAAAATCTTCGACATGGCCGATATCGCCGTCCAGCGCCTCGATCGTGTAATCCATCACTTCTCGGGCGCTACGTAGATGAATGTCCTCCGCTTGTTTCCTGCGGGCCGCAACTTCATCGGCGACCCTTGCCTCGACGGGAGTGGACTCTGCATGGCCGGCTACGCCGGGATGGGCGACGGCACCCCAGAGATACGGCCCCGTCCAGTAGAAATGCGGGTATTCGTAGTACCCGAGGTAGGCCTCCTCCTGCTGGCGTGAAATCGGTTTGTCGACATCTATGTCGGGGCTGTTTTTCACCCTATCTTTGGTGAGAGACACTTCTATTCTAGCACCTTGCCAATCCACTCCTTTCAAAAAATGAGGCGAAATGAGGACTTTGCGACCCAGGAGCCAACTCGACGTATCCGCCACGAGATATCTGACGGTCCATTTTTCGTCGTCAAAATAAAAGTCCACTGACCGCCCGATATCGCCGTCGATGGCACCAATACTACAGCCCTTCAACTGAGTGATGCTTCTTAGCATGTCTCCTCCTCGATTGTTGACCGTAGACCCCGGGCAGTAGACAAACAATTGCCCGTCCTCGCTCTAACCCGCAGTCGGCAGGTCGCCCGTGTGTTTGTGCAAGGCACATGCCAGCTCCAGAGACCAGAGCTCTTGCGTGAATAAACCGTGAAATTGAGCGGCGGATATCGAAAGCGGAGGGAATGCTTCTCCCTCGGCCGACCGTGCCGTCGTTGTGCTTTTGCGAATGTACTAGCCGTGAGACATGACGAAAGCGCGAGTGTCGTGGTTTTGGACCTTGTTGCCTGGCGAGACATTCCGTTTCCTGCGGCGGTATTTTGTCTTGCTTGTCTGGCAGCGAAAATTAGCGGCTTGCTTCAAGTAAAAAATCAACCCGGTTTTTGAAAAGGACGATCGCCGCCATGCGTCGAGCGAGGAACTCATCCCTTCTTTTTACTGGCACCTGAGTTGCGTTGCCCGACGGCGAATCCCTCACGCAAAGCCAAACCAAAAAGGAGGAACGTGTATGGCCATCGATCTCATGAAAGAAAAGGGTGTGCCCATCGATCGGCAATTATTTAACTGGCGAGACATAGTTCAAATCCCGGTGAGCAAGCTCAACGATGATGCGCTGACCAAGGTTCGGATCATTCTGATGAACGGCATCGAGTCGGAGGCAATCCGATTCCAACACGCCTGCGCGCGGATGAACAAAGAGCTGCAACTCCCGCTAGCCCAGGTACGCAGGATCGAGCAATTCCAGCAAACGACGGTGAACTGGTTGCTGCCACCCGACATGTCGCCTCTCGAAACGACTCTCGGATTCGAGCAGGTCGCGATAGAGGTAACGGCCAGCGTGGCGCAGTATGAACCGGATCCTTACATGGCCCAGGTGTATCGCTTCGGCCTGCTCGAAGACTTTGACCACTTGTACCGTTACTCGGCCCTGTATGAGAGGGTGGAGGGCAAAGACCCAAATAACATTCTGCAGTCGTATACGGATATTCTTCCAGGCAGGCCGACCGCAGAAGAGCATCGTGCTCCGGAGGATGATTTACGGGAATGCTATGACCGCGCCACCGCCCACGCTATCACGAAGCTGAACGCCTATACGATCATGGCCGGCGAGCACCAGACCCATGATTATTACATGACGGTCGGACCGCAATTTTCCGACCCGCTCGCGCGCCAGCTCTACGCAGAGATCGCTGCCATCGAGGAGCAGCACGTGACCCAGTATGAGTCCATCATCGATCCGCAGGAAAGCTGGCTTGAAAAATGGCTTCTGCACGAAGCCACCGAAGTTTACAACTACATGAGCTGCCAGCAGTACGAAGCTAACCCGAGGGTGAAGTCCCTATGGGAGCGCTTCATAGACTACGAGCTGGGGCAACTGCATTTCGTAATGGAACTGTTTAAGAAAATGGAGAAGCGCGACCCAGCGGAAATCTTGCCGGCGAAACTTCCTGACCCTATTCGCTATGAAAGTCACCGCACATTCATTAGAGAGGTTCTCACCAACGAAGCTCACCTGAAGGCCAAAGGCACGGCGTTCGTCGAGAAAGAAGAACCCGATTCTGCCTCGGCCCGCGCCCGCCGTGAGCTCAACAAGCACGGAGCGCCGTCCGAGATTGTGGCCGCCGGATATCGCTGGATTCCTGGCACGGAGTTGGCGAGGAAAAAAACCGCATGACCAAACAGTGGTCGGACCGAATTGATTCAAATTGTTATAGTAAAAAGGAGCACGACGATGGCTAAGAAAAGTTCAGGCAAGAAAAGCGGAGAGATGGGAATGAACAGAACCGGGCTTGACACTTCCCCGAATCTGAGTCGCGAGATGGTCGAGTCGATCAGTAATTACCCGATCAGCCGAGGTGATTCCGTCGCGGCTACCGATGTACGGACAGCCTACATTCAGGAAGGAGCCACGGTAGGCTCGGTGCCCCCTCCCGCGTCGCTGAAAGGAGCGGCCAAAACGGCCGTTAAAGCGCTTAAAGGCGAGAAAGTGAGTGTCTTGATTGACAAAATGGCTGAGCGGCTCGCTTTCGAACGGAGCGGAACGCGATTATACGAAGCGCTCATGATCAAGCACAAGGCGCTGGGCGCGGCGAACGGTGGCGCCACGCTGGAGCAGTTGGAACAGATTTGCCGGGATGAATTGAATCACTTTGAGCTCTTGTGGGATTGTCTAAAGGAGTTGGGAGCCGACCCAACGGTTGAGACCCCCTCCGCGGACGTGTCGGCCCTCGCCTCACAAGGGATCCCGAAGGTCGTGACGGACCCGCGAACCACCTTTGCTCAATGCCTTCAGGCGGTCCTGGTGGCGGAACTCATCGACCATGACGGCTGGGAAATGTTGATTGAGTTAGCCGACGACCTCAACCAAACGGAGATGGTCGCCAAGTTCCGCCAGGCATTCGCCGAAGAGGAGAACCATTTGACGCTCGTGCGCGGCTGGCTCAAGCAAGAGATCAAGGACCAAGCTCACATGGGCGCAAGCTGAAGTTGCTCTTTTACGTTTCGAGTCCGGAGTGTTGGACTAGCCGTTCCAACACTCCGGGTTTTCTGATCGCGCCGCGCTCTCTCTGTGGCGGCGCGTCACATCCAGCTGGCTGGCGTTACAGAAGAAAGTTCCAAACCACAAAGCCAAGGCCACTTAGTCCGACTAAAATACCCGCATAATCAGTCCCGTACTTCCAGGCGAGCATGAGAGGCATACTTTTCTTTACGCGCTCGAACGGCAGCAGCTTTTCCATGCCCCAGCGCGCGATCATGTAACGATCATCACCTTGGTACCCTACTGCAATTGGATCTTTGTCGACCACGCGCTTCCTCCAGACCTCGACCTTGTCGAAATACTCGCTGCTGCGCTGGATCTCTGTAGCCACCTGGCGGGGGATTCCATACAGTAGATACAGAGAGCCAGCGTTTAGCGTAGAGGCAGCTTTCTTGTCGAATTCGTTTGCCCGCACAGGCAAGAACAAGGTCCAGACGCGCCAGTCCTCGGCGGAAATTTTCGGGTACGGGATTGGCTTGAGTTCGCCTTCGGGTATGGTCGAATCGGTATCTTCGCGTCGATAAGTTTCAACAAACATAATTCTCCTCCTGATCGAATTGGCTTACCGCTGGCGCAACAGGCCCACGATAAGCGCGCAGAAACGCAATTTATGTTCCACCAGAGCTCTAAAAGAAGTTCGGCGTTGGGTTGCCCCAACGCCCGGACAAGATTCGCGCAACACTATGGCTCTCCTCAGCTTTTCCAGTGAATCACTTGGGGTTTATTGGGTTTCAAGCGACACAAAGTAGGTTTCGCGAAAGCAGGTTGCCGGCCGTCTCGAATATTCAAACGCCGCGCTGTTCGAGTTTGAAACAAATGTGGTGATCAAACTCCCGCCTCTCGGACATCCCCCTGGGATGTAAGCCGGGGCACTTCTACTTGGAGTGAAGTTCGCGCGGCCCATCGGTGTTGGTTCGCAATGATGCATACGGACTGTTATGACGGTCTTTATTGACCAGAACGGCATAACGCCAGGTGCATCGTTCCTTCCGAAGAGTGCTTTGTCACTCTCACCAGCTCATCGGCTTCAACTCGACTCGTTACGGCTTTTCATAACCCTCCGCCCGGATGACTAACTGGTAGTCTTGCGGATTGTTGGTAAAAAATAGACCGCCCTCTCTTTCCGAGCGCCGCGGTAAGTAGTCAAAGGTCGCCTCGCTGTCTTCGACAGCTTGCTGCCCGTTCATCAGCAAGCCCCGCACCTTTAGTTTGGCGGCAGTTGCGTCACCAACGTTCCGCAGCCTTACTTCGACCAGATAGCCTCCGGACACGGGACGGATTGCCATAGTCTGGAACGTTATCGTCGGCGGCGCCCGATCCTGTGTCAAACAGCAGCAGGGCAACGCCTGACGCGATGAAGCCGACCGCATAGGCGACAAATGCGTCAACGACATCCTCACGCAGACGAAAGGTTTCCTCGAACCCGGCGTGATAAGACAGCCCCACGAGTAGCGGAAAAGCCAATACCAAAAATAGACAAAGCCGGACCCGATCCATGTAAAAGCCCAACCACCACATCTCCATCGTCATTAGCAGGGGCAAACAAAAAAGGATTGCCCCTCCGAATGCGCGTAGAAGAGGCCTTACAACTTCAATGGTATGATACCGGTTCCACATGACTGATGTGCCGGCTACGGCTAATCTCGTCGGCTCCGACACAGTTCCCGCATGTCGCAACCAATATGCCGCCTGCTAGCGTACGAAAGAATGCTCGGGCTGCCGAGCTAATGCGTGCGGGTTGAGGGCTTGATCTCGTCCCAGAATTAGGAATTCCACGCAAAAAGTGTCGCAAAGCCGTAACGTAATGAGGTGATCCTCACCGCCGAGTGACGACGACGGGGAGGATATTTGGAAGGAGCCCACCGCGTCTCCGAGCGCTTATATCACTGACTACCCGCTCCCCCTGTTACGCAAGAGATCGGTCCTTAGCACGACCTGAGAGCTTGGGGCAGCGGGAAGCGGATCCTGCTCGGCAGTGACCAATAAGCGGAATACCTGGAGCGGGGTTATACCGACAAAGCGGCCGGTGCGATCAGGCCGAACCATCAATCGGCCCAAGTTCATGGTCTTGCCTTCGGGGCTTTCTGCCCAGACTACGTAGAAATTTTTAGGCGGTGTTAGATTTTCCACTGGAGCGAGATGTTTGACTTGCAGCTCAACACGGGTGTTTGCATTCTCATCTGTCGTCAATCTCGCCTCGCCTACCGCCGCTGGGACACTGGGGCTTGTTTCCAAGCGAGCGGTCTGCGGACCGCAGCCGGAACCAATCAAGACAGACAAGAACACGAGAACACAGGAAATCGGTTTCACCAGCATGTCCTCCTCTGCTGCTATTTGTAGCAATCGACATTCCACGAAATTTCCTTGCCCCTGTATAGTGTTATAGGCTGTATAGGGTAGCCCACAGGCAAGCTCAGCCACGCGCTGCCCTTCTCTGGCGTCCAACTGCCAGCATCGCCATTAATGCAAGGCTTGCCCACGGCAGAAACCGCTTGTTCTTGCTCAGCCAAAAATGCCAGCTGATATCCCGGGCCTGCGCATCGAAGTTCCCATGCGCGCCGTGATCACCCGGAACTGGATCCCAAAGGTTGTCCGGGCGGTTTTGGTCCTCGGGAATATCGGTCTGCTGGGACTCGTACCCCGTGCGCGCCAGATAGTGATCCGCCAGACCCGCAGCAACCTTGTTCGCCATGATGGCTTTCACGACAGGCCAGCCGACCCAAACTTCGCGCTGGTTGTTATGGGCCGCCCAGAAAATGGCCTCAGCCGCTACTTCGGGTTGAAAGATTGGCGGTACCGGTTGTGGCTTATTGGGGAGCCGGCTTTTGACCCAGGAAAATTGTGGGGTGTTTAACGCCGGCAACTGAACCATGGTCAAGCGCACATTGCTGCCATCGTGCAAAAGCTCGCAGCGTAACGCTTCAGTAAAGCCTTGCAGAGCGTGTTTGGCACCACAGTACGCAGACTGGAGCGGGATGGCTCGATAAGCGAGAGCGGAGCCGACCTGTATGATTGCTCCTGCATCGCGGCGCAACATGCGCTTCAGGGCGGATTGAGTTCCATACACGCAGCCAAGATACGTAACTTCAGTGACACGCCGGTACTCGTCAGTCGTCATCTCCTTCACGGGCGAAAAGACCGATACCATCGCGTTGTTGATCCAAACATCAATAGGTCCAAGGTTTTCTTCTACTGCGGCAGCCGCAGCCTCCACCTGCTCCGCGTTTGCCACATCCGCTGGCACAACCATTGCCCTGCCACCGGCCGACTCGACCTCCCCTTTTGCCGCTTCCAAGCCGTCGCGCCCCCGTGCCAGCAAGCCAACATGCGCGCCTCGTTTCGCAAAAGCCCGTGCCGTAGCTCGCCCCACTCCCGCGGAAGCCCCGGTAATAACGACGACCTCAGGGCGGTTTGTCATGTTCCCTCCTTCAAGCGGCGCCCGGTGTTGCGAGGATCGAACTTCAGTTGCAGGCCGTCGGTGAAGCCGTTTTTCTGGAGCGCTTCACAAACCGCAAGATAACGCCGCGTTGCGTCTTTGCGATCCCTCTCTTCAGGCAAGGTGAGACTCCCGCGCTGAATGAATTCGGCTTGCTGCGCTATTGCGTGCAGATCGCCTTCCCTGCGGGCGCGCGCGGCTAAGATGGCGAGTGTCTCGAGCAGGCGAATTGTCACCGGCGCGCTAGATCGCCCATATTGGCGGATTTGGTTAAAGCCCGCATCCAAAACTCCCGCAAACGTCACCGCTGGCGCGACCACTCGCAATTTTGTGTCGCTGTCGTAGCGATAGGGAGAGGGCATCTCCCGTTCGGCTAGCCGGCAAAGAGCCACCCCCAACTGGTCAATGCAGTTCATTGCCGTGAACGGATCGTTCATGCTGGGCGAGAGGGCAAGCACCGCAACTTCGACAAGCTGGTCGATGGCAAACTCTACGTCCTGAGTCGGCGTGCGCTGAATGCCGAGATTGAACGCCGCGACGATCCGCTGCGAGAGGTGCTCGTCGATCTTTTCGCCCGGCCAGACCTTCGCCAGATAACTGCCTTCGACGATGAAATGACCGGGGCGATACTCTAGCCGCAAGAACAGATCTTCGTCTACGGCGAGTTGCATTAGTCGGTCGATCTCGATGAACTGCAAGTACCCGCTTTGCGAAGCCGGGATGGAGCACGCCCTGCGGTCGAAATCCGGGGGAATATTCTCTTCATGCGAGTTGGGCTGTGCCACGCTTTGGCCCAATCTCTCAGGAAACAGCCGGTCGATGCTTTGGTCCAACTCGGTCGCGACCGAATCAATTACGCTCGGCGCTTGAATTGCAGCCGACACGTGGTGAATAAAATAGATCAGAACGCCGACGCTGATCAGCGCCAGTCCAATGCCGACAGTAATGGAAACATGCGGCACGAACTCACCGCCGTCCGCTCCGCGAATCGCGCGCAACACGAGCAAAGAGTAAGTGAAGGTTGCCACAAAAGTTCCCAGCACCAACTGATTTCCCCGATCGCGCATAAAATTGCGCAGCAGACGCGGGCCGAACTGTGACGAAGCCAGCGTCAACACGACAATCGTGATAGAGAACACGACGCCGGCGACCGTGATCATCGACTGGGCGATGGTCGCGAGAAGCTGCCGAGCCGCCTCGGCACCGCCTGTCCACAGCGGCTCGATCTCGTCAACACGGGCCTCGCGTAGCGCCGAGTCAACAGCAACAAGCCCGTACGATAGGCCTATCGCCGCCACGGTCATCAGGGCGGGGATGAACCAAAAGCTCGTGTGGAGCGCTTCCCACAAATCAAAAAGTGTTACTTTCATTGCAACCGAGCTTTGTTGCTTTGCGGTGGACACATTACCTGCTGGCTTTCGCCCAACGCGATAAGCGCAAGGCCTGTCTCGGCATCGACCTGGCGTCGCAGGTGCTTGGGCGCTTCAGTCAATACGACCTCCAGCGTCGGCCACACATGAGCTTCGAGGAGATGGCTGCCGTGAACCGTCCCGTCGGACTTGCCGATCACGACATGTGCATGAATCGTGGGGCGCGCCGCCATAAGGGAGAAGACTTCGACCTGTTCATGGATCCGCATGCCATAGCCTCGCGGACGTGAGGGGTTTCAGCCGCAATATGCAATCGTGCTCAGCAAGGCGTTTTCCGCCTGTCGTGAATCAAGGCGCGTGTGCTGCACAATCACCGGCACAGCGGATTCTATGACGCTCGCGAAATCCGTATCCTTTGGGATGGGTTCCGGATCGTCGAGATCATTGAATCGCACGTGTCGCGTCCGCCGCGCGGGAACAATCACGCGATAAGGGCCGACCGGGTCGCGATCGGCGAAGTAAATCGTTATATTGATTTCGGCTTCCGTATCGGTCGCGTTCAAAATGCAAACAGTCTCATGACTCGTGAGCTGAGGGGCCGGGCCATGGCCGTAGGGTGGGATATATCCTTCTGCTATTGCCCAACGCTTTGCGCCAATTGGATTCATCAGATTCTTTCTAGTTCAAGGTTCCGGATCACAGTTCAACTCCCTTCAACCTTCAAGATATTGAACCTTTGAACCTTGAAGCTCCTCCCGAACATTAACGTTGATGCCTCGCCAAAGTAATCGCACCACTCGGACGGCTTCTTCCAACATCTCGTGTCGCACCTGGATGGGCGGCCAGTGCGTACCCAGAATGTGCTCGTTCAGATTCTCGCCACTGCCTACGCCAAGAAAAAAGCGGCCGGGCAGCATCAGCGCCGCCGTCGCGGCCGCCTGTGCAATGATTGCCGGATGAATCCGAAGAATCGGGCAAGTCACTCCGGTTCCGATCTGAAGGCGCTGGGTCGCTTGTGAAATAGCGCCAAGCACCGACCATACGAACGGGCTCTGCCCCTGACGCTCGATCCAGGGGTGGTAATGATCCGAAACTAACGCAAAACTAAAGCCGGCCTCCTCCGCCTGCTTAGCGTAACGGACCAAATTGTT
>CAYPHJ010000049.1:19197-32163 GCA_964410485.1 uncultured Syntrophobacteraceae bacterium
ACGCAAAACTAAAGCCGGCCTCCTCCGCCTGCTTAGCGTAACGGACCAAATTGTTAGGCGAATGTTCCTCGCTCGAAAGTGAGTATCCGATTTGCATCATCGTTCCCCAGCGTCGCCCCTAAAAACACTTGAGGGTACGGCTGACTTAACCTAAACCTGAGCCTCAACCTTAGCCTTATCCTGAGCCTGGTCAAATCAGCTCCCGCACCTTGTCCGACAGAACCGTCCATGCGATCTTTGACCGGTCCGGTTCACCGCGTGCGAGCGATTCGGCGAACTTCTTCGCCTGATCGAAAGTGATTTTGGCCGGCATGGGCGGCACGAATGGATCGACAACAGCTTCCACCACTACAGGGCCCGGAGTGGCTAACGCGCGGTCCAACACGGCACCGCATTGCGCCGGCTCCTCGATCGTAAATCCCGTGCCCCCGCACGCCCGCGCGAACGCGGCGAAGTCGATCGGTTGCAGCTCACAGCCGTATTCCGGATTGCCCAGAAAGACCATCTGCTCCCATTTAATTTGGCCTAACGTGTTGTTCTTCACAATGATGACTTTGATCGGCAGCTGGTACTTCACCGCCGTGGCAAATTCAGCCATGAGCATTGAAAAGCCCCCGTCACCGACAAAGGCGACGGATTGACGCTCGGGATACGCGACCTGAGCGGCAATTGCGTAGGGTAAGCCGTTCGCCATGCTTGCAAGCGTTCCTGACAACGAGAACATTTGTCCTCGACGTGCTGGAATTTGCCGAGCGAACCAGGTGGCAATCGTTCCCGAGTCGCTCGTAACGATCGCGTTCGGCGCCAACCGCTTTCCTAACTCCCATGCCACGACCTGTGGTTTCATGGGGATGTCATTCCGCGTACCGCGCTCTTCCATGAGGCGCCACCAATCCTTCATGCCCTCCTGAGCTTTGCTCAAAAAGCTGCGGTCCTCGTTGCGCCGTAGATGCGGCAGAAGCTTGCGCAGGGTTAGCCGGCTATCACCTGCAAGACCGACTTCGACCGGATAGCGCAACCCGAGACGTGTCGGGTCGACGTCGATCTGAACGCCGCGCGCCTGTCCGGGTTTAGGCAAAAACTCGATGTAGGGAAAAGAGCTACCAACAATAAGCAGCGTATCGCATTCCTCGATGGTTTCCTGGGAAGGTTTAGTGCCCAATAAACCAACCGAACCGGTGGTGTACGGGCTATCATCAGGCACCGCGGCTTTACCCAAGAGAGCCTTTATGATCGGCGCGCCCAGCTTTTCGGCGACTTGCTCCAACTCATCAGTAGCACCCAACGCGCCCTGACCTGCGAGAATCGCAATCTTCTTGCCCGCATTCAGAATTTCAGCCGCCGCATCGATATCCGCTTCTTGCGGCAGCCCAGAGCGCGCAGCAAACACCTGCGAATTGTGGCCCGGGATGTTTCTCTTGGACCGCTCACCGGCTTCGCGTTCCTGTAGATCAACCGGAAAGTTGATGTGCGCGACGCCGCGCCGGCTTAGCGCCGTACGGCAGGCGAGGTGGGCAACATTCTCGACATGGGGAGCGCCCATGACACGCGTCGAATAAAGCGCCACGTCCATAAATACGCGGTCGAGATTAACGTCCTGTTGCGCGAATGTGTCGATGAGGTCGTGATAATGGTGGCCGGTGATCGCCAGGACGGGTTGTCCATCCATTTTGGCGTCGTATAAACCGTTCAAAAGGTGAATTCCACCCGGACCGGATGTCGCGAGGCAGACTCCCAGCTTGCCGGTGAATTTCGCATACGCGCAGGCCATGAAGGCCGCCGATTCTTCGTGGCGCACTTGGATAAAGCGAATTTTTTGCGCGCGCTTGCGCAAAGACTCCATAATACCGTTAATGCCATCACCAGGAAGCCCAAAAACCACTTCAACCCCCCAGTCCGATAGGGTGTCCATCAATACGTCCGCCGCCGTTTGCGCCATAACGTTCCTCCGGATTGTGTTTTTGGCCGCTTTCTATCCGAGCGGGGTAGAAGGATTGAATCTGCGCTGATCGTTTTTTGTGCAACGTGTGTGCCACTTGATCCCGCGCAGATCCTGCCGCAAAAGCCGGAGGGGGATTATGTGGCGATATGTGAATGTCTCATCAGTGGACCCGCTAGCGCGCTGGTATTGCAGGTGTGGGACAAGGGGTGGGTTCGCCGCGTTGTGAATGAGATTTTTGGGAGGTCTTTATGGGTGCTTTCCCGGGACAACAAGTCAAAGATTTTTGAGCATCTTGCGGCTAATGGGAGCGCGCGCCGCTTCATACCCCTTCCAGGGGTCTTGTATTTGACTGATACGCGCGGGTACGTTGACTATCGTGAACTTCGAGCGCGGATCGTCGTTGATTTCCTCCCAGCGAAGGGGCACGGAAACGGGTGCACCGGAGAGCGCACGCGGCGAGTAAGAGCAAATGGCACTGGCTGTGCGCGCATTGCGCAAGTAGTCAATGAATATTTTGCCTTTCCGTTTGGCTTTGGACATTGTTGCTATGTATTGATGGGGCGCCTCCTCAACGAGGCTTTGGGCGACCGTTTTGGCAAACTCCTTGGCGAAATTCCAATTTTCTTTCGGCACAATCGGCACGACCACGTGAAGCCCTTTGCCACCCGTCGTTTTCACAAACGATCCCAAACCCACATCCGCGAGTCGCCAGCGCAGCCGACGGGCGGCATCTCGCAGCAACTTCCATGGCGCCGCCGGATCCGGATCGAGATCGAAGATCAACCGATCGGGACAATTGATCTTTCCCCTACGCGAGCCCCACGCATGCAGCTCCAGAACACCCAGCTGGACCAGCGCGATCAGTCCGGCAAGGGAGTCAACCGAAACGTAGGAGACCATCGATCCGCGCTCTCGCACTTTGATGGGAATAATCGCCGGGTCATGAGGCCCGCGCATGTGTCGCTGATAGAAACATTGTTTATCGTGCCCCTCCGGACAGCGCACCAGCGTAAGCGGACGCCCTTCGACATGGGGTAGTATCCATTCGGCCACTTTTTCGTAGTAGAGCGCCAGATCGCGTTTCGTAATCCCCTGATCCGGGTAGAGGACGCGGTCTGGATGGGTGAGTTTGACTCCGGCAATTTCTATTCCTTCTGTACCATTCGCCGCGTCTTCGGAGTTCTTTTTGGAGTTTTTTTTGCGCCGAATCATGTCTACGGTCGACCGTGCCTCCTCACGCCTGATCTGTCGGGGCCGTTTATCTTCACGCAACCCCTTGAATGAAGGATGTCGCAGCACGCCATCTCGGGTCCAGCCGGTAAACTCCACCTCGCCTACGAGCTCCGGCTTCACCCAGTGCAAACCCTTTGCCTGCCGGCCCGTTGGGCCATCGACAAACGGCGACTCGGGTTGCACGAGTCCATCGAGGCGGGCGCGCAACTCTGTCAATGTCTCACTTGTAAAACCTGTACCTACTCGGCCGGCGTAGCGCAATCGTTGATCGTCACCGTAAGTGCCGAGCAGCAAAGCCCCAAGACCCGTACGGGATCCGGCGGGATCGGTGAAGCCGCCGATGACAAACTCCTGATTGTGATGGCATTTGATCTTCAGCCAATTCCGGCTTCGACCGGGGTGATAAGGTTGATCGGCTCGCTTTGAGACGATTCCTTCGAGTCCCATGTCGCAGGCCTTTGCAAAAAGCACATCGCCCTGTCCAATCCAATGCTCGCTGAAACGGATGTATCCGGGTGGTTCGCTCCGGCCTTTGGATTTTAACAGCTCTTCAAGACGTTGTTTGCGGGCAAGAAGCGGTGTCGCTGTCCAGTCTTTGCCATCGCAATATAGAAGATCGAAAGCAAAATAGGCGAGATTTTCGTCTGCAGGGTTGCTGATCGAATTCTGCAACAGCTGAAAATCTGTCCTGCCCTGTTCGTCGAATGCCACGACCTCGCCGTCCAGCAGCGCTGCGCCCGTCGTCAACATGCTGGCAGCTTGTGCGATCCGCTTGAAGCGCGCTGTCCAGTCCTGGGCTTCGCGTGTCAACAGTACCGCGCGCCCGTCGTCGATCCGACACAACATACGATAGCCGTCAAATTTGAGTTCATGCAGCCACTGGTGGCCGCGAGGAACAGAATCCACGAGCGTGGCGAGTTGCGGCTTTACAAAAGCCGGCAAGGTTGCTCGTTTGAGCGTGCTTGGCTTTCCGCCGTCATTCTCTAATGGAGTCATATTGTGGGCAGACCTCAATTCGGTCAATTGATCCCTTCCCGATTCTATCTTTCTCTTGGGCAACTGCAAAGCTCACGGTTATACTCGTTTGTAGAGTTGTACCGCATTTTTCGACCGTTGTTCCCCAAGCACCCTTGATCTTCTAGCTCTCTTGTTGGAGGGTAGATATAGATACTCAATATTCTGTTCCGTCGGCTGATTTCCAGCTCATGCGCCTTGTGACGACTGCGTCGCCACTCACCTGATATCCGTGCCTCGTTCACAGTCGACAAACGGCACTTCGTGATGCATCTCCCGCTTGATCCGTTAGCCGAAGTGCCGCCGGGGCATTACGCCAATGCAATATGCCGCATACCAATGCCGGAGCCCGCCGGTGGCTTAATTGAGATCGCGACCTCTCGCGGGCTGATGCGCACGCCTGTGCGGAAGCTATTTTAAGAAACCGAGACAAGGAGGAGCCAATATGTACAGATTTACCTCGATCGGAACTGTTGTATTTTTTCTCGTGCTCATGGCCGGTGCACCGAACGCCCAGGATCAAGCAATAGTCGGGATCGTAGATAAAGGACCGGAACATCATTTAATCTATCAACCCGGAGACATTAAATGGAAGGACGGACCTGCCTCACTCGAGCCGGGGGCACAGTTCGCCATTTTAGAGGGCAATCCGGGAAAACCGGGAGTCTTCACAATGCGGCTCAAAATGCCGGACGGCTTTCGCATCTCGCCCCACACTCATCCCAACGTGGAGCGTGTGACTGTGGTTTCCGGAACGTTTCGCCTTGGCTCCGGCAAGGAATTTGACAAAGAGGCTACTAAACCACTCGAAGCCGGGAGTTACACTTCAATGCCGCCGGGAATGCCCCATTTTGTAATCGCCGACGGTGAGACGGTCGTCCAGTTAACGTCCGTCGGGCCGTGGGAAATCAACTATGTAGATCCTAAAGATGACCCGCGGAAGAAAAAGTAGCCGGATAAAGAAGTGCCGGTTGTCCACTGCCACAGAATCCGGGGGATTTTTTCTGTACCGGCAAAGAAGACGTGGTCCAGCTGGTGGTCCTTGCGCACTGAATGTGCCCGCAAGGCCGCCGGCGGCACACCCCTTCTAGTGGCTAAAGTTCTCCGACATAACTTCGAACACCGAACCTCGAACTTTCTACCGGCGCGCTCGGCTTACTTCTGCAGCAGAAACGCTATGATTTCGTTTTGCCTGCGCTGGTGAGTTGCGTAGGAGTCCTGATGCGGGTGGGCGAATTCGTTGTCCTGTACAACGCGGGCGCCGCGGGAGCCGGTTACTTGAATCAATTCATCCATTTGCGCGGGTGTGACCACCGTATCGCGGTCACCGGAAATGATCATCAATCTCGATGCGTCCTCGGGCACATGCTCGACCGGATCGTACTCTCTGGGACATCCGCGGTCGGAGATTCTCCCCGGTGAGGAATCTATCACCAGGCGGTCGTAAGCCTCGCTCCGGCCTGCGGCGTTGAGTAAGATTATGCCTCCCATGGAGATTCCATAAAGCAAACGCTGCGCATAACCCAGCGTGTTCAAGTAAGAAACGATTTCAGCATAATCGCCCACAATGGCAGCGAGGCGGCTTTTCCCTTGTGATGTTCCATAGCCACGGTAATCGAACACATACACGTCGAAACCCAAGTCGCGAAAGGGTTCAAGCTCAGCCATCAGTTGATCGGCAAGCGTGGCATTGCCCTGCGCGACCAAGAGATAGCCCTTCGCCTCCGTGGCCTCGAGCTTGTATCCGGCCAACTCTATACCGTCGCGCGTCTTGAACCGAATCGGCTCAATACCCTTGAGATGGACCACCCGGTTGGCATTCGGAAATCCGGCCGCCATGCGCCACAGCCAAAACATGAACGGCTCACGAAAGAAACCGCAAACCGCGATCTCAGTACTGGCGCTGTCCACAGGGTAAACAGTTCGCTCCGGCGGATCGAGCAGAAATCTGAAGACAATCCGGCGCAGAGCGCGCTCGGAGGCTGGAGGCGCCATATCCATGGTCAGGTAAAACGGTTTGCGCCCACTTAGCGTCACCTCCCAAGCAGTCGTCACGAGCGAGCGATCGGACGCATCGTGTATCTTCCTTAGTGTTGTCAACGCAGAAAATTGCGCTGTGAGCAGCCGAGCAAGATCACTGCTGCCCGTCTCTGTACGGATGAGAATCTCCGTCACGCCAGCCCGCGGCCCGCTGGCGCGGAGGCGGGCCGGACCGAACTCTTGCAGTCTCGCCGTGCCTTCGCGTTCGAACGCGGTCGGCGTGATCCGCGGCGGAAGCTCGGCCCACTGGACATTCGGAATCTCGTCCAGATCCCTCCACCCCGCGACAACATGACCGATCACCTCCGCCGGTGCCGAAAAGATCCGCGCGATGTCCTCCAGGGTCACCGAGGCGCTGGATTCCGCCGCCGCGAGCGGCGCGACGACGCAGCCCGTCGAAATAGCCGCAACAAGTATAGCAATAAGACATTGCATCATCGGTCAGTCCAGCACGACGATCTCGACGCGTCGGAACCGTTCGGTGATTGCGCCTACAATTTCGGCGCTGAGCCTTTCCCGGCTTGTGCTTTCTTCGCTTCTGCCGCAAGCCCGGCAACCCACTGGTTTGCCGCTTGCTCGGCAGCCGCCCAGGCACCCACATCCGCAATGGTGGCGTAAAAGAATTGCACAAAACCGCCGGCGGTCTGCAGCTCATATTGGGCCACAGCGGCGCATTGTGAAACGTCTGCGATTTTACGGTTCTGCACCGCTTTTAAAATCCTTCCCGAGTCTGGGGCGAACAGGGTGCGGCGCTTGGGCTGCCTGAGGCACGCCGGCCCACCCTTGGCGTCCCATTCGAGGAATCGACTATCCGCGAACGCCGGCTCTCCGAATTTCTGAACGAGCGTGTCGCGCAACTGATTTACGGTGGGTGGGTTTTGCATTCCACTCGAGCTCCGCTTGACAGCGAACACGCGTTGCTCTTTCGGAGGAGGCGAAAAATAGAGGGTTAAGGATCCCTCTCTGGAGTCCGGCAACTCAATTCTGTCCAGGAACTCTTCCGTATACACCACCTCGATTCCATCATGGTATTGGTAACGCTTCGTGACAACTCTGAGCTTTGCATTGGCGTCGACCGCCTTCAGAGCGTCGCGGGCTTCCTGCTCGGTCATGCCGGTGCGAAGCCCCAGGATATCGAAAGACGAGGTCTGGGCTTGCGCTGTGGCAGTGAAACCAAGCACGGCGAACGCCGCGCACATCGTGGTAAACAATGTTTTCATACGAGACATTTTTCTTTTCTCCGTTAGGTGTTGTTGTCGTGATGAATTACTCCCCGATCGTCGAGGACGAACTATAAAGGGTCTATAATAGTGACTGCATTATTTTTGAAAATCCCTCCTAACCTCCCTTTGCCAAAGGGAGGATTTTCCCCTCTTGGGAAAAGAGGGGTTAGGGGAAATTTTGAGGGCTCAATGTCAATTCAATTTTGTGACCCTTTATAACTATCGAGGAAAGATTACTTTACCGCCGGAGAGGCGGCACGGACCGTGACCGTTTAGCGCTTAGTGGGAGGCGGGCGCGCGGCCTGCAAATTTTGTGGAAACCGGTTCATTCCGCAACAAGGCCTGGGAGCAGTCTTTTGCCGATTCTAGTGATTCGTTTTCCATTTGGCAAGCCAACACTCCATGTTTTGGACTATTCGGCGCCGCATCTCGCCGTTCAACTCTCCTTTCGTCTGACACGCAAATCGGCTATAGCTCAGTAATTCAATGAAACTTCTTCTCATTCAGCCGCCGGTTCAGGATTTTTACGATACCGACGTCCGGCTGCAGCCCATAGGGCTTTGTTATCTCAAAGCCGCTGTTCGCAAACACCTTCCGGATGTCGAAGTTGTCATTCGTGATTACCATGGTAGCTGCGGCCGGCGTACAGTCGCGATACCTAGAGAATTGAAATACCTTTCCGGCTACTATTCAGTGGCGGACCGCTCCCCTTTCTCTTCGTTCCACCAGTACTATCATTTCGGCCGGCCGTTCGATGAAATCGAAGCCGATGTGGCGGAGATCAACCCGGCCATCGTCGGGATCTCTTCCTTGTTTACGCCCTATTATCGTGAAGCTCTGGAAGTCGCAGCGCGTGTCAAAAAACGCCTCGCTGTTCCTGTCGTGATGGGCGGCGCGCATGCCTCCGCCGCGCCTCTATCCCTGCTCTCTTCGCCAAACGTCGATTACGTCATCCGCGGTGAAGGCGAGCAGGCGCTTGTTGACTTTCTGCGTTTCCTCCAGGGTCGGCTAACGCTCGATAATGTGCCAAACATTATTTACAAAAAGGCGGGCGAGATTGTTTTCAATCCTGCGGCTGCCAACTTTTCTATCGCCGAGTTGCCTTTTCCTGACCTGACTGATTTTACGCCGTCGAGATATACCCTGGCGGGAAAGCCTATGACCTTTATGGTTACGTCACGGAGTTGCCCGCACAAATGTTCCTTCTGCTCCGTACATACCACGTTTGGCATGAACTACCGCCGCCGTTCGCTGGAAAATGTTTTGATAGAAATCGAGTTGCGTTATCAGCAGGGTTACCGCGTCATCGATTTTGAGGACGACAACTTGACTTATTACAAGAGCACGTTCAAACAGCTTTGCCGTCGTCTCATCACGCGATTCCCAAATCGGGAGATGGAGTTCGTCGCGATGAACGGCATCAGTTATCTGAGCCTCGACGACGAGTTGCTGGAGCTAATGTTCCAGGCGGGCTTTTCGCAGTTGAATCTAGCGCTGGTAAGCTCGGACAAAACCGTGCGCGAAACCACCAAGCGGCCACACACGCTCGAAGCCTATCTCAAAGTCGTTCACAAGGCCGTTCAACTCGGTTTCAGAATTGTCTCGTACCAGATTCTCGGGCTGCCAAATGAAAGTTTGCGGAGCATGGTCCAGACATTGGCGTTCAACGCGCGGTTGCCGGTTTTGCTCGGCGCATCCCCTTTTTACATGACACCCGACGCGCCCATTGCTCGTGGTTTAAACTTGACCGAATCGGACTATGTCAAAGCCCGGCTCACCGCCATGGCGATTGAAACCGACCATTTCAGTAGGCAAGACCTCTATACGCTTTTCATCACGACTCGCATCATTAATTTTCTCAAAGGACTGCCGCTGCCTGTCTCAACGGACTTAAGCCAACTCCTCGAATCTATTCCACGCCACAGCAATGGCTACGATCTTAACCGCAGAACCGCAGAGCGACCAATTCCCAACCGAGGTAGATGCAGCAATCTCACCACGAAGGCACGAAGAAGTGAAGACATTTTAATTGATCAGGTGTCCAATCTTCGTGCCCTTCGTGTGCTTCGTGGTGATGTGAATTCCGGCAACACGGACGGAAGACCAGACCGCGACGAACGCACGCGTACGGGGTTCGAGTTGCTGCGTCTTCTTCGAGAAAGCGGAGGTTTATATTTTTGGACCCGGAACGGCTTGGTTAAAAACAAAAACCTTCGTAGCGAGCTTTTTAGAGAAGTTTTCTTGCAAGCGGGCGAAATAGGGTGTCAAAACGGCCAGCGTATCGCGGTCACAGAATTCGCCAGGAGCATCAATACAGCCTAGCGGGGCAAAGCCGCAACCACAGAAGAAACATAGTCCTCACCGAAGTGTTTCATGAGCTTACGCTCGCCCACAGAGAATGAAAAACAGCCCTCAGACACAGAACGGCGGCAGCAGGATGGACCAAGCGCTGATCAAATCCCCCAATAGCCCCCTTTGCAAAGGGGGCGGGCCGCAGGACCAGGGGATTTTCTTTTCAAGCGGGTGACTGAGTTTTGAGTGCTCGCATCACACCGACCTTGTGCTAGACTTCATGTAGAAAGCAATTAAACCAAGTGCTTGGGAGCATCCGGCTTATGGAACTTACGATTGAAACCAAACTGCCGCTGAACGATGGTCGCCTGATTCCTCAGCTTGGATTCGGCGTGTGGCAGATTAGCGGCGCCCGGTGCGAAGCGGCAGTGCTTACCGCGCTCGAGGCAGGTTACCGGCATATCGATACTGCGACGATATACGGCAACGAAGAGAGTGTCGGCGCCGCGCTTAGAAAGAGTGCCATTCCGCGAGAAGATGTTTTTGTCACAACCAAATTATGGAACTCCCATCACGGCAACCCGGAGCGGGCGCTCGACGGCAGCCTGCGCAAGCTCAGGCTTGACTATGTTGATCTCTACCTGATGCACTACCCCGTCCCGGAGCGCGGGCAAAGCTGGCGTGTCCTCGAAAGGCTCCGCGCCAAAGGCACGGCACGCTCGATCGGCGTCAGCAACTTTACCATTCGACATTTAACGGACGTCCTCGCCGACACGGGGACCGTTGCCGCGGTCAATCAGGTGGAGTTTCATCCCTATTTGTATCAACAAGACTTACTCGCCTTTTGTCGAAACAAGGAAATTGTCCTCGAGGCCTATAGCCCGCTGACTCACGGCGAGCGACTGAACGATCCTAAACTCATCGCGGTTGCCAGGAAGTATGGATCGGCCGGATCAGCCCTCCTATCGCGGCGGCCGGGCACTAAATCGCCGGCGCAAATTCTCGTTCGCTGGGCGCTGCAGCACGGACTGGTGGTGATTCCCAAGTCCGCCAATCGTGAGCATATCTTCGAAAACGCGGCTGTCTTCGATTTTGAGATTAGCGCAGAAGACATGCAACTTCTGGATAGTTTCAACGAAAACCTCCGCACCTGCTGGGACCCCAGCCACGCAGCGTGACGGCACGGGCTCAAATACCGATGATCAGGGCGTTTTTGACCACGGTCCTACTGTTCCATCTCTTCGTGACGTTTCCCGCCTTCGCCTGGTCGGACAAGGGTCATCGTATTGTAGCACTCATCGCGACGGCATATCTGAGCGACGAAGCACGACACGAGGTTAAAGAGATTCTTTCGCCCGGCACGACTTTGGCCGATGCATCCATATGGCCCGATCATGAAGGTAGGAGCCTCCGTGAGCTCAACGCATTGCATTTTGTTTCTATCCCCGACGATGCCGCAGGCTATGACCAGGCGCGCGACTGCCCGCAAAAAGACTGTATCGTGGAAGCCCTAAAGTGGTACGCAACGAGTGTCGCCGATAAAAATGCGCCGCTGGCTCTCAAGCGAATGGCGCTGCGCTATGTTGTGCACCTGGTGGGCGATATACACCAACCGCTGCATGCCGGCAGAGCGACCGACCTGGGCGGCAACACCATCCTCGTGAGTTATCGCGGCGAGGTCACCAACTTGCACCTGTTTTGGGACTTCAACTTGGTCGAGATGGAAGACGGAAGCGAGGATGAAGCGGCCAAGCGACTGCGCGCGACTCTCAGCGATGCGGATCGCCTGCGCTGGCAGACGGGAAATCCAGCATCATGGGCCAATGAATCGGCGCTCCTCGCTCGCACCCATGCGTATCCTAAAGAGACCACGGGCGAGTTTGCCAGACTATCGTTTGGGGAAAGACAGGAGCTATTTGATGGGTATGTAGCAAACGCTCGGCCCGTCGTACGAACCCGGCTGCTTCAAGCCGGAATTCGTTTAGCCTGGCTGTTGAACTCTACTTTCAGATAGCATCATTATTGCGCACGGCATTCGCGCAGCACATGGAGGTGTAGCCATGCTCGAGCTCTATCATAACGATATGTCGGTTTGCGCTCAGAAGGCGCGCTTTGCCCTGGCCGAAAAGAAACTCACATGGGAAGGCCGTCATTTGAACCTGCGCGCCGGCGATCAGCAGAAACCGGACTACTTAAAGCTCAACCCCAATGCTGTCGTTCCCACGCTGGTGGATGATGGCAGGGTCATCATCGAGTCAACAGTCATCTGCGAGTATCTCGACGATGCGTACCCCGCGCCGAGGCTGCGGCCGTTAGATCCCGCCGCGCGCGCCCATATGCGGCTTTGGACAAAGCAGCTCGATGAGGGCGTGCATGCGGCAACGAGCGTCGTCAGCTCTGCCATTGCCTTCCGTCACCAGAAGCTTGCCCAAGGGATGGAGGCGTTGGAGGAATTTCATAAGAAAATGCCCGACCCGGTAAAGCGGGAGAAAAGCTGGGAGAACATTACCAAAGGAGTGGAATCGCGCTTTTTTGCCGACGCGGTCAGGCGCTTCGACAAATTGCTCGCCGATATGGAAGAGGCGCTGACACAGGAGTCATGGCTTGCCGGCAGCGAATTTTCGCTCGCCGATATCGGCTATGCGCCGTACATAACGCGGCTCGATCATCTGCAGCTCCAGTTTCTCTGGGACAAGCGGCCGCATGTTCCCGCCTGGTACGACCGCCTGCGCGAGCGCCGAGGCTATGCCGAAGCATTGGAAAAATGGTTCAACGCGGCATATCTGCCGCTGATGAGAGAAAAGGGCTTGGAAGTCCGGTCGAAGATAAAAGCAATCGTCGGAAGCAGCTGAGCAAACACTGAGGGCTAAGCGCCGAGCGCATAACGTTTACGTGCCGGCGTCAGTTGAGGCCGTAGAACTGTCGTGGATTGTCCTCGAGAATTTTCTTTACGGCGGCGGGCGCAACCCTCTTGTCCTTGCGCAGCAGATGAATGGCATTGAGCTCCGTCGACGGGTCGTGGTGCCCATAGTCGGTGCCGATCATGAGGCAGTCCTCACCCGCATGGCTCAAGACGTAAGGCAGATCATCCGTGTTTTCGCAGGCAACCCACATGTTATTGACTGCGAGCGCATTCGCAGGAAATGATTTGCCTTTACGCCGGAAGCGATCGGCCAGATCGTTCAGCACATAAGGCACCCATTGCGCGCTGACTTCAACGAA